>JASGDC010000016.1:0-53911 GCA_047608145.1 Micrococcaceae bacterium
AAAAACCAAAACCAGTAAAGAAAAAACAAGAACAAATAGGACCGAAAAACCTAAACAACACCATCGAAATCACCAAAACAAAACCAACAACAAATAACTCAACACATACCAATAAACACACCCAAACCAACAACACAACATGACCTATAAGCCAAATAGTGGCTAGGGAATCCCTAGCCACTATTTAAGTTAAATAAGCTTATGAAGTATACGGATCTTCTCCGCCAGAATACTTTGCTTTTTCAGCAAGCTTGCGCACTTTTGCATCTTGTTCAGCAGCTTCAGCTAACTTACTTTCTAGAAAGCTAGAAGTTTCAGGTAAAGCATCATGCACAAATTCTAATGACGGCGTTAACCGTACTGTAACGTTACGCCCGACCTCGGAACGAATCATACCTTTAGCAGAATTGAGGACTTTCTGCGTATCAGCTAACTCCTCTTCACTGCCAAGTACTGTGTAAAACAAAGTAGCATGTTGCAAATCGCCGGTAACTCGAGAGTCAGTAATAGTAACAAATCCTAAACGTGGATCCTTGACCTTACGTTCTAAAGTTACTGCAACAATTTCCTTAATCTGATCAGCAAGCTTGCGAGCTCTTGGATTCTCAGACATATTACCTAGACCTTTCTTTAGACGCGAGGCTTCTCTTGCATCTCAAAGGTTTCGATAACGTCATCAACTTTAATATCGTTAAAGTTACCAAGACCGACACCACACTCAAAGCCTTCACGAACTTCAGTGGCATCGTCTTTGAAACGTTTCAGTGAATCAATAGTTAAGTTTTCTTGAACTACCACTCCATCACGTACCAAACGAGCCTTTGCATTACGACGTACTGTACCGCTCTTAACCATACAGCCAGCAATATTACCGAACTTAGAAGAACGGAAAACATCCCGAACTTCAGCTTGTCCAAGCTGTACTTCTTCATATTCTGGCTTAAGCATACCCTTAAGAGTAGCTTCGATATCGTCAATTGCAGAGTAAATAACTGAGTAGTAACGTAGCTCCACGCCTTCGCGGTCAGCAAGTTCAGCCACCTGATCAGCTGCACGAACATTAAAGCCAATAATAACAGCATTGTCGACTGTCGCAAGGTTAACGTCATTCATGGTAATGGCACCAACACCGCGGTGAATTACTCTAACATCTACTTCATCACCAACATCAATCTTAAGTAGTGCATCTTCTAATGCTTCAACAGCACCAGAAACGTCACCCTTAAGAATCAAGCTTAAAGTATCTACCTTACCAGCAGCAATTGCCGCGTTAAGTTCTTCAAGGCTACCGCGCTTACGACGCTTTGCAAGAATTGCATTACGTTCAGCAGTCTCACGTTTCTCAGCAATCTGACGAGCAGTTTTATCATCTTTAGTGACGATAAAACCATCACCGGCATGTGGCACTGAAGTTAACCCAAGTACCTGCACTGGACGAGATGGACCAGCCTCTTTGACATTATTACCATGCTCATCAAACATCGCACGTACACGACCATGAGCTGTACCAGCCACAATATTGTCACCGATATGCAAAGTACCTTGTTGTACGAGCACAGTAGATACCGCACCACGGCCTTTATCAAGGTTTGCTTCAATAGCTACACCACGGGCTTCTTTCTTTGGGTTAGCTTTCAATTCAATTGCTGCATCAGCAGTTAAGAAAACTGCGTCAAGTAATTCATCAATACCTTGGCCCTTAAGCGCAGATACATCAATGAACATAGTGTCACCACCATATTCTTCTGGCACTAAGTTGTATTCAGTCAACTGACCACGAATCTTATCAGGTGAAGCACCTGGACGGTCAATCTTGTTAACTGCTACTACCACTGGCACGTCTGCTGCTTGAGCATGGTTTAATGCTTCAATAGTCTGAGGCATCACACCATCATCAGCTGCAACAACTAATACTGCTATGTCCGTCACTTTAGCACCACGAGCACGCATTGCTGTGAAAGCTTCGTGACCTGGAGTATCGATGAAAGTAATTGCTCGATCTTGACTATCATGCTCATGATGAATTTGATACGCACCAATGTGCTGAGTAATACCGCCATGTTCATGCTCAATAGTATCTGCATGTCGAATTGCATCCAATAATCGAGTTTTACCATGATCTACGTGCCCCATTACTGTTACAACAGGTGGGCGGGATTCTAAGTTTTTTTCATCCTCAGTAGCAACCTCTGCTTCAAGATCAATGTTGAAAGATTCTAATAACTCTCGATCTTCATCTTCAGCAGATACTACTTCAACGGTATATCCTAGTTCATCACCAAGTAATTTAAAGGTATCTTCATCAAGTGATTGAGTTGCAGTAGCCATTTCGCCAAGTTTCATCAGCATCATGACCAATGCTGCTGGATTCACATCGATCTTATCCGCAAAGTCAGTTAAAGTTGCACCACGACGTAGTCTAATAGTTTCGCCATTACCCTTTGGAATAGTGGTGCCTTGTGAACCTGGAATCTGCATTTGTTCCATTTGTTGACGGCGCTTCTCGCGCTTCGACTTACGTTGCTTAGCTCGACTACCGCCTTTACCAAAAGCACCGGCAGCATTACCACGACGACCGCCGCCTTTACCAAAACCACCTCGTGTAGGAGTACTTAAACCCTGAGAAGGTGGGCCACCGAATGGTTTGTTTCCACCTGGACGGTTGTTATTATAAGGGCTTGCACCTTGTTGACGCTGTGGCTTGTTATTATCTTGCCTACGCTGGTTATTACGGTTACCACCTTGGTTATTATTACGCTCATTAGATTTATTATTTAGACGACCGCCTGGACGTGGAGCATTATTACCGCCACGACCTGAACGTGGTTTTGGCATACCTTGCGATGAAGCAAATGGATTATTGCCTGGACGACCGCCACGACCTGAACGTGGTTTTGGCATACCTTGCGATGAAGCAAATGGATTATTGCCTGGACGACCACCTTTACTACGCAAAGCTGATGGCTTAGGTGCCATAGGCTTTGGCCCACTTGGTTTTGCAGCAGGTTTTTTAGCTGCTGGTGCAGGATTTGTATCAGCTGACTTTGCAGGCGCTGTAGCAACAGGTTTATTGTTAGTAGGTTTTGCTGGTGGAGTTTTTAACTCGTCTTTTTCAACAATAGGTTGTTTCTTAGCTGCTGGCTTTGGACCTGGCTTCTTTGCAACTGGTTTAGCTGCAGTAGTTGTCTTTTTTGCAGCAGGCTTCTTAGCTACTGGCTTTGTTTTACTTGAAGTCTTTTCTGTTGCCTTTTTTGCTTCAGCAGGTGCTTTTGCTTTTAACTCTGCTTCAAAAGACTCGCGCAATTTTTTCTGCGCTGGAGCTTCTACTGTGGAGGAAGCCGATTTTACGAACTCCCCTAGCTCCTTTAATCTAGCGATTGCTTCTTTACTGGTCACACCCAGTTCTTTTGCTAACTCGTGAACTCGAAGTTTAGCCACTTTTCTCCTGTCTTGATCCGCATCAAAACAGGATGCGAATCATCTACACTTTTACCGAACTCATTGTGAGAGACTCACTGCTTGTCCATAATTTTCGTTATCCACTCTTACTCTCAAGTTGGTCAAGATTTATCTGACCAACGAACTTGAATGCTCTATTTAGCACATTCTTACGTTGTAATGTTGTAAAACAACCATCATTATCATGCACCCAAGCACCTCGGCCAGGTAATGACTTAGTGTAGTCTTTTACAGCATAAAAGCTAGATTCTTCTTTAACTAATGCGATACGGGTAAGCTCCTGCCGGCTACCTTTTTTACGGCACACCAGACAGGTACGTATCGGTTTAGCGGAAGTTAAACCCACGCTTTATTCTATTCTACACATAATTAACGCTTCATGGCTTCCATATCAGAGATAATGTCAATCCGCCATCCTGTTAGCTTTGCCGCTAACCTAGCATTTTGTCCTTCTTTACCAATAGCTAATGATAATTGATAATCTGGCACTATTGCTTGAGCTGATTGGGTATCCTCGTCAATAATATCAACCGATAAAACCTGTGACGGAGATAAAGCATGTGAAATAAACTTCTCTGGATCATCACTATAGTCAACGATATCAATCTTTTCATCGTTCAATTCATTCATTACCGCACGTACTCTAGAGCCCATCTCGCCGATACATGCACCTTTAGGATTTAATCCCTTTTCAGTAGCCTTGACGGCCATTTTAGTACGATAACCAGCTTCACGAGCTAGTGCCATAATCTTTACCGTACCATGTACAATTTCTGGAACTTCTAAAGCAAAAAGTTTACGTACAAAATCTGGATGTGAACGTGAAAGTGTAATCTCTGGACCTTTATTGCCCATTTTGGCATCAACAATTAAACAACGAATGCGTTTACCATGGCTATAATCTTCACCTGGAACTTGCTCTGAAGGCGGTAAAATTGCCTCAAAATCACCTAAATCAACCAGCACCATATCTTCATGTGGACCTTGTTGGATAATTCCAGATACTACTTCCCCAGCTTTTTGCTTGAAACTACCAAGAACCTGACCATCTTCAATATCACGTAAACTACTAAAAATTACCTGTCGAGCAGTACTTGCAGCAATACGACCAAAGCCTTCCGGAGTATCATCATATTCTCCGATAGTTTTATCTTCGTCATTTAGTTCTGGAACCCAAATATGGACATCACCCGTACTCATATTTAATTCACATCTAGCCTCATGAGAAGATTCACGTGTTTTATAGTAGGCAGTTAAAATTGCCTTTTCAATTGCTGGAACAATAGATTCTAATGGAATCTCACGTTCGTCAGCTAAAGTCTTTAATGCATCTAAGTCCACAATACCACCCCTTTTATTTCATTGTTAATTCTTTTATTATTCAATTTGGAAGTTCTACTATAACATTAGCAATATCATCCCTGCTAATATTTAGTTTTCCTATATCACCCTTTTTAGGGGCTTTTCCTTTTTCAAATCGTTTCTTTTGTTCTATTACTAATTCATCTTCAGCCGCTGAAAGCAAGATACCTCGAATAATTTTTTTATCTTTTTTTGTTATTAGCACTATCTTATTAAGAGCTCGCTGGAAATGACGTTCTTCTGTGAGTGGCATATCTGTACCTGGCGAAAATACTTGCAATTCATAGGCATTATCAATTAAATTTTCTTCATCAAGAGCCTTTGAAAGCGAATTACTAAAATCAGCTATCTCATCTAGAGTAATAGCCGCAAACCTATCTGCATCAATAACAATATCGAGGAAGTTTTGATTAGCTTCCCCATAGTATTTGGCATCAACTAAAATAAGCCGATTTGCTTTTGCAGTCTCAGCAATAAGTTCATGAAGATTCGTTTGAATGATTTTACCTTCCTAGTAACCGATATTAAATTCTGTCGAAAAACTTACAACACTTTTTAATAGTAACGGTTAACAGGATAAAGGACAAAGAAAAGCTAGTCTTTTAGCTGTTTTCGCAGGTAATTGACAACTTCACTCAGCTTAATCTCAGTAGCAGTGCCAGCTTTACGATCTCTGACTTCAACCTCACCTTTTTTAAGTCCACGCCCAACTACCAGAACATAAGGCATACCTAGTAATTCTGCGTCACCAAATTTAACACCAGGTGAAACCTTTGGACGATCATCTAACAGTACTGAAATTCCAATACTCTTTAGCTCTTTAGCAAACTCTTCTGCAGTCTGTACAATTTCTTCACCTTTACCTGCCATGACAATATGTACTTTAGCTGGAGCTAAGTGTGCAGGCCAACAAAGCCCTTTATCATCTCCCGTTCCTTCTGCTACAGCAGCAAGAATACGAGTAATTCCAATACCATAAGAGCCCATGGTTACGGTAACTTGCTTACCATTTTGATCCAATACTTTAAGTCCCAAAACTTCAGCATACTTACGGCCTAGCTGGAAAATATGACCAATTTCAATACCACGTGCTAGTTCAAGTTCTCCTGAACCATCTGGAGCTGCATCGCCATTTTCAATCTGAGCACATTCAATGAAACCATCTACGTCGAAGTCACGATTATGAGTTAAATTAACGATGTGCTTATCCTTTATATTTACTCCAGTAGCCCAAGACGAATCTGCTACAATTCGTGGATCTACAAGGTAACGTAAGCCACTAATACCCTTAGTTCCTAAGAATTGCTCACCATCAACATTAATAGGCCCTATATAACCAGCAACTAAATTATGCTTTTTAAGATCTGCATCGGTTGCATTTTCTATTTCAATTTCGCCCATATTGAGATTAGCTTCCACACGCTTCAAATCTACTTGGCGGTTTCCAGGAAGACCGATAGCCATGATTTCACGTTCGCCATCTGGACGAGAAACAGCGATAACTACATTCTTCAAAGTACCGCTAGCTTCAATATCATAGCCATTTTCTTGCAAACGCTCTACCGCAGTAGCAATTGTTGGAGTATCAATAGTCTCAACTATCTCAAATTTATTGTCCGCATGGTAAAAATCTTTAGGGACCACAGTCTCTACAGCTTCTGCGTTAGCTGCATAACCAGCTTTAGTTCGGACATAAGTATCTTCACCAATATCGGTAGGATGTAAAAATTCTTCACTTTTACTACCACCCATTGCACCAGATGTTGCTTTAACTGGGATAGCTTTAATACCAATACGATCAAAAATCTTAATATAAGCCCCACGCATATCTTGATAGGACTTTTCAAGGCCATCATCATCAATATCGAAAGAATATGCATCCTTCATAGTAAACTCACGGCCACGTAACAGACCAGCACGAGGGCGAGCTTCATCACGATACTTATCTTGAATCTGGTATAACGAAAGTGGTAAATCTTTGTATGAAGAGTACATATCCTTAACTAGTAAAGTAAATACTTCCTCATGAGTAGGAGCTAGTAGGTAATCAGCTTTTTTACGATCTTTCAAACGGAATAGGTTATCGCCATACTCTACCCAACGTCCACTCTTTGCGTATGGTTCTTTAGGTAGTAAAGCTGGAAAATGTACTTCTTGAGAATTAATAGCTTCCATTTCCTCACGCACAATTTTCTCAATATTAGCTTTAACTTTGAGTCCCAAAGGTAACCAAGAGTATATTCCTGGTGCAGCACGACGAATATAACCGGCACGTACTAAAAGTTTATGACTCAATACCTCTGCATCTACAGGATCTTCACGTAATGTTCTAACAAATAATTGCGACATTCTAAGGATTTCAGTCATAACTTTAGTCCATTCCTTTATTTTTTATCGTTATTTTGTTCCACAATTCTAGTACTAGTTATTTTCTTACTTTGCTTTTGAGACTTAGCAGTACTTAATTGTTGGTTTAATAATCTTTGAGCCCGCTCATCTTTAGCTTTATCAACAGATTTAGCTCGCTCAATTGGGCTTGGTTCAATTGCATTTTTAGGCTCTGGTTTTTCTTCTTTTACCTTTTTATTTTTACGACTAAAACGTCTAGATTTTTCGCCACCGTTTTTAGGTTTTTCAAAATGCTCATTGAAACGCTTTGATAGCCTCTTTAGTGGATTTGTCTCTTCCTCTTCGAAATATTCTTCGTCTTCGCCATAATAGTAATAGTAGCTATCATTACCACCATAATAGTAACCGTAGTAACGAGAATCAGAACTTGTGGTAGGAATACGGTTAATAATCAAGCCAAGAACTTCGCTCTCAGCTTTTTTCATATTAGCTAAACTGTCTTTAATTTCTTCAACTTTAGTCTTATTTGCTGAGATAGTAATGATTGCACCATCGGCAAGGTGGCTTAGCACCGGCGCATCATTTACTGGCAAAATTGGTGGAGTATCCAAAAGCAAAATTGCTTCTTCTTTTAAGTCACTTACCAATCTACGCATCGCATTTGACTGCAATAGCTCAGCAGGGTTAGGTGGAACTTTACCAGAAGGTAGTACTAAAATATCGCCACGTTTATCATAAGCTTGCAATACATCTGCAACTTCAGCTTGCCCAGAAAGTACTTCAGTTAAACCAGCAGTACCTTCTACTAGTCCCATACGCTTTACTAGTGCTGGGCGACGCAAGTCACAGTCAACAATTACTACTTTAGTACCAGTAGCAGCAATAGTAATAGCCAAGTTAGCTGCAAGACTTGATTTACCATCACCTGGAGCAGGTGATGTAACTACAATTGCCCTAGGTGGCTCGTCCACATTTGAATAACGCAAGTTAGTACGAAGTTCACGGAAAGACTCAACTAAGCGATAATTATCACGCTGTGAATCGCGTTTATCACCCATTGGGTCTACCAACACCATATTTTCTTCGAAAGGCAACATACCTAAAATTGGAGTATCAAAATTAGCTTCCACATCTTTACGAGAACGGATACGAGTATCAAACTGACCTTGGTACCATGCGTAAATAATACCGATAATTAGACCGGCTCCCATACCAGCTGCACCAAATAGCTTTTTGCTTGGATAAATAGGAGCAGATGGCAAACCTGCGGTAACGCTCGGAACTAATTTAATAATAGACTGACCATTATCATCAGTACCATCAGAACTACTAGAGGATGACTGTGTTGACTGAGCAGGACCACCATTATTAACATTTACTGTTTGATCATTTTCAATATGTGATACTTCTTGCCCCAATACTTTAATCCAACTATTGGCAAGGTCCATAGATTCTTCAGGAGTACCAGCCTTAGCCACAATACTAATGTTTGGAGTAGAGGTGGTGTTTGTAGCAGTAATTTGTGATGCTAAACCTTCAGGAGTTACATTTTGTAAGTTTAAGTCTTGGATCACACCTTCAGCTACAGTACGCGATTTAGCTAAATCTACATATGTTGCCGCACGTGATTTAGCAAGAATATCTCCTGAAGAAGCTAGTGCCAAGTTATCTGACTTACCTGCAGTAACAATGCCTACTGATTTTGCAGAATACACTTTTTGTTGGGTAAGAGAAACACCTATACCTACAAATAGACCAATGATTATAGATAACAATGCCTCTTTCCAGTGATTTTTATATGGCAAAAGAAGCTTACCGAGGTCAAATTTTATTTCTTTATCCTCGGATTTTTCGGGTTCAATTTGCTCCCGAATTATGATTTGTTCGATTGGCTTAATTTCAGTTTCTGCCATTTATTCCCTTAATAATTTCCTTATTTCCTCTGCACAAAGTTAAACTACTAACCACAATATTACAGCTTACATGATATTAACTTGTGGTGTGCCGCTCTCAGAAATTTTACCTTCGGCTTCCATTTGAGCTGCGATACGTCGTGATTCTGCTAATAAAGTATCAACAATTTCTGCTTCTGGCACAGTTTTAATTACTTTACCTTTAACGAAAATTTGCCCTTTACCATTACCAGAAGCCACACCTAAATCAGCTTCACGGGCTTCACCAGGACCATTAACAATACAGCCCATAACTGCAACTCGTAACGGAACTTCTAAGCCTTCTAGACCTTCTGTAACTTCGTCAGCAAGTTTGTAAACATCAACTTGAGCTCGTCCACATGAAGGACAGCTTACAATCTCAAGTTTACGTGGACGCAAGTTTAATGATTGTAAAATCTGAGTACCAACTTTAATCTCTTCAACAGGAGGAGCTGAAAGTGAAACACGGATAGTGTCACCAATACCATCTGCAAGTAATGATCCAAAAGCAGTAGCAGACTTAATAGTACCTTGAAATGTTGGACCTGCTTCAGTAACACCTAGGTGTAGTGGCCAATCTCCTCGTTCAGCAAGTTGACGATATGCTTCAACCATTACTACTGGATCATTATGTTTAACTGAAATCTTAAAATCTTTAAATCCATGTTCTTCAAACAAAGAAGCTTCCCAAACTGCAGATTCAACAAGAGCTTCTGGGGTAGCTTTTCCATATTTCTTTAACAAGCGCTTATCCAAAGAACCTGCGTTGACACCAATGCGGATTGAAGTACCAGCTTCTGCTGCAGCTTCGCCAATCTCTTTTACCTTGTCATCAAAGGCACGGATATTACCTGGGTTTACACGTACTGCTCCACAGCCTGCTTCAATAGCTTTAAATACATATTTCGGCTGGAAGTGAATATCAGCAATAACCGGAATTTGTGACTTCATAGCGATAATTGGCAAAGCTTCTGCATCTTTATCAGTAGGACAAGCCACACGCACAATGTCACAACCTGCCGCAGTTAACTCAGCAATCTGCTGCAAAGTAGCATTGATATCATGAGTTTTTGTAGTAGTCATAGACTGCACTGAAACTGGACTCTCACTGCCAACGCCAACTGAACCAACTTGAATTTGGCGAGTCTTACGGCGTGGAGCCAATACTGGCGGAGGGCTAGCAGGTATTCCAAGATTAACTGATGTCACGATAAATTGACCTTTCTTAAAAACAAACTAATAACATTCTAGCTAATGTAGGCTATTAGTTAAAGGCTAATAAACTAGAATACCTAGTTAAATAATGAAATAGGTTTTACTATATCTGCATAAATCAGCAGTGCGCTCATTGCTAATAAAATACCTACCATTACATAAGTCAGAGGCAGCATCTTTGCCAAGTCAAATGGACCAGGATCCTTACGTCCAAACAACTTTGCAAAGAACCTGCGGATACCTTCCCAGAGTGCACCGGCTACATGTCCACCATCAAGTGGTAGTAACGGTACTAAGTTAAATACAAATAGTGCAATATTCAAGCCCGCAATTAGTGAAATAATTGTCGCAAATTTATCAGTTACATTAATTTTATCATTGCTTGCTATCTCACCGGCAGCTCTACCTACACCAACAACACTCATTGGACTATCAATATCACGTGGTGCATCAGAAAAAGCTGCATGCCAAACATCAATCATTCGTTGTGGTAAATTCAGAATAACTTTGACAGTTGCTTTAATATTATTACCAATCATTGGGAAAACAGCACCTAATGGTTGTTTTTGCATTTCACTAGTTGGCCCAATACCAAGGAAACCCACTTTAAGAGTTACATAATTTCCCGCTGAATCTTTGATTGGCATTCCAAGTGCGTCAGTTTCTGGACGTTCTGACAAGATTGGAGTTACCTGCAGAGTTTCAGTTTTACCATTACGATTAACTGTTAAAGCTACAGGTTTCCCAGCAGAATCTCGAATTTGTTCACTAAGTAAATCCCAAGAAGTCACAGTGGTTCCGTTAAAACCTGTAATCTTATCTCCTGGTTTTATACCAGCAACAGCTGCCGGGGCTTTTGGATCATCTGGTAAACATTCTTCACGCTGCTGATTTTTCATCTCTTGCACAGAAACTACACACTGAGAAACTGATGCTACCTGAGTAGTAGGTTTAGCAACTCCAAAAGTAGTAATTAAGATACTAAATAACACAAATGCAATAACTATATTCATAAACGGGCCACCAAGCATAATGATTACCCGTTTATATATTGGCAACTTATAGAAAACTCGATTTTCATCCCCCGGACCAATTTCTTCCGCAGAAAACTTCCGTGCATCTTCAGCAAGAGATTGGAACATTCCAGTAGAAGTACTACGGACTGTGCCTGGAGCATCATGAGCAGTCGGAGGTAACATCCCTATCATTGAAATATAGCCACCAAGTGGAATTGCCTTTATGCCGTATTCTGTATCGCCCTTTTTCTTAGAATAAATAGTAGGACCAAAGCCAATCATATATTGCTTAACTTTAACGCCAAACTTCTTTGCAGGCACTAAATGTCCCACTTCATGTAATGCAATAGAAATTCCAATGCCCAGAGCAACTAAAAGTACTCCTGCGATATAAAGTAATACAGTTATCATAATTAGAACTTTTCTTTAATTAGCTTATTCGCCTGTTCTCTAGCCCAAGAATCTGCTTTTAATACTATATCTAAGTTTAACTCAACTGCAGATTTATGGGAATGCACAATTTCAGCTACGATATCTACAATGTCTAAAAAGCCAATCTGTCCTCCATGGAATGCGTCAACTGCTTCTTCGTTTGCAGCGTTATAAACTGCAGGTGCAGTACCGCCAATTTTTGCACAATGTTTAGCTAATTTAACTGCTGGAAAATTCTCTTCATCTAATGGTTCAAAAGTCCATTGACTAGCTTTTGTCCAATCACATGGAGTTCCAACCTTTGCAGTACGCAGCGGCCAAGATAAACCTAATGCAATTGGCAATTTCATATCTGGAGGTGAACACTGAGCAATGGTAGAACCATCATCATACTCTACCATTGAGTGCACAATTGATTGTGGATGCACTACTACATCAATAGCATCAATTGGAACATCAAATAGTAGATGTGCTTCAATTACTTCAAGTCCTTTATTAACCAAAGTCGACGAGTTTGTAGTTACTACTCGTCCCATATCCCAAGTAGGATGAGCTAACGCTTCAGCAGGAGTGACTTGTGCTAATTCCGCACGAGTTTTACCGCGAAAAGGTCCCCCAGAAGCGGTCAATACTAATTTTGCTACTTCAGATTTTTCGTAAGGGATAGTTGCAGCGTTCGTAGACATTAAGCATTGAGCCAAGGCTGAATGCTCCGAATCAACTGGCACAATTTGTCCAGGTTTAGCCAAACTTTTCACTAATTCGCCACCGATTATTAAAGATTCTTTATTAGCCAAAGCTAAGGTGTTATGAGCTTCTAAAGTTGCAAGAGTAGGTTTAAGTCCAACCGCACCAGTCATCCCATTTAAAACAACATTTACCGGTTTTTTTGCAAGCTCTGTCGCTGCAGTTTCTCCTACTAAAATTTCTGGAAATTCAGTAACTCCACCAGCTGAGCACAGCTTTTTTAATGTAATTACAGAACCTTTAGCAATTGCTACAACTTTAGGCTTAAAAGCTGCTATTTGCTGTGCAAGTAGTTCAATATTGCTACCACAAGCTAAACCGAATACTTCAAATTTATCGGTGTTCTCTGCGATAACTTCAAGACCTTGAGTTCCAATTGACCCAGTAGCCCCTAAAATCGTAACAGTACGCAACTTACTTTGCCTTAATTACTTCAATCAGTTTATTTAGCACTGCATCTACTTGTTTTTCGCTGTACGCATCAAGTGAACGAGCAGAGCTAAACCTGGTTTTTTTAATATCTTTTAGTGACAATTTTTTGCCATTTTGCATTGAATCTGCGATTGTCTTAGCAAATCTGTCTACTTCAGAAACTTTGTAACCAGTTTGGCTTGCTTTATTAAAACGTTTACCATTACCACGATTAAATCTAGCTAAGATAACTTCACGAGTATCTTTAGGCTGCTTATCTGCTTTGTTAAGGTCTTTTGCGCCTACTGCTATAGTTGCTAATTCAGCTACAGCTGCAGTTTTACCGCTATGATACTTTTCTGCTGTGTCGGCTGTAGCTAACGGCTTAGCTTCAACTGATGCTCCCTTATTAAGGTCTGCTACAACAGCTTTTTTCTTAACTTTACGAGCATATTCAGTTACTGCTGTATGTTCCTCACTGCTAAATTCTTCTTTAAATGGCTCTGGTTCGCCTGGGATACTACCTCGACGCTTTTGCACATTCTCTACTATATGATTTAGTGCGGTATCTTTATCAATACCTGTCTTTTTATCATCAGCACTAGCATCAGCTAAAGTAGCTTTAATAGCTTTAGCTTTTTTCTTTTTCTTCGGTTTTGCTTCAGGTATTGTTGTTGCTTCCACCTTGACAGGCTTATTATCAGCTAATTCTGATATTTCAGCAGAATTTTCAACATCATCAATTACTTCAATCTTTGCAATAGCACTTGATTCTGGATTAACGATAACTTTAGTTTTAGTATCGTCATTCATATTAATATTAGGATCAGTGTTTTCGCTAACTTCCGTTTTATCAGCTTTTACGTCTTCTTCAATTTCCGGAAGTTCAGGAAGATCATATTCTTCCACAACTGAAGATTTCCTTGCTTTGGCAGCTCGTTTATCAATAATGCTAGCTTTTTCAGCTGTTGCTGTTTTTTCAGAACCTATGCTTTCATCGTCACCATCGTGAGTCTTAAAATCTATTATTTCAGTCTTTGGTTCTTCTTTACTCTCAGCTTTATCAATGACCTCAGTTTTTGGCTCATCAATTACTGGAGTTGCTGCGGTTGTAGAAGATACAACAGTTTCTTTTTGTTCTTTCTTTGGTTTACGTTTAAATAATTTAAGCGGATTAGTCAACAGACTAGTAGGAGCTTCTTCAATGACCTCTGTTTTTGGCTCCTCTTTGCTCTCAACTTCATTAAGGACTTCAGTCTTAGGTTCAACTAATGACTCTTGTGCTTTAGTTGGTTTAGCAGTGTTTTCATCGTCTTCTTTATTCTTAGTTGCCTTTGTAATTGCATCGCCGTCAATGATTCGGACACTACCTGTACGTAAATCTTCAAAGTCAGCTGCTGCCTCAGCTTGGGTTTCTGCATCTGGCATAACACCAAGTGGCTCTATTTCTTCAGTAGTCTGTCGATCTTTAGAGTCACCAAATTTTTCTTTAAACCCGACTTCTAGTCGGTCCAAAGCTGTATCAACCGCATCAAAATCATAACCACCTACTTCTTCTTCGAAGTAGATTTCCATTACTGTTTCTACGGTAACTTCACGAGATAAGCCTTGGTAACTACTACGTGCTTTCTCGATGAAGCTATCAACTTCTTGTCTGTTATACCCTTTTTCTGGGATAGGCACAACTGGAAAAGAATTACCCATAAATCTATCTCCTTGGGAAGAAAACTTGCTACTTTATTTAAGTTTACAGTCTCTAACACACAATTGTTATCTATTAATGCAAAAGTTCTAGATGAATAACTATTGTGTACAAAATAAAAATTGCTGGAATGGCAAAAAGGATGGAATCTAGTCTATCCATAAAGCCACCATGACCTGGAATCATCTGACTCATATCTTTAACTCCAAGAGTTCTTTTAATTTTGGACTCAAAAAGGTCACCACAAGTCCCAGCAAAAACAATAGCTACTGCCACGATAATGCCCCAATACCAAGGTAATGGGGAAAAATTTACCAGCAATAAAACGGCCACAATACTTGCCAAAGCTATCGAACCGCCTGACCCTTCCCAAGTTTTACCGGGGCTTATGCTAGGAGCCAGTTTATGTTTACCAAATACCATTCCAGCAAATAATCCACCAGTATCATTTGCAGCTACTAGCACAATAGCTAGTAAGATTGCTGACTGCCCATGAGGTTCTCTAACTAAAATATTTGCAAATCCAAGCAAACCTGGCACATAAACTAAAATAGCTGTTAAACACCAAAGTCTACCATCACGATTAGCTTTAATACTTGGAATATTAGTAACTAGAAAAGCTACGACTAGAATAGTGAAAATAATGTAGAAACCAGAATTATTAATAAACCCTATTTCTGCAATAGCAAAAGCAAGTGCTCCTAATAATTCAGCTGGCAGTTTAACTGTACGAGTCTTATTTAAGACATTTGCAATTTCAAAAGTCCCAAATCCAGCAAAAACTGAAACTATGATAGCAAACAACCAAGGATTGAATATTAGTGGTACTAGTGCTATTGCAAGCAAAGCTACACCAGTGGCTACTGCCACTGGCATATTACGCCCTGACTTTTCTGAAAGATTCATTAAACCTCTAGTAATTCAGTTTCCTTATTTTTAGTAATTTCGTCAATAGTATCAACATGAGCTTTGGTAGTAGCCTCTAATTCTTTTTCGGCACGCGTACCTTCGTCCTCGCCAGCTTCGCCATCTTTTACGATACGGTCAATCTCTTCTTTAGCTTTACGACGAATATTACGAACTGAGACTTTTGCATCTTCAGCTTTACCTTTAACAAGCTTTACATACTCTTTACGTCGTTCTTCAGTAAGTTCTGGCATTACAATACGGATAATGTTACCGTCATTTGCTGGGTTTCCACCGATATTTGCAGTTTGAATTGCTTTTTCAATGTCAGAAAGCGAATTTTTATCAAATGGTGAAATAGTTAGTACTCGTGCCTCTGGAGTTTGAAAAGAAGCAAGTTGCTGTAATGGAGTAGGACTTCCGTAATAATCCACTATTACCTTTGAATAAAGCGCGGGGTTAGCTCGTCCAGTACGAACAGTACCAAAGTCTTCCTTTAAAACCTCAATGGCTTTGTCCATTTTTTCTTCAGTTTCGAGTAGTGCCTCATCGAACATAGTTTATTTACCTTTCGTTGTTAAGCTGTAACAAGCGTACCAATCTTTTCGCCACGTAACGCTGCGGTAATGTTACCTTTACCTTGCATCCCAAATACCATCATTGGCATTTTATTTTCTTCTGCTAACGCAAAAGCAGTAGCGTCTACGACTTTCAAACCTTTATCTAAAGCATCATGGTAAGTAATCTTATCGATTTTCTTTGCTTCTGGATCTTCATTTGGATCTGCAGTGTAAACACCGTCGACACCGTTTTTAGCTACTAGAATCACATCAGCGTGAACCTCTAATGCACGTTGTGCAGCTACTGTGTCTGTCGAGAAATATGGTAAACCAGCACCAGCACCAAAAATAACGACTCGCCCTAATTCCATATGGCGTACTGCACGTCGAGGAATGTATGGCTCTGCCACTTGTCCCATAGTAATTGCACTTTGAACTCGAGTATCTACTCCAGATTGTTCTAAGAAATCTTGCAATGCTAAAGAGTTCATAACCGTACCGAGCATGCCGATGTAATCAGCACGAGCACGATCCATCCCATTTTCAGATAGCTCAGCCCCCCTAAAGAAATTACCACCACCGACTACGACAGAAATTTCGACTTCAGCAGCTGCTTCTTTGATTTCAGAAACAACTTCTTTAACTACATCAGGGTCAACTCCAGTTTTTCCGCCACCGAAAACTTCACCTGATAATTTCAAAAGCACTCGACGTTTTTTCATTACTTAAAACTCTCCTTAGTCCAAAGCCTTCTCCTATCAAGATTACACTATTTGGCAATTAGAAGGCGGCTATGCACACGCTGACAATTACTTATCTGACTATAAGTTTACAATTCCAGCATTTTTACTACTTGATGTGATTTTTTCAATATTTTTGGCAAAACTACTGAAATTAACTAACTGTCTAAATTGCACACAAAAAGGGACCTAGGTTATTTACCAGGTCCCTTTTTATTAAAGTTTAATTACTTACTATCCTTAGTGATTTCCTCACCAACACGGAAACGAGCGTAAGCAACTGGTTTAACACCAGCAGCATCAAGAACTTTACCAACGCTCTGCTTTGGATCTTTAGCGAATGGCTGATCTACCAAAACACCTTCCTTGAAGAAGCCGTTTAGACGACCTTCAACAATCATTGGAAGAGCTTTTTCGGGCTTGCCTTCATTCTTTGCAGTTTCTTCAGCAATGCTGCGTTCTTTTTCAACGATGTCACCTGGTACATCATCACGAGTCATGTACTGAGGTGCGTAAGCAGCCATATGTACTGCAACATCGTGACCAGCTTCATCAGCTTCACCGTCAACAGCTAGCAATACGCCAACCTGTGGAGGTAAATCTTTAGAAGTACGGTGTAGGTATTCGTATACATATTCACCTTCAACACGAGCCACGCGACGTACTTCAATCTTTTCACCAATAACTGCACCTTCGTTAGTTACTAGCTCAGATACCTTTTCATCATCAACTTCTGCATCATTAAGTTCATCAATTGTAGTTGCTTTAGACTCAATTGCAGCTTTAAGTACTTTATCACCAAGTTTGCCAAATCGTTCGTTTTTAGCAACGAAGTCAGTTTCAGTAAGTAGCTCTACCATAACGCCAGTCTTACCATCATCTACAACTTTTGCTGCAACTAGACCTTCACTTGTTGCACGGCCTTCACGCTTTGTAGCACCTTTAAGGCCTTTAATACGGATAATTTCAACTGCTTTATTGATGTCACCGTTAGCTTCGTCAAGAGCTTTTTTAACATCCATCATGCCAGCACCAGTGCGCTCGCGCAGTTCTTTAATATCAGCAGTAGTGTATGCTGCCATCTTGTTTACTCCTTGAATTTAAAATTAAAAAATTATTTAGTTTCTGATGCTTCTTCAGTAGCTCCTACTTTTTCTGCATCTGCTTCATTAGTGTCTTCTTTTTTATCCTCTTTAGACTCTTCTTTAGCTTCTGCTTTTTCTTCTTCATTTGCATCAGCTTTGTCTATTTTTTCATCAGACTTAGTCTCAGCCTTATCAGCTTCTAGAAGCTCACGTTCCCATTCAGCCATTGGCTCTGCTTCTTTACCTTTTTTAGCACCTTTTTCGTGGCGAGAGATAGTACCTTCAGCAATTGCATCAGCAACAATCTTAGTTAGTAATTCAACGGAACGAATTGCATCATCGTTACCTGGGATTGGGAATTCTACATCATCTGGATCACAGTTAGTATCAAGGATTGCAATAACTGGGATGTTTAGACGCTTTGCCTCTGCAATCGCAATGTGTTCTTTGTTTGTGTCAACTACCCAAAGAGCTTCTGGCGCCTTTTCCATATTACGGATACCACCAAGCACTGCTTCTAGCTTCTGCTTTTCACGGCTAAGTAACAATAGCTCTTTCTTAGTGTATTTAGAACCAGCTACATCATCGTAATCAATTTCTTCAAGTTCTTTAAGACGATCAATACGCTTGCTAATTGTATTAAAGTTAGTAAGCATACCGCCTAACCAACGGTGGTTAACGTAAGGCATGTTAACACGAGTAGCCTGGTCTTTAATTACTTCCTGACTTTGGCGCTTAGTACCGACGAAAAGAATTTTGCCGTTCTTTGCTGCAGTGCCCTTAACGAAGTTATATGCCTGATCAATGTAACCAAGAGACTTCTTCAAATCAATAATGTAAATACCATTGCGTTCTGTAAAGATGAATGGCTTCATCTTTGGGTTCCAACGCTGGGTTTGGTGTCCGAAGTGTACACCACTATTTAATAGTTCACGAGTTGTTACAACAGCCATGCTGCAGTATCCTTTCTTGCACGCAAAAACGTGCGCTTTAACGGTTAGTTGCCTGATATTGCTACTGAAAATTCCTCAACCAAATACATGGACCGTAAGGTTTCATTACACAATACGCGAAGTCAATTTTTATAAATTGCTTAGAGTATTCTACCACTGACAGCTATTACTAAGCTAGTCTATGCCCAAGAACACAAAATATAACTGACAAAAAACTCGCAGAAAATTGAGCCTTCCAGACAAGAAAGGCTCAATTTTCTGGTTAAAAGATTTATCTCTACTATTTCTCTAGCATAAACAATGCATACGGATTAGTAGCGCCAACCCCAGCATTAACTTTTTCAATATAACTCAACTTACGATTTTCAGCATTATCTTCAATCAATACAGCCTGGAGTGTGAATACTCCACAAAACCGCAATACTTCTCGCACTCTAATAAGGTAACCACCATCTGCACTGCCAACACGGATCACATTACTTTTAACTGGTATTTCAACCACTATTTCTGACTGCTCGCCTACCTCAAAATACGCATCTCCAGAAAGGATTAACATCACTGACAAACTACCAAATTCACTTAAAACTGTTTCACTAACATTTATTTCAATATCTTCATCAAACACGCCACCTACGATAGGTGTCTCTGGCAGCCCAGCGCCACCGTTATCTACTAGCTGGCTAAACCAAACACAATCATCATTATTATTATTGTTGTTATTTTCCATAAAATTAGTCCTCCTAACTAAATTTGACTTGAAATTAAATGGAAAACTAAAAAGAAAAGGAGAGGAATGAGAATAATGTAGAAAAAAGAAAGAAAGCTAACCGAACTAGAAAACACAAATGTATTCTGAGCATAAAATGCTTGTAAAATATCAACTACCCAAAATACGTGTCTACTAAAATTCTCTTAACTTCCTAACCCCTTCCTCTTATTCTCAATTCCTCCCCTTTATAACCCCATAAAAATGCTATCCAGTGTTTTGTTTGTATGTGTTTATTTTGTTTATAAAGGGAGTTAAATTTCTTATATAAACAATCCCCTTAAATCAGCCTTGCATGCCCTGGATAGCACCAACACCCAAAACCAAAATAAGGGAAACCAAAACTACCTAACTAACTATTCATAATTCCCAAAGACAGTCCAGAACCTGCAGTAACTTGCTTCCAATTAGGACAACCACTTAACGCCGTAAACACATTACGATTAGTAGCATCACCCAAACCAAGCTCACCATATTGATTGTCCCCAGTTGCGTATAAAATACCAGAAGAACCCAGCACCAAAGAATACTGAAAAGTATAGCCGGAGGCACTCAAATATCCAATTTGTAAGTTGTTTGTCCAACTCTCACCAGATGGAGCAGCAACCTGCGTAAACGAATCACGATTAGTGGTATCACCCAAACCAAGCTCACCAGAACTATTAACACCAGTTGCGTATAAATCGCCAGTAGAACTCAAAGCCAAAGAAGACCAGCCTCCTGATTCAATACCTGTCCAGGTGCCACCACCAGATGGAGCAGCAACCTGCGTAAACGAATCACGATTAGTGGTATCACCCAAACCAAGCTCACCAGAACTATTAACACCAGTTCCGTACATAACACCGTTACTGTCAATAATAAAAGATGTACTACCTGCTGCATAGATTATTGTCCAAGCTCCTTCCGGTATATTCGTAACCTTGGTAAAAGCGAGATAGTCATCAGGACTATCAAGAGCAATCTGACCATAAATATTATGCCCGGTTGCATATAAAGTTCCTGTAGAACTCAAAGCCAAAGAATGACCATCCCCCACACTAACGCTCTTCCAAGATGTAACTCCGTCAGGAAACGGAACCTGCGTAAACGAATCACGATTAGTGGTGTCACCTAAACCAAGCTGACCAAAATCATTTCGGCCACTTGCGTATAGCTCACCAGTGGAACTCAAAGCCAAAGAAAAACTAAACCCAGTACAAAAACTTACCCAGCTACCACCACCGCTAGGAGCAGGAACCTGGGTAAACACCTGACGTGCAGTAGTATCACCTAAACCAAGCTGACCATAGCCATTGTAGCCAATTGCGTACAAATCATTTGTACTATCCATAGCTAAAGAAAAATAGTTTGATGCACTGATATTTGCCCAGTCTGTTTTAGGATTATTAGCACCAACTTGCACTGGCACGTTACGATTATGCCCTGTACCATTTCCCTCATAGCTATTGGTTCCCCAGCCGTATAGGTTACCGATGTTGATCTGCATGTCATCACCATTACCACCAGAACTAGTTTCTACACTAGTACCTTCAATCTGCGCGTGCACAGTAACACTATCTCCAGGTTTTAAACCACACGCAAGAAACAATGGATTACCACTATTAGCGGTACCAAAAGTGGCGATACCTGCACCATTAAGCGCAATAGTAACAGTATTAGGACCAGTATCCTTAGTAGTAAAATTAGCGTTACTACTAGTAACAGTTAAAACCACATTCCCCGTAATAGCAGGACAGTCAGCCGGAGCAGTAACCTGCACACTTAACAAACCATCTACATCAGGGAAAGAATAACCCGGAGCAGGAACACTACCCACAGGAAGAAAATTAATAGTATAAGTAGAAGGATCACACGCACTAGCAGCTTGAGCCGGCACACTCACCGCAGTAGCAACCACAGGAACCGACCAAGCAGCACCCTTAGCCACACTACGACGAGAAACACCCCGACCACCAGCAGTTACTTCACTACCAGAAGAATCCAAACTCTCGCTATTATTTAAACCTTTATCGAACACAAAGAATGCCCCTCTTTCAAATTAGGTCAAACACATAAAACTATGTGAAAAAAATATTCAACAAAACTAACTCTACCCCCCCCCCCATGCCGAAAATCAAGTCGGCTCACCACAAAAAATTCATGCTCACGCACCTGAAACAAAGTGCCGCACACATTTTTCCCAATTGTTCACGGAATTTCGTGTACTTTTGGGAAAAATGTGTGCGACACTAACCTTTATATGTACAGACATCAATACAGACTTATGGGCGGATACCCAAACTTATATTCGATACTCTTTAAAAATACTTTTCCATCCTAAAATTCACCACAACCCACTAAATACAGTCTTCATTGAAGATGATTTTAGCGGGTTGGGGTGAAATTAGAACGATAGCCTTAATAATGCTTAAACCGATAAGACTACAACTGGTTAGAAAAAATACCCAAACAAAAAGAAAGTGGGCCAGTTAACAATAACTGACCCACCTTCAATAAACTTTAAGGGTTAATTCTTATGAAAGATACCCTTAACTGAAGAAAGAAGCGAGTTCTCCGAGGAGTCCTTATCCTTTGTTGACTCAACAACTTTTGCGCCAGATACTTCCACTTCAGGCGGAAGCATAAGCTTGGCGCCTGGGATAGCGTCAAGGAGTTTCTTAGTGTACTCTTTCTTAGGACTATCAAAGACCTTATCGGTAGTACCACGCTCGATGACTTTACCTCTTTCCATTACCACTACATCATCAGCAATCTGGCGAACTACCGCCAAATCGTGCGTAATGAAGAGGTAAGTAAGGTTAAGTTCATGCTGAAGCTCGGCAAGCAAGTTCAGAATTTGAGCCTGCACTAACACATCCAAAGCTGAAACAGCCTCGTCACAAATAAGCACTTCAGGTTTCAAAGCAAGCGCACGCGCAATAGCGATACGCTGACGCTGACCGCCAGAAAGCTCGTTAGGATAACGACGCATCGTAGCCGCAGGCAATGATACCTGATCTAGCAACTCACGTACTCGAGCCTCACGTGAAGCCTTATCACCGACTTTATGAATCTCCAGAGGTTCTGAAATAGCATTAAAGATGTTATACATCGGGTTCAACGAACCATACGGGTTCTGGAAAATTGGCTGCACCCGTCGGCGGAACGCAAACTGCTGCTTATCGTCAAGATGCGTCACTTCATCACCATCGAACTTAATAGAACCACTAGTTGGTTCCAAAAGCCCAAGCACCATGTTTGCGACTGTAGACTTACCAGAACCTGACTCGCCTACGACAGCGGTGGTAGTACCCCTTGGAATATGGAAGCTCACATCATCAACCGCAGTAAAGTCAGTTGGCTTATCAAACAGTCCTTCACCACGAATCTTGAATACTTTGGTTAGATTATCCACTTCAAGGAAGTGCTCATCATTTTCACCAATCTCTTTATCAGCAGTTGGCGCAAGGAGGTCACCTGTCTTGATACCCTTTTCCTTCGCACTTTGGATACGACGAGAAGCCAATGAAGGGGCACTCGCTACCAAACGCTGCGTGTAAGGGTGTTGTGGACTCTGAAGAATTTCAAGCGATGGCCCAGATTCGACTACCCGACCTTGATACATTACGATTACTTTCTTGGCACGCTCTGCGGCAAGACCCAAATCGTGAGTAATCAAAAGAATTGCTGTGTTCTTTTCAGCGGTAAGCTCTTCAAGGTGGTCTAGGATAGTACGCTGCACTGTTACGTCAAGAGCAGAAGTAGGCTCATCGGCAATTAACAGCTTTGGATCACAAGATAAACCAATCGCAATTAAAGCACGCTGACTCATACCGCCAGAGAACTCGTATGGATACTGGCGAGCACGTTTCTCTGGGTCAGGAAGACCTGCTTGCTGCAATTTTTCAGCAACTTGCTTTTTGCGCTCTTCCTTATCCTCAGATGCCAAACCATTAGCGACCAAAGTCTCATTCACTTGATAACCAACTTTGTGAACTGGGTTCAAGTTAGACATTGGATCCTGAGGTACCATACCAATCTGATTACCACGAATCTCGACGAACTCGGATTCAGTTGCATTAGCAAAGTCTTTACCTTCAAAGAGAATCTGGCCACCAGAGACTGCACCGTTACTCGGTAGCAAGCCAATAGCAGAAAGCGCAGTAGTAGACTTACCAGAACCTGACTCACCTACGATAGCGACAGTTTCACCAGGCATTACCGTGATATTCGCATCTTGCACTGCCTTGACGTCACCATTCTTAGTTTTGAAACTAATCGCAAGGTTTTTAATCTCTAGCAACGGATCTACGCCTTCTCGGTAGTTAACGTTTGAATCCGAAGCCTGCGACTTATTTTCCTCTTGGTTCTGTTGCTTTGCCGCGTCTTCAGCATCTTGCTTCTGATGCTTTGCTGCACTTTCATCATGACGCTTCTTAGTAGCATGATGGGTAACTTTCACCTGATCGTCACCGTCAAGTTTATTAGTAACAGCATCTTTTGTAGTATCAATCTTCTGCTCTTGATTATTATTTTTATCAGTCATGCTTACCTCTCCCTTGCTTTAGGGTCTAATGCATCACGAACAGCATCACCAAGCATGATGAAGCTCAATACCGTCACTGACAAAGCCAGTGACGGCCAGAACAATGCTTCTGGGTTTGTACGCATAGACAAACGAGCAGCGGAAATATCGTTACCCCAACTCATCGTATCTCCTGGCAGACCAATACCAAGGAAAGATAACGTAGCCTCAGCGACAATGAAAATACCAAGGTTCATTGTGGCAGTTACAATTACTGGAGCCATAGCATTAGGAATCACATGCTTAATCAAGATTGCAAACCTAGATACACCTAGTGATTTAGCTGCAGTTACATACTCTGAGTTCTTCGCAGTAACAACTGCACCACGCATAATACGGGCCATGTTAGGCCATGAGAATATGGTCAGAATAAAGACTACCGTCCAAACACTTCGATGGTCCTTAAACTGTGGTGTCTGCATCAATACCAAAGCACCAAGAATCAGTGGCAATGCGAAGAAAATATCGCCTAGACGAGAAAGGAGCGTATCAACCAATCCGCCATAGTAGCCAGCAAGTGCACCGATAAGACCACCAAGTATCAATACCGCAATTGTGGTCGCTACACCTACTGTTAAAGAAGCACCTGCACCATGTATAACACGTGAGTAAACATCACAACCTTGGCTAGTAAAGCCAAGGGGGTGACCTTTAGCTGGTGGACTATCTACATTGTCCAAAATACAGCCAGCATTTGGTGCAACTTTCGAAAATAGGTCTGGGAACAAACCAACAATAATTAAGAAGACGATTAGTACTGCTGAGACAATGAACATTGGCTTTTTACGCAGTGACTGCCAAGCCTCATTCCACATGCTCGTAGGAGTAGCTTCTTCGTTCATCTTGTCTGTTACTTGAAGAGGAGTTTCCTCAACAGGGGCAACAAAATGATCTGGTGATAATTTTGTGTTACTCATAGCGGATCCTTGGGTCAAGCCATGCATATAGCAGGTCAACGAGTAGGTTAGTAAGAAGGAATACCATCACCAAAACGCTCACGATAATTACTACCGTAGGGGCTTCCCCGGCGTTAATAGCTTTATACAAAGCATTACCAACACCAGGAACGTTGAAGATGGACTCAGTTACGATAGCGCCACCCATAAGAGCACCAAGATCGGCGCCTAGGTATGTCACTACTGGAATCAAAGAGTTACGAAGAATGTGTCTCGAAATCACTTGTTTCCGTGGCAAGCCTTTAGCCGTTGCCGTACGTACGTAATCTGCATTGGCATTCTCAATAACTGAAGTACGTGTCAAACGGAGCACATAACCAAAGGAAACAAGACCAAGCACAATAGCCGGTAAAACCAAATCGCTAAAGCCAGCGTGAGAACCAACTGTCGGTCTAGCCCAATGCAGATTTACCCCAAATACGAGCTGCATCACGAAACCAAGCACGAACGTCGGAACCGAAATCACTAGTAACGAAATAAATAGTACTGTTCCATCGAACCAACCGCCTTTTTTCAAACCAGCGTACAGTCCGAAGATAATACCAAAGAATGCCTCAAATGCTAACGCCATGAAAGCCAATCGTGCAGTAACAGGAAATGCTTGCGCCAACGTCTCTGAAATTGGTACACCGCTAAAATCTGTACCTAAATTAAAAGTCAATAGATTCTTAATAAAGATAAAGTATTGAACCAAGAATGGTTGATCCAAGTGAAATTGTTGCGTAAAGGCTTGCTTTACGCTATCTGCTACCGGCTTGTCCCCGAAAAGTGCCTGAATCGGGTCACCTGGCATTGAGAATACCAAATAGTAAACCAGAAAGGTGGCACCAAAAAATACCGGGATCATCTGCAGCACGCGCCGTAATATAAAACGACCCATAGAGCTCAACTCCTAAGTTCTTTCCTACGACTAATTAGTAGCCGTAATCTGTGTATATGCTGGAAGCCCGTTCCACTGTAGCTTCACATTCTTTACGTTGTTAGACCATACAGCCTGTCCCTTATAGTCATATAGAGGAATTCCGGCCATGTCATCTAAGAGAATACTCTGTGCTTCATTAAGCTGAGCATTACGTTCCTGTGCAGTTGGTGCAGCTAACGCAGCTTGTAGCTTAGCATCGAAGGTTGGGTTCGTATAGAAGCTAGAGTTTGAATCTGCATCAGTCTGGAAGGAAGGCTGCAAGAAGTTATAGATTGATGGATAATCTGCCTGCCAGCCTGAGCGGAATGCACCAGTAAGTTTCTTGTTATCACGATCTTGCAAGAAAGACTTAAAGTCAGGGTATGGATTACCTGCAGCATTAATACCAAGGTTGTTCTTCCATAGGTTTGTTACTGCATCTACCCATTGCTTGTGCCCACCATCATTGTTATATGAAAGTGTTAAAGTGCCAGTAAATGGACTAATTGCATCAGCTTGCTTCCACAATTCTTTTGCCTTTACTGGATTATACTTAGTGTTTTCCATACCAGAAATATTTGTATCATAACCAGGTAGTGTGCCTGGAGCAAACTGTGTAGCAGAGTCTTCTGTGCCACTAAAGATTTTATCCATGAGCTTATCACGATCAATGGCCAAAGAAAGTGCCTGGCGACGCAACTTGCCTTCTTTATCTTGGTGGAAGTGCTTAACATACGTAGGGATGCCAATAACAGTAATACCGTCGTAAGCAACGTTAGCATTGCGCCCCTTAAAGTCTAGCTGATATGATTTCAGCTCTGAAGGAGGAATCTGGTATAGCACGTCTAGGTTATCTGCTTGCACATCTGAATATGCTGCATCAGGAGACTGGTACACCATAAAGTCAATACCGCCATTTTTTGGCTTATTAGGGCCATTGTACTTGTCATTTTTCACAAGGCTAATAGACGTATTGTGCTGCCAGCCCTTGTTAGGGTCAATCTTGTAAGGACCGTTACCAATCGGCTTCTCTCCAAAAGCCTTAGGATCTTTAAAAGCCTGCTCAGGCAGTGGCCTAAACGCATTGATCCCCATACGTTCCTTGAAGTCTGACACTGGGTGGCTTAGCTTCACAGTGAAAGTATGATCATCAACAACCTTCAAACCAGAAAGTTTGGTCTGAGTGTTATTGTTTGGATCATAACCTTCAATATCCTGGAAAAAGTCACTTGTTCCTTGTGCATTAATGGCATTAGCACCATAGTTCCAAGCATCAACATAGTTCTTGGCTGTAATAGGTGACCCATCATCGAAAGTTAAACCAGACTTAATCTTGATAGTAAAGTTCTTGTTATCATTGTTTGGGTTTTCCCATGATGAAATACCAGCTTCTACCAGATTTCCCTTTTCATCATATGTGTAAAGACCCTCAGAAATAAGATCAATAACACGTCCACCACAGTTCTCAGCTGTATCCGTAGTTATCAAACCTACTTTTGGTTCACAACCATCTGCAGTAATAATCGCATTAGGACCCGTTGGCTTATTTGAGCGGCTAGAACCACTACATGCAGTAAGGCCAAATGTAAGCGCAACAGTAATTGCTGTAATTTGTGCGGTACGCTTAAAACGCATAACGCCTCCCATTGTTTAGTTATCTTATTTATGTAGTTAGTAAAACTACCTTATTAAAAATATATACCAATTTACCGAATAATAATTATGCAAAACTTAACTTTTAGAAATATCATCAAAAAGTTATAATTAACATCTAGCTTAGCGTTATAGCCTTATATCCTTTGTTTTGCCTGGTCTAGAATAGATGCTCTACCTTCAAAATGTATGCAGATTTATTAAAAAATATTTAACGCATATAAAGGTACAACATTTTATTTATGCACATAATATAGCTATTAAATTTGGCTTAATCACGGTCTGGACAATATAACTATGCTGTACTACAACCTATGGCTATTGCTTATCGCAAGCTTAAACTTAACTTCTCTAGGACTTCAGTACTTTTCATCAAGTTTAGTGTGTTTAAACATATTGAAAGTGCTGAAAAGTACTGACAACAAAGAAAGAAATGTGGAAAGCCTTATTAGCAATAATTTTCTATGGCTTTAAACAAAACTACTCATGCTTTTTGTCGGTACAACTAGGTTTCTTCTTGAAGTCTTTTCAAGCTTTGCTGGTTCAGCTAGTTTTATAGTTATGACTTATATTTTTCCTACTGCAATACTGACGGGTTTGCTTGCAACTTCTGCTATTGCGCCTGCTAGTTATGCAGACACTTTTATGACGAGCACTGTTAAAGCAAAGACAAAGAAGTGGTCTCCTCCCATTAGATCTTTTAAGCTCAAAGCCCCTTTTGCACCAGGTAAATATAATTGGAATGCCGGACATCGTGGACTTGACATCCAAGGCTCAGCAAACATCCCAGTAACAGCTCCTGCATCAGGGATAGTATATTTTAAAGGTAAGATTGCTGAAAAAACTACTTTGAGCATCCAACACGAAGGTGATATTCGCAGTACTTATGAACCAGTTATCAGTACACTCAAAAAAGGAGATTATGTCACCAAAGGTCAAGTAATTGGCTATCTGCTACCAGGTGGACACTGTAATTTTTGTTTACATTTTGGTGTTAAAACAACTGAAAAATATTTAAATCCATTACTCTTTCTCAATATCCAACGTTCTATCCTTTTACCACGCTAAAATACATAGAGTTATGCCAACTTCCTCACTAGTAGACACAGAAAAATTAAGGACCCATAATGCCCTAGTCCTAGGCTTATGGGGTAGTGTGTGCTTGCTAGTAAGCTCATGGGTGCTTGGCACAATCCCACAAGTAGTACAGCTTCAGTTCCAATGGATTATGTCTATCCGACAGTTCCTGCCATTAACCTTTTTTATGGTGTTACTAGGAATCTTTGGCGCAATCCTACATGTTATCGGCTGGGCTAGGTTAGCAACCAGTATTAAAAATTGGGATACAACTTCGACAAAAGTAATCCGCAGAGCTGCAATGCTCTGGACTATTCCATTATTTTTTAGTGTACCAATGTTTAGCAATGATGTTTTTGCATACATTAGTCAAGGCAGACTTATGCAAGCTGGTTATGATCCTTACAACACTGGAATTTCTGTGCTAGATGGTTGGCGTTCTCAAGGAGTTAGTGAAATATGGAGTGAATCAGTAACACCTTATGGTCCACTTTTCTTAGCTTTTGAAAGAATTATTGTGATCGGCACCAATGATAATATCGTACTGAGTTTGCTTGCTTTCAAAATACTTGCTGCATTAGGAATTGGCTTATGCTATTACTTCATTCCTAAAGTTGCAAAACAAAATGGCTTTAACGAAGCTAAGGCAATTTGGCTTACTGTAGCTAATCCACTATTTAGTTTTGCCTTCATGATTTCACTCCACAATGATTCTTTAATGTTAGGTTTACTTATAGGAGGCATCTACTTTTTCCAAGATAAAAGGCGCGTGCTAGGCTTACTATTTGTCAGCGCTTCAATTGCCATTAAACCAATTACAGTTTTGACATTACCGTTTTTAGGAATTATGTGGGCAAGGCAAATCAATCCAATACCAACTGCAGGACTACAGATAAAAATATGGGCATACACTGCAGCAATTGGAATGGTTCCAGTCGTTATCTTTGGAATGCTAATTGGTTTATACCCTGGCTGGATTAAAGCCTTTGCTACTCCTGGACAAGTCTTTAATTTCTATGCACCAGTGAGTTATCTAAGTTGGGCCACAGGAGCGATAGAACTCGTCCTTGGTGGTAGTGGCCAAGTAGGTCCAGCTATCGTAAAAGGTATTTTTTCACTTATTACAGTCCTATTAATTCTGAGACTCATCTTTATGAACAGCACCCATCGAACAATCTTGCAGCGCATGACTATTGCTTTTGGGGTTACTGTAGCTTTTTCTCCAGTTATTTACGGTTGGTACATTCTTTGGGTAGTATTACTATTTGCAATTAGCGTGGAACATAATGATAAATACGTATTACCGTTAATTTATCTGAGCGTCTTTTACAGCATCGCACCTTTTGCAGAGCCAATGGATGTTTCTGTAATCGTTGATGGACTAGGCATAATCAGGATAACTGCTGTTATAGCTATGTTTTTGTCCTGTTATTGGCTGCTAATAAAAAGTGAAAGTATGCAAAGGCTTTATCGTTTTGAGAGAGCACAATCCCGAGCATTGGAATACACTAACCGTTTTGAAGAAACAAAACTGCCCAACCCGTTATCAAGTGCTAAAGTTGTAAGATACGATTAAAATACTTGTACCTAACCTATAACGTGGAGCCATGCAATACATAATTCGACCTGATGTCGCCTTCCGAAATCACACTATGGAAGTGCCTTTAGATTATAATCATCCTAACGGACCTAAAATCGAGATTTTTGCACGTGAATATGTAGCCAAAAACAAAATCGACGACGAGCTACCCTACTTAATATTCTTCCACGGTGGACCTGGCGGCAAAGGCGTACGACAAGCAGAGATAACGGGCTGGCTCAAAGAAGCACTTAAAACGTTTAGAGTGGTTGCCTTAGACCAGCGTGGAACTGGACTTTCGACCCCCTTGACTGCACAGACTATTACAAAGTATGGCAAACCACACGAACAAGCAGCCTTCTTAACTTTCTTCCGAGCAGACTCGATTGTTCATGACGCTGAAAAACTTCGTGAACATCTTAGAATTAAAAAGTGGAGTACGATGGGACAAAGCTATGGTGGTTTTGTCACTTTTACTTACCTATCACTTTTTCCGAAATCACTTGATCGTTCTATAGTCACAGGCGGGGTGCCTCCTATTAATTACGATGCACGTACAGTTTACAACCACACCTTAGTAAGATTAGCTAGGGCAAATAAGAAATACTTTGAGTTATATCCTGAAGATCAAAAGACTCTTAACGAAATCCGTGACCACATTAATTACACAAAAGAGTTACTACCGACTGGAGATCGTTTAACGCCTGAACGATTGCAACTTCTTGGAATTGTTTTAGGACGCACCGAAGGCATCCATGAACTGCATTTTATCCTAGAAGAAGCTTTCGTTGACACTAAAGAAGGAAAACGACTTTCAGCAAGTTTTCTTACTGAAATCATGCCTTATTTAAGCTACGCTACTAAACCACTCTACGTGTTATTACATGAAACAATTTATGCGCAAGGGCGTTCTATGCTAACAAATGCTAAACAGGTAGTGTGGGGATTAAAACGTTATGGTTTCCAAGTAGATTTAGCGGAAGATGATAAAGGTTTAAGTGCTGATTTCACTTCAAATGCTTATAATATTCAACTAGTCGGAGAAATCTTTGAGCCATGGTTATTTAGGCAAGACGATAGCTTAAAGCCATTAAAAGAAACTTTCCATGAACTTGAAAAACTCACAAAAGATTATGACTGGCTTCCGTTATACAATGCGAAGCAATTGGCAGAAAATCCAGTTCCTGTTGCTTGTTTAGTTTACGAAGATGATGTTTTTGTCGATAAAGATCTTTCTCTAGAAACACTTTCAAAAACCAAAAATGCCAAAGCAAAAGTAACTTCCGATTTCCAGCATGATGGCATTCACTGTGATGGTGAACGACTTTTTGCTGAACTATTACAAATGACCAACTAGTAATCTGCAAACTTTATTAAACTGCTTTTATAACTCTTACCTAAAATAGGCTTCAATAGTTATTGAAGCCTATTTTAGGTAGTTTTAGAAAACTTAGTTTGCTAATTTATTTAGCTGATCAATATTTTTATTCATCCAAGTAATGTAGTCTGTGTTATCAGGCATACTATCATCGAAAGTCACCACTGGTAACTTGGCTGAGTTAGCCTGAGACTTGATAGTAGTAGAGTTTTTGTCCTGATCAGAATCATTATAAGCATACAAGTTTACTTTCTTATCTTTCACTTGCTGTTGTGCTTGCTGAAGTGAAATCATACTTGCATTAGTGTTTGACTGGCTGTTGTTATTTGCACTAGCACTGCCAGTACTTTGGGCTGGAGACAGGAACGTTACTTTTACGCCTGCCTTTTGTAATAAGTCAGTAGGAGTACTGTCACTTGCAATTGCCGTCTTCCCATTAAGCTGTGTCATACCACTAAGCTTCTGTTGCATATCACTAATTGACTTAGTGAACTTGTCAGAATTTGCTTGGTATTGATTAGCATTTGTAGAGTCAATATCTGAGTACTGTTGTGCTAAATCTTTAGCCATTGCAGAAACTGCATCTAGGTTATATGCTGCAAAAGTAGTTACTTCTACTGGAGTAGCATTTGCATTTAGTGTACTAGTTGCAGATGCAGAAGTTGATGGCGTTGCTGAAGCACTTGCACTAGGTGAAGCATCTGCATCTTTATTTCCAAATAGATTGGCAAATAACATCTTAATGAAGTTTAAGAAACCGCCAGAACTCGATGAATCGTCTGTAGTATTATCTGAACTATCATCTGTAGGATTTGCACTACTACTAGAAGTTTCTTGTTGATTCGCTGCACTACCTCCTGACTTACCAACAAAGTCCGTAACCTGCAAGACTACTTGGTCCGAGTTAGCTTGAGAGTCTGAAGAGTCAGAATTATTTTCTGAGGAATCAGAATTTGAGCTATCATCAGAATTGCTATTATCTGAATTATCACTATCGGACGAATTACTGTCACTGTTGCCAGAATCTGAACTATTAGAATTATTTTCTGAGGAATCAGAATTTGAGCTATCATCAGAATTGCTATTATCTGAATTATCACTATCGGACGAATTACTGTCACTGTTGCCAGAATCTGAACTATTAGAATCGGAATTGTTACTAGAGTTTGAATCACTTGAAGATCCATTATCTGAGGAACGCTGACTCATAAAGTTATCGTATTCGCCACCATTTTTAATAACAATATCAGCATTTGAAATTGCAGAACGGTCACTTTGAGATGCGGAATAATCCTGAATGTCTGTGGTATTAGAGTTGTCATCATCAGCAATAGTAGTAACCTCTACGTTGTTACCACCAATTTGTTTAGCAATATCAGCAAATAATGGTGTGGAAGCTACAACTTTAATCTTTCCGGAAGAGTTACTGTTTGATTGATTATTGCTATTAGACTGTCCATTATTATTTTGCTGATCATTCCCATTTCCATCTCCATCTGACGAGTTTGAATCGCTATTGGAATTAGAATCATCTGAGTTGCTATCTGAGCCTGAGTTATTATCTGTTGAGTTATCAGAATCTGAGTTATCATCTGAACTATCACTATCGGACGAATTACTGTCACTGTTGTCAGAATCTGAATTATTTGAGAAACCATTCCCGTTTGAGGAATTTCCATTATCAGAATTATCATTAAAACTATTATTGTCGTCTGAATTACTATCTGAGTTGTCGTCATTAAAAGCTACAGTGCTTGCTGACGGTGACAACGAGTCGCTAGCATCTGCCAATGCAGGTATCGTAGAACCTGTCATAAGAGTTACAGCGGCTACCGATGCAATAGGTAACGTTGTCTTTTTTCGTTTCATACGGTTTTCTCCAATCAAAACTTCATTCCATTCAATTATATAGAATTATGCTAAAGCTTGCTGTATGGAAACCTAATAATTGCTGTGAATAATAAGGAATATTACTTTTCATTAACTGTTACGGCAAAAGACTGAGTTTGTTGTTTAGCCGAAACAATTACCGGAGCTTCATCCTGAGCAATGAAAACCGATTCTCCTGTTTTCAGCGTCAAGCTTTCAACTGTGCTTTCACAAGCCACTTCCCCATTACCTACCAAAAATATTGTTGGCCCATTCTGGGCTATATTAGCGTGCTCATCAGCCTTTAATTCCATTATTTGTAATTGAAATTCTTCAAAAGGTGGGTGCAAAATCGCTCTCCCCAGCTCATCTTCTTCAGGTTCTAAGAAAGAAACATCTGTCGCTTTAAATTCCACTACCTCTAATAGTTCAGTAATATCCATATGCTTAGGAGTAAGACCACCTCTTAAAACATTATCCGATGAAGCCATCACTTCAATACCCAATCCTTTAAGATAAGCATGTACATTTCCAGCTGGTAGAAAAATAGCCTGTCCAGGTTTTAGCGAAACTCGATTTAGCATCAATGACAAAATAACACCTGGATCGCCTGGATATAACTCTTGGAGATCCACTATAGTTTCATATTCTTTTCTATGCTTAGAGTTTTTAATGCTTCTAGCAGTTTTAACACATTGGTTAACTAAATTTTCAATGCCTTCTGGTTTATTGAGCAAGAATGTAAAAGCAGATTTTATCCCTTGTTTATCTTGCAAAGATACTTGTAATTGCTCAAATAGCTCAGATTCAGCTAATTTAGAATTTTCATCTTCAAGCTCAGTAAAGATTTCTATTGTCTGTTCAAGTTTTCTAAATCCACATAGTGCCTCAAAAGTAGTGAGAGCATATATTATCTCTGGTTTATGATTGCCATCTTTATAATTTCGATGACCAGCATCTCTAGAAATTCCTTGCTTTTCTTCGAAAGCAAATCCCTTTTTTGCTTGTGCTTTAGTAGGATGCACTTGTAAAGAAAGTGCTGAATCCGCAGCTAACATTTTCACTAAGTAAGGTAATTTGTCTAATTTTAAATTAGACCCAGCTAAAAAAGCAGGATGTTGTTCTAATACGCTATCAAGTGGTCCAACCTCAGTTACTGATGGAGAATCTGGGTGTGCACCATACCAAATTTCAGCTTGTGGCTCATCGGAAGGTTTTTGCCCTAGATATTTTGGGATTAGTGACTTAGACCCCCATGCGTAATCTTTAATTTGGTTTTTTAGCTTTAACATCCTTACTCCTTAAGTGAGTACTCACTACTTAAATAATTATGGCACAGAGCAAATTGCAGAGTCTGTAAGTCGGAAATTGGCATTATTAGTAGTGCCAGAATCAGTATCTTGTTGATTGTAGTCTTCAGCACCTTCTGGAGTATTATCAAATTGTTGATCTTGATCTTCTCCTTCATTAATAGTGCCATCTGGAGCTTGTGCAGTCTTTTCTGTATCACTACCACTGGCACTTGCTTGGCTAATAATTTGTTTAACCGTAGCTTGTGCTGCATCATAATCAGGATTTATTGGAAAATTAACCGCAAATGTCGGTGCCCCAAGAGCCATCGTTAACATTTTTTTCCCATGTCCTTTTTGAGCTAATGCATTAAAAGTATTTATTTGATTACTAGCAATATCGGTACTGAGTTGCTTATTATTAATTGCTTCACTTGCAAAAGCTGAAGAAACATTCGAAACTGAATGCTGTTTCAATAAGCCAGCAACCACACAACGTTGTCTTGCCATCCGATCAAAATCATTTGAGTATTCTATACTCCGTGCATACCAAGCAACCTGGTTACCGTTTAATTTTACATTTTTACCAGCAGGAATATTTCCAGTTACTGGACTACGTGTGGTGCCATCATCTTGTAGCTCTCCACCAATCGGTACTTCTTGACTAATATTTAGATTAATACCGCCAAGGTCATCTACAACTTTTTGAAAACCATTAAAATCAGTAAATAAGTAAGCTTGTATTGGGATTCCTAAAGCACCACTTACCGCATCTTTCATTGCTGTAGCACCAGGATCTTTGACATTTGGATAAGAGCTACGATATTTTTCATTAACGGTGCTATACAAGTCTTCCAAACGACAATTAGCACCACAATCAAAGCCGTCTGGATAAATCTTAGCCATTGGAGAATTAGCTGGAAACGGCACTCCTAGTAGATTGTGCGGCAATGAAATAGCTGCCGTTTCTCCCGTATTAGCGTCAACACTCAATGCCATTATTCCGGCAGGATTCTTATCACCATCATCTAAAGCACCCATAATCAAAAAATTATAACGACCATTAACTGGTTTAATATCATTGCTAGCATTATTAAAAAAGCCTTGAGAAACAGCAGCAGCTTTTGTTTTATGAATTTTAAGCAAACTAGTTATCGTGCCTGCACCAACACTAATTGTTAATAAAAATGAAAGTAGCAAAACCCCAAACTGTTTGAATGGATTTTGAAGTTGCTTAATTTCTAAAAGTGGTAACGTCCTAAATTGCACATAAGCCCAATATAAAGCAGCCAAAATTCCTAGTATCCATAAACCGATAGTAACTGGTTTAAGGTTAACAAAATTAAAAAACTGTCCCTTATTTACAGTATGGAAAACAATAAGAGATATGACTACCAACCAAATAAGGATACTAATCGCAAGAAATACAAACCTACTTTTACCTTTTGTTTTCAGACATTGTACTGAACCAGGTAACAGTATTGAGGATAAAACTGATCTCAAAGAACGAAACAACGGATTTTTAGTGAGATAAAGCTTCATATTTATCATTTAAGCATTAGTGACTTTAACAACACAAGTCCGCGACACTGAATACTTATTTAGAGTATTAACGCTATACTAGATAGGTTACAAATTTTGGAGTTGAGTAGATGGATAAAGCAATGACCTTCATTATCGACCTTTGGCACTTAGTGCTAAAAAAGGTAGCCAAATTCGGCGTCGTAGGTGGAGTAGCTTTTATTATCGACTCTGGAATTTATCTTGCCCTATTACATGGGCCACTTAGTGCTAAAACCATTACAGCAAAAACAATTTCTAGTGTAATTGCTACAATTTTTTCTTACTATGCCAATCGACACTGGACTTATACCCACCAAAAGACTCAATCTAAAACTCGTGAAATGGTGTTATTTTTTATCTTTAATGGTCTAGCAATTTTAATATCGCTTTTCTGTTTAGCTGTTTCACACTATATTTTGGACTACACTTCAAAAACTGCTGACTTCATTTCAAGTACTATTATTGGAACTATCTTGGGTATGATTTTCCGCTACTTTACCTACGACGCTTTTGTATTTACTGGCGATAAAGATGAAGCTAAAAAAGAACCCAAAAAAGCTAATTAATTACTTGTTGAATTGGTTCATACTTAGGTATTGCGCCGTATTCCGTTCTTAACAAAGTCTGAATAATATTTCGAAATCTCCGAGCCTCTGGTACATTATGAAATTTTAAAGCAGGACGCTTATCTCGAAAATAAAAAATTATATTTCCCGAACGCCCATACAACCTTTGCATTATATTTCGAGAAACTTCAATACTAGCTATTAAATCTAGTGGAGCATCCAACTCTTTGCTATTTAAAATACCTTTTTTAAGGATTACTCGTTTCGAAGTCAAAGTATAACTAGTTCCAAGCCAGCGGAAAAACGGAGCAATAACAAAGTACAAAGTAGCTAAACCGGCTATTATGTAAGCTCCATATAACAACAATTGCCGATAATCAGATGGTGGTAGCATCCGAATGCTATACGCAGTGATAAATACAATTAGGCATGACATTACTACCGGGAACGTAAGCTTACGCCCATGCGACCGAGTCTTTAACACAAAAAATTCGTGTTTACCTACCACTAGTATTTATCCTTTCAATAAAATTTTACTCTTATACTATTCTCATTTATATTCGGAATTATGTACAGTACCAAATTAATATTAGCTTCTGGATCACCAGCTCGTTTAAAAACTTTACGAGCAGCTGGTTTTAATCCTGTTGTCCAGATTTCTGCAGTAGACGAACGTGAGATTGAAAACAAACTTCAAAATGTCTCTCCTGGAGAACTAGCTTTAGAACTTGCAAAAGCCAAAACTCTAAATATAGCTCATAAAACTGACTTAAGTAATTCCGTAGTTATCGGCTGTGATTCAGTTTTTGAGCATAAAGGTAAAGTTTGGGGTAAACCACACACTACTGAAAAAGCAATTAAGCGCATTAAAGCTCAACAAGGTACTTCTGGCATTTTACACACTGGACACTGGGTTTGCTATCAAGACCACTCAATAGGTATTACTAACTCCACAGTAGTTACCTTCGCAGAAATGTCTGATGCACAAATTGAAAAGTATGTAGCAAGTAACGAACCTCTAGAAGTTGCAGGTTCTTTTACCATTGATGGCTTAGGAGCTACTTTCATTAAAGAAATTCAAGGCGACCCTCATAATGTCGTCGGCATTAGTATCAGCACTTTGACTAAACTATTTGAAAAAGTTGATCTAGATATTACCGACTTTTGGAAAGTTAATTAAATATAACTAAGTTTTCTAAACAGTTTAAGTGTGTTTAAACATACTGAATAGAAAACCAAACTAATTAACTAAAGTTTCTTATGTAAACGACGTCCAGCTTCAGTAATCGAACCAGTGAGAGATGGGAACACTGTGAAAGTCTCTGCAAGCTGGTCTACTGTCAGCCTGTTAGTGACTGCAAGTGCAATTGGGAAAATTAACTCAGAAGCACTTGGCCCTACTACCACACCACCAATAACGGTACCTGAACCACGGCGAGCAAATAGTTTCACAAAACCTTCAGAAATATCTAACATTTTGGCGCGTGCATTATTTGCAAGCGGCAAACTAAATACATCAGCAGATACGGTGCCTTCAGTTATATCTTTCTCAGTTATACCTACTGAAGCAATTTCTGGATTAGTGAAAATATTTGAAGCAACTTTACTTAAATCAAGTGGCTTCACTGCATCACCCATAATATGTGCCACTGCTACGCGACCTTGCATCGCTGCAACTGATGCTAATGGGAACACCCCCGTACAGTCACCAGCAGCATAGATATGTGAAACAGAAGTGCGAGATACTGAATCAATTTCGATATGTCCACTCTTTGCTAAATCAATACCATTTTCTTCTAAGTTCAGACCAGCAGTATTAGGGATTGCACCGACTGCCACAAGACAATGGCTACCTTCCACAGTTAAGCCATTTGTCAAAGTAACAGTCACTCCATCATCTGTAGCTTCAACTTTTTCGGCACGAGATGAAGGTACTACTCGCAAACCACGACGCCCTAATGATTCCTCTAATACCTTTGCCGCATCAGAATCCTCTCCAGGCAATACTTGAGCGCGCGAAGAAATAAGAGTAACTTTAACTCCAAGACCTGTATAGGCTGAAGCAAACTCTGCACCAGTCACACCTGAACCAATTACAATTAAATGCTCTGGAAGTTCAGTCATTGTATATAACTGAGTCCAGTTAAAAATCCGTTTACCATCTGGCTTTGAAGAATCAAGCTCTCGTGGTGAACCACCAACAGCAAGTAAAATATAATCTGCATCGAGTCTAGTAGTACCACCAGATTCTACATCTACTTCAATAGTATGTGGGTCTATAAGCTTACCTTCGCCTTTGATGACTTCAACCCCATACTTCTTTATATCATTTTCGATATCTTCTGATTGAGATTTTGCTAAAGCAATTAATCGCTTGTTAACTTCCGTAAGGGTTTTACCGTTAATATTTAAGGTCTGCCCTTCTTTAAGTAAACCCATTGTCTGGGCTTCTTTTGCTTTAGCAATCAAATCAGATGCTGCAATTAAAGTTTTTGACGGTACTACGTCGCTTAAAACTGCAGAACCACCGATACCTTGACGTTCCACTAATGTTACTTTTGCACCTAATCGTGCAGCTGAGTGTGCGGCTTCATAGCCTCCTGGGCCACCGCCCAATACTACAAGATGAATTTGTTTTTTAGCTACCATAATATCCAATTGTATTGGTAATTGCTCTCATGGTGCCTTTAACACGAGTTTTCCACAACATAAAGTTATAAGAATTGGCTGATTCTTTAGGCTTTAAAGTAGTAACGCATACATTTTTCCCAATTGTTTACGAAATTTCGTATGCTTTTGGTAAAAATATATGCAGTGCCTTATTTCTTTTCAGGTATAGGGCAGTTTCTACTGCTTGATAATCTAAGTGATAATGAAGGGGTAGATAAAGAGAGGGTTAAAGGACTCTAATTAATACTGGGTTTTCACGTCGTGGAATCACCAAGATCACTCTGTGGAGTGCATTTACTGCTATCGACTCAATATCAGCCCCCATAACAAACAACAACCTTAACTAAATATTTGTTACCATATTAGATATGGAAAATAATATAGATGATACGCAAGAAATTGCCCGCAAAGCCGCGGAATACATTAAAACTGAAACTGGAGTCGATAACCACGATATTGCCCTTGTTCTAGGCTCTGGCTGGGGAGAAGCCGCTGAACTCATAGGTGAAGAAGTTGCAAATCTTAACGCTGCCGACATCCCTGGATTCTCAGCCCCTGCAGTTGCTGGACACAATGCCTCAATTCGCTCAATAAAAATAACTAAAGGTGATAATGCAGGTAAACATGCCCTAGTACTTGGTAGCCGCACCCACTTCTATGAAGGTAAAGGTGTAGATGCAGTAGCTCACGGTGTACGCACTGCAGCAGCAGCTGGCTGTAAACTCGTAGTTCTTACTAATGGCTGCGGCACTACTAACAAAGACTGTGGCCCAGGCACTCCAGTACTAATTAGTGACCATATTAACAACACTGGAGTTACTCCACTTAAAGGTGCTAAATTCGTAGATTTAACAGATTTGTATTCACCTCGAGTTCGCAAAGTTGCGAAAGAAATTGACTCTAGCTTAACTGAAGGTGTTTACATCCAATTCCCTGGCCCAGATTATGAAACTCCAGCAGAAGTGCGGATGGCTAAAATTTTGGGTGCAGATCTAGTGGGAATGTCAACTACTCTTGAAGCAATCGCGGCTCGCGATGCTGGTATGGAAGTATTTGGCATTTCCTTAGTTACAAACCTCGGTGCAGGTATTTCAGATGAATCACTGAGCCACCAAGAGGTAATCGATGCTGGAGCTGCTGCTGGCCCACGTATTAGTAAACTTTTAGCAGAGATTGTCGCTAAGGCTTAAGGAGGAGTCATGACAAGTCTAACCCCCAAGCAATGGATTGAATTAGATCCAGATGCACAAACTAAAGCTGAATTACAAGAATTAATAGAAAAAGCTGAAACTGATCAGGATGTCAAAAAGGAACTTGATGATCGCTTTGCTGGATTTCTAGAATTTGGTACTGCAGGTCTCCGTGCCGAGATGGCTGCCGGACCAAACCGCATGAACCGACTCGTAGTCCGTAAAGCTGCCGCTGGTCTAGCAAACTATGCAAAGACTAAATTAGGCGATAAAGAAAAAAGCGTATCTATCGGATATGATGGACGTCATAATTCCAAGATTTTCGCTAAAGAGAGTGCCCAAATCATGACAGCTGCAGGTATCAAAACTTATTTGATGCCACGCGAATTTCCGACTCCAGTGCTAGCTTCTTCCGTACGAAAACTTAAAACTGATATTGGCATTATGGTAACAGCAAGCCACAATCCAGCAGCTGATAATGGTTATAAAGTGTACTTAGGTAACCAGCTCACAGACGAACTTGGTAATGGCTCACAAATTGTGCCACCTGCAGATAAAGAAATCTCTGAGGAGATCGATGCTATCGATTTAAGCAAGATTGAACTTGCAGAATCAGGTTGGGAAGAAGTTCCAGAATCAATCATTACTGATTATGTTGAACGTGCAGCTTCTTTAGTAGATAAAGCAGACTTCCATAAAGACCTTAAGATTGTCTACACTGCAATGCACGGTGTTGGTTCTCCAGTAATCCGTGCCGCACTTGAAAAGACTGGTTTTGAGCAAGTTGCTGTAGTTAAGGAACAGGATAAGCCAGACCCTAATTTCCCTACCGTATCTTTCCCAAATCCGGAAGAAAAAGGTGCGCTATCATTAGCAATTGCTACTGCTAAAGAAGAAAATGCAGATATTATTCTGGCACATGACCCTGATGCGGACCGTGCTGCCATTGCTATGGAAAAAGATGGTCAGTGGATTATGTTCCGCGGTGATCAACTAGGCACTCTACTTGGTTGGCGCTTACTAGCTCACACTGAAGATCCTACTGAACTGGTCCTTTCAAACTCCATCGTATCTTCACGCATGCTAGGGGTAATCTCTAAAGATTATGGCGCGGAACACCATGAAACTCTAACTGGTTTCAAATGGATTCCACGCCTTAAAGGCTTTAGCTATGGATATGAGGAAGCTCTAGGTTACTGTACTGACCCAGATTATGTACATGATAAAGACGGTACAAGTGCATTATTATTTGCAGCACACATGGCTGCTTTCACTAAATCAAAAGGCACTGACCTTTGGGGTACTTTGAATAAGCTTTATACAAAGTACGGTCTATACTCTAGCGACCAGCTTTCAATTCGTGTTACTGCGTTAAGTCAGATTCAAGACATGATGAAGCAACTACGTAGTGAACCATTAACTACCATTGCTGGTTCTAAAGTTACCGAAACTCGTGACTTGTTAAAGCCAACTAATAATTTGCCACCTACTGACGGTCTTGCGTACTACTGTGAAGACGGTACTCGAGTAATAATTAGGCCTTCAGGTACCGAACCAAAGCTTAAGTGTTACCTAGAAGTTATCGCTGATAGCAAAGAAGGTTCTTTGGATACTGCACGTGAAAAAGCAGCAAAGCAATTGGACGAAATTAAAACCGAACTTTCAAAAATTCTAGGAGTATAAAATGAAACTTAATTCTTACATTGATCACACTTTATTGAAGCCAAATGCTTCCAAAGCACAAATCATCGAACTATGCGATGGAGCAAAAGAATATGAATTTGCTTCAGTTTGTGTAAACCCAGTATGGGTTAAAACTGCTGCCAAAGAACTCGAAGGCAGCAAAGTCCTAACTTGTACAGTTATTGGTTTCCCACTAGGTGCTACTAGCACTGAAAGCAAAGTTTGCGAAACTAAGCAAGCAATCAAAGACGGCGCTGATGAAGTCGATATGGTAATCGACATGGCTGTTGCAATTGCTGGCGAAAAGGACAAACTTACTACTGACATCAAAGCTGTTGCTGATACTGCTCACGAAGGTGATGCAATCCTTAAAGTTATCATTGAAACTTCAATGCTAAATGATGAGCAAAAAGTCCTTGCTTGTGAAGCTGCAAAAGAAGCTGGCGCAGATTTCGTTAAGACTTCTACTGGTTTCAATGGTGGCGGCGCTACTGTTGAAGATATCAAGCTAATGCGTAAAACTGTAGGGCCTGATGTTGGTGTTAAAGCTTCTGGTGGAGTGCGCAGCAAAGCAGATGCTGATGCACTTATCGAAGCTGGTGCCACTCGCCTTGGTGCAAGCGCTGGTGTCGAAATTGTATCAGGAAAAGAATCAACTTCAGATTACTAAGATTTTCTTCTCTTCCATATAATTAAATATAAACAAAAGCTCGTAAGGTTAATCACCTTACGAGCTTTTGTTCAGTATTCTTGCTAGCTAAAGTCATTTTAGTTATTTATCATCGATAAACTTAGAAAGTTCGCACTAGTAAACCTAGTCAGCAGGCTACTACCTAATGAAACCAGGCAGTGCATACATTACAAAAGGTTAGTTACCTACTCACCACAAAGTGCACTAAGCACTTGCACACACCATGCTAGTAGTTCTTCACCAGCAAGCTCTTTACCAAAACTAGCTTTTGGCATTGGAATTAATACAAAGCCATCTTTTATTACAATCTCTGGGTATAGTCGCTTTGCTCGCATCTCTTTTGATTCGGTGAGCTGCATTGGCGCAAAACGAATTCTTTGTCCCATCCTGATGATTTCATAAACTCCATATTGTGCAGTGGCTAAACGAAGCTGGGCCACATTAAATAGCATTTTTACAGGTTCGGGCATTTCACCATAGCGGTCTTCAAGCTCTTCACGAACTGCAGCAAGTTCAGTCATCTTATTAGCGGCAGCAATTTTCTTATATGCTTCCAAACGCAATCGTTCACCATCAATATAGCTATCAGGAATATTAGCATTTACAGGTAATTCAATCTTAAGCTCTCGAGTTTTTTCTTGCTTTTCGCCACGATAATTAGCGACAGCTTCACCAACCATACGTAAATACAAGTCGAAACCAACGCCAGCAATATGTCCGGATTGTTCTGCCCCAAGTAGGTTGCCTGCACCGCGGATCTCAAGATCTTTCATTGCTAACTGCATTCCAGCACCAAGTTCATTATGCGTAGCTACTGCTTTTAAACGCTCAAAAGCAGTTTCTTTAAGTTCACGTTCACTATCATAAAGGAAATAAGCATAAGCACGTTCTCGACTTCGCCCTACTCGCCCACGCAATTGATGTAATTGCGATAGCCCGTACTTATCTGCATGTTCTACAATCAAAGTATTTGCATTAGAAATATCTAGACCTGTTTCGATAATAGTAGTGCTGACCAACACATCAAACTTTTGCTCCCAAAAATCAATAATTATCTGTTCGAGCTGTTTTTCACTCATCTTACCGTGAGCCACAGCAATACGCGCCTCTGGCACTAATCGGGCAATCTTACTAGCAGTCTCTTCAATACTTTTAACACGATTATGCACATAAAATACTTGACCTTCACGCATCATTTCACGTTGAATTGCAGCCATAACTTGATCGCCTGAATATGCTCCCACATAGGTAAGTACTGGCTGGCGTTCCTCCGGAGGGGTGGCTAGTGAGGACATTTCACGAATACCAGTAACTGCCATTTCCAAAGTTCTTGGAATAGGAGTCGCACTCATTGCCAGCACGTCGACATTAGTACGCATTTTCTTAAGTCGTTCTTTATGCTCAACACCGAAGCGCTGTTCCTCATCAACGATAACTAAACCCAAATCCTTAAAACAGATATTTTTACTTAGTAGTCTATGCGTGCCAATAATCACATCTACTGTTCCCGCTGCAATGTCATTCATAGTACGTTCAGCTTGTTTAGTCGTCTGGAAACGCGATAATGAAGCAACTCGAATAGGAAAACCTCGGAATCTATCAATAAAAGTTTCTAAATGTTGCTGCACCAAAATAGTAGTAGGACATAAAACTGCAACTTGTTTACCATCTTGTACCGCCTTAAAAGCGGCACGTACCGCAACTTCAGTTTTACCATATCCTACATCACCAGATATTAAACGATCCATTGGAATTGGTGACTCCATATCACGTTTGACTTCTTCAATACTTTGCAGTTGATCAATAGTTTCAGCGTAAGGGAAAGAATCTTCTAACTCTTGCTGCCAAGGAGTATCCGAACCAAAAGCATGGCCTTTAGTTGCTTTACGCGCAGAATAAAGCCTAATTAACTCACCTGCTATTTCTTTAACAGCGCTACGTGCCCGAGATTTAGTCTTTGCCCAGTCAGAACCACCCATTTTACTTAAACTAGGGTTTTCACCACCAACATAATTAGATAACTGATCTAGCTGATCAGCTGGCACAAATAACCTATCATTTGGACGACCGCGACGTCCTGGCGCATACTCAATTACTAAGTATTCTCTGGCAGCCTTTTGTACACCTACTCCAACGTTACGTTGCACCATTTCAATAAAACGTCCGACACCATGTTGTTGATGGACTACGTAATCACCCTTACTAAGTTGTAATGGGTCAACGGCATTTTTAACGCGTCGACGAATTTTACGTTTCTGCTCATGCTTGGTAATTCGTTTGCCTAGAATATCGTATTCAGTAAGTACGACTATGAAGGTAGCTGAGCAAGACCAAGAATTACTCTGTTCTGCAGCAATAAACTGAATATATGGCTCCTTAATCTTTATCTCAGTCACGCTTTGCGCATTAACTTTTTGCTCGGTAAAGCTTTCTGCTAATCTTGCTGCCGCACCTTGCGACTGACAAGAAACTACCACGGTATTTTGCTTTAAGAATTGCCGTAATTGATTAGCTATTTCCGCAATATTCCCTGTTTGAACACTAGGGGTACTAAAATTAAACTCTTTATCGGTATTGAGTGCATTTAATGAACAATAATCCAAGTTATTTTGCTCTAGATATTCTATTAACTCTGAAGAACTCAAAAAATGGGCAGTAGCTAAACTTTCACGAATATCCACCGGCGCTGATTGTTCATCATCAGCATAGTTCCAAGAAGCAGCTAAGAATTGCTCGCCCGTACGTTGTAAATCTAAGGCACGATTTTTAATTTTCTCATCTTCAACGAAGACTAAGTGACTATTTTTTGGTAAATAGTCTACAAAATAACCCATCTCATCACTTAATAATGGCAGCAAAGATTCCATGCCATCCACCGGAATGCCTTCACTAATTTTTTCTAGCATAGTTTTTGCTGCCGGAAAACGCTCGATATAAGACTTTGCGCGTGCCCGTACTTTATCATCAAGTAAGATTTCTTTACATGGTAAAATACTTAATTTAGCTAGCTCTGGAACCTCTGAAACTGGGATTGACCGCTGGTCACTAACAGTGAAGTACCGAATGCTATCTACTTCATCACCAAAGAAATCTAAGCGGACTGGATATTCTAAGTTTGGCGGGAAAATATCGATAATGCCACCGCGTACTGCAAACTCACCACGACTGGTAACCATGTCGACCTGTGTATAAGCAAAATCTAACATTCGTAAAATTAGCTCATCCATATTAAAATCTTCACCTTGGATTAGCTCTATTGAACCTAAATTTGCCAAAGTAGTCGGCATACTTTGTGCAATAGCTCTAATAGGTGCCACAATTACTGAAGTCTTATTCGACTTCATTTGTTGGATGACTTTAATACGCTGTGCAATAGTTTGTGAGTTTGGCGAAATTTTTTCGTGTGGCAAAGTTTCTAAGTTAGGGAAAAATTGTAATTCATCTTCTTTGACAAAATCTAACAAAGAGCCATGGACCATTTCAGCTTCTCGTGTAGTAGCAGTCACTAATAATAACGGCCCTGTAGTTTTTTGCGCATGATAAGCAGCCGCGGGAGCTACTGCACCAGGGACTATTTTAAATTTAACGCCGTGGTGTGAGTGCTCAAAGTAATTTTTAAATACGTTATGTTTTGCTAATTCTTGTTGCAACAGAGAGAGTCTCATTCTGTTTATTTTACGCTATCTGCATACTAAAGGTGTTAAACCATAGTTTTAGCTGTTAAACCGTTAAACTTAGTACATGAACAGGAAAAATCCTAACTTTTATGCAATTATCCCGGCAGGCGGTATTGGTTCACGCCTATGGCCTCTCTCCCGTGCCGGCGCACCTAAGTTCCTCCACGATTTAACAGGTGAAGGCCTTTCGCTTTTACAAAGCACCTGGAAACGTTTAGCCAAACTTGCTGGTGATAACATCATGGTGGTCACTGGTGTCAAACATGAACGAGCTGTTCGTGAACAGCTATTTGATCTTAAAGACGAAAATCTAGTCTTAGAAAGTGAACAGAAAGACTCTGCTGCTGCTATTGGTCTAGCTACTGCTATCGTATATAAACGCGACCCTGAGGCTATTGTAGGTTCTTTTGCAGCTGATCATGTGATTAAAAGCCAAAGCCTCTTTAACCGAGCCATGAAAGAAGCACTACTAGTTGCTGAAGAGGGCTATATTGTGACATTAGGTATCAAGCCTAGCTTTCCATCAACTGGCTTCGGTTATATCAAACAAGGTAAACTACTTAAACAATCAGGGTTTAAACGGGCTTATCATGTAGAAGAGTTTGTGGAAAAACCAGAACTTAAAACTGCTAAAACTTATGTAGCTTCTGGACGCTACCGTTGGAATGCTGGTATGTTTGTCGCAAAAGCTGAAACAATGTTAGATGCTTTCAAGCATGATAATCCAGAGCTATATAAAGGCATTATGGAGATTGCTGATAGTTGGGATACTCCAAAACGTAGTGCAGTTCTAAATAAAATTTGGCCGACACTGCCAAAAATTGCAATCGACTATGTAGTCGCAGAGCCGGAAGCCAAAGCTGGGAATGTAGTAATGATTGCCGGCAATTTTGATTGGGATGATGTCGGAGACTTTGACTCATTAACCCGTCTTAACGAAAAAGGAAACGATGCCACAGTCCTAGGTGACCCAAAGCGTGTAATGGTAAAAGAAACTAGTGGCATCATCGTATCTCGTAGTAAACGCATGATTACTACTTACGGCCTAGAAGACATAGTCATCGTAGATACCGATGACGCACTTTTAGTCACTACTCGTCAACATTCTCAAGAAGTTAAAAATATCGTAACTTCCATTGAAAATCACGGTCTAGATCGTTATCTATAAAAGTTTCAAACAACAACATCTAAGGAAAACAATATGAATCAAATTGCAGAATCTGCAACTATCAACAAAAATGTAGCTGCTATCGTTAATCGCCTAGTCAGCCAAGAGCATGCTCAGGCTACTACTAGCCAAGCTGGTGCTACGCTAGCTAATTTTAATGTTGAAGGTGATATTAACTCTAATTTCACAGTTACTACTGTACGTCAGGCAAGCTCTGCAGAACTACCAAGTGCTGCGCGCTCAGTAGTAGGAGACACTATTACTCTTACTCAGACTGATAACTGGTCTGCACCTGATGCAAATGGCAATCGCCAAGCACAGACTCAAGTAGCTGCTGATGGTGTCCCGCTACAAGTTGATGGCACTCAAACACTTACCGCACAAGGTGATAGCACGCAATATGAAGTTAATGGCCAGGTAGAATGCAATATTCCATTAGTAGGACCAAAAGTCGCAGAGGCAGCAGCACCATTCCTACAAAAGGCTTTCCAGCTACAAATTCAAGGTTTAAATAACTAAGTAGGCAATATCCTAAACAGGATTAGCTACAACATAACCTAATGAAGATTTCTTTTAAAATGGGGTATATTCAACAAATGAATATACCCCATTCTTCTAAGCTACTCTACTCATTTTCTTAGTAAAACGATATTTTCGTTTCTAATAAGGGGTGGAATTAGTGTTTTACTAAGAAAATGCGAATAGTTAATGCCTAATTACAATCGAACTTACTAAACTCAGGTCTTATTTCGGCTGTTTTTATGTTGTTAAGCGTTTATATTGTTGCGATAGAGCTGTCCTGGCTTGTCGACAACTTTGGAATTAAGAGACATTTTCATGTCAGAAACTTCGCCAACTACATACATTAACGAAAGAGTCGGGATACCAAAATAATAGTAGCTAAGTTACGCATCATAAATAGCATGGACATAGTCAATACACCTTGTGTTGAAGCAATAGAAGGTAACATTTCTAAAACAACTCCCGTAAACACTACCCCTTGAGCTAAGCCTGCTACCATACCAAAAATAACAATGGTGCCTATATTACTATCTATAAAACCAGTAACAACAGCATGAATCGTATATAAAAAGGCAAATACGCCCAGCCACTGAGCTCGATAAGATTCCCTTAGTCTTAACTAGGAATCCACCAAAAAATGTTGCAAATAAATATGGTAGCAACCAGGAAAAGGTGGCATAGCACTATTTTAAATAGTCTTTGTTAATGAACCTGACATTTCATATAAACCACTAAAACACAAACAACACTCGCTACCAATAATAATGTTGAGAATACTAGCCACACTTTATTTGGTGCGCTGAAATATGGGCGAAGAGCCATATCATTTTTATTTACTGCTGGCACTTCAACACTTAGTAAGAGCATAAACATACAAGCAAAAGATAATAAAGTCATTAGCAAAAATGGAGCAAAGAATGGTTCATCACTAAAGCTTTTTACAACAATCAATAAAATTACTCTTTACTTACAAAGTTCAGTAAAATTATTTGCCTTTTTCAATTAACTCTAATAAATATGATCCATAGCCACTTTTCACTAAGGGTTGTGCTAACTCTTGAAGTTGTCTATCGTTAAGGAAACCAAGTCGCCAAGCAATTTCTTCTGGGCATCCCACAGATAAACCTTGCCGCTTCTGTACGGTACGAATAAACTCAGTTGCTTCAGCTAACGAGTCAAAAGTGCCCGTATCTAGCCAAGCAGTACCTCTAGGCAGAATTTCTACTTGCAATCTACCTTGATCCAAATAAACCTGGTTCAAATCAGAAATTTCTAATTCACCCCGTGCTGATGGCTTCAGATTTTTTGCAATTTCTACCACATCATTACTATAGAAGTATAAACCTGGTACCGCATAGTTGCTTTTCGGTTTTTCTGGCTTTTCCTCAACTGAAAGCGCTTTACCATTTTCATCAAAATCAACAACGCCATAGGCTTTAGGATCAGCTACCCAATATCCAAACACCGCACCACCGTTTAAGTCTTCAAATCGGCGAAGTTTTGATCCCATTCCTGGACCATAGAAAATATTATCGCCAAGTACCAAGGCAACATTCTCATCACCGATGAATTCTTCACCTAAAATAAACGCCTGTGCCAAACCATCAGGAGAAGGTTGTTGTTTATAAGCAATGTTAATGCCAAATTGGGAACCATCACCAAGCAAGCGCTCAAAAGAATCTGCATCGTGCGGAGTTGTAATAATTAGGATGTCTTTAATACCTGCAAGTATCAACGTTGATAATGGGTAATATATCATTGGCTTATCGTAAACAGGAACTAATTGCTTACTTACACCTAATGTAATTGGATGCAAACGTGAACCGGTACCGCCGGCAAGAATTATACCTTTCATAGTACCATTTTCCATTTTTTCTTTGATTAAAGCAATTTCTTAACTTTATATTTTGATAAATCTAGTAAAATTATTAACATGCAAAATATTCTCGTAACTGGTGGTGCAGGCTTTATTGGCTCAAATTTTGTGCACTATATATTAGAAAACACTAACTATAACGTAACTGTCTTAGATAAATTAACGTATGCAGGCAATAAAGACTCTCTAGAAGGCTTAAACGAAAAGCGCTTCACCTTTATAAAAGGGGATATATGCGATACAGAACTGGTTGATAAATTATTTAGTAAACATGATGCAGTAGTTCACTATGCTGCTGAATCGCACAACGACAATTCTCTCGAAAATCCAAAACCTTTTATTGACACCAACTTAATCGGAACATACACACTTCTTGAAGCTGCGCGGAAATATAATACCCGTTTCCATCATATATCCACAGACGAAGTGTACGGTGACTTGGAGTTAGATGATCCAGCTAAATTTACTGAAAATACTCCTTATAATCCTTCAAGTCCTTATTCAAGCACTAAAGCAGGTTCTGATTTATTAGTACGGGCTTGGGTACGTTCTTTTGGAGTGAAAGCAACTATCAGCAATTGTTCAAATAATTATGGCCCATACCAACATATCGAAAAATTTATTCCACGACAGATTACCAATATCTTGCTCGGTATTAAACCAAAGCTCTACGGCAAAGGTGAAAATGTGCGTGACTGGATTCATGCCAATGATCACAGTTCTGCAGTTCTAACTATTCTTGAAAAAGGCACGATTGGCGAAACTTATTTAATAGGTGCTGACGGCGAAAAGAATAATAAAGAAGTAATAGAATTAATTCTCAGTGAAATGGATAAAGATCCAAAAGAGTATGACAATGTGGTAGATCGCCCAGGTCATGATATGCGCTATGCAATTGACTCTACAAAACTACGACAGAAATTAGGCTGGCAACCAAAATACAAAGACTTTGAAGCTGGCATTAAAGACACTATTGATTGGTATGCCAATAATAAAAACTGGTGGATTGACCATAAAGAAGACACTGAAGCTAAATACAAAAGACAGGGTCAGTAATATTATGGAGTTTAGTAAAGAACTTAAAGTTAGCACTTGCGATATTCCAGACGTTTTAATTTTCGATATTCCTGTACATGGTGATAATCGCGGGTGGTTTAAAGAGAATTGGCAGCGCGAAAAACTACTAGAAATAGGTCTTCCTGACTTCCAACCAATACAAAATAATATTTCTTTTAATGTAACTAAGGGAACTACCCGTGGAATTCATGCTGAACCTTGGGATAAATTCATTTCTGTAGCTTCTGGATCGGTATTTGGAGCTTGGATAGATTTACGTGAAGGTGACACTTTTGGAAAAGTATTTACTACTATTTTAGATCCAAGTAAAGCAATTTTCATTCCACGTGGTATCGGAAATTCTTTTCAAACACTAGAAGATAACACAGCCTATACATACCTTGTTAACGATCATTGGAGTGTTGCAGCACAGTCACAATATACTTTCTTAAATCTTGCCGACGACACTGTAGATATTGATTGGCCTATTGACTTATCTAAAGCTGAACTATCTGAAAAAGACAAAAATCATCCAATGCTTAAAGAGGTAGCACCGATGCAACCCAAAAAGATATTGGTGCTGGGTGCTAACGGACAGTTAGCGAAAGCATTAGAAAAGCAACTACCTTATGCAGAGTTTAAGACTCGCGCTGAAATAGATATCACCAACCCAACAGATATTAAGAAAGTTGACTGGAGCCAATACGATACAGTAATTAATGCTGCTGCGTATACTAATGTTGACTTAGCAGAAACTGAAGGACGCCAAGATTGCTGGAATTCTAATGCTATTGGTGTTGGGAATCTAGTAGAAGCTGTAAATTCTACTAGAGCAACTCTGGTCCATATTTCCAGTGACTATGTTTTTGATGGAACAAAAGAAATTCATACAGAAGACGAACCACTAACTCCAGTAGGAGTATACGGACAAAGTAAAGCAGCTGGGGATATCGTTGCTACTACTGCAAAAAAACATTATATCCTTAGGACGAGTTGGGTTATTGGAGAAGGAAAAAATTTCATAACAACAATGTTAAGTCTTGCCGAAAAAGGAGTAAAACCATCCGTAGTTAATGACCAAATAGGTCGATTATCTTTCACCGACGATATAGCAGCTGCTATTTGTCATTTACTTGATACTAAAGCTAATTATGGCATATATAACATAAGCAACGAAGGTGAACCCCAATCTTGGTCGGATATTGCAAGTGATGTATTTGAACGTGCTGGTTATAGTAAAGATAATGTTACTGGCATTTCTACAGATGACTATTTCAAAGATAAAATAGTTGCTCCTAGACCGTTACAGAGCACATTAGATCTTAGCAAAATCAAAGCAACTGGCTTTATTCCTAGAACCCAAAAAACAGCTCTGGATGAATATTTTACTAATCTATCAAAAACTAATTAACAGCTATTAATTCTTCTTCAATGAGTTTTTCTAAAGCAGCTACTACAAGTTCTTTAGCACCACCACTTGGTGGCGCACCTACCATGGCTACTACTTCTTTAGTAATTTTAGCAAGCGTTTGTGGCTCTTCAGTAGCTTCCCAAATCACTGGCCCTAAGCCTTCCAACCTATATATTTTACCTTCGGTAAATACCAAGAGGTCAGGTTCCGTATATAGCTGATCCTGTACTTCTTTACGGTGGAACTTATTATCTTTAATAAATTTACTCATTATTTACCAATTCTAACAACAAAAATGGATAAAGAAAGTAGAATCAGATAATTTATTGTCACTAAATGGTAATTCATTTTACGTAATCAAAAATAGCTTCCTACTAAGAATAAATTTCTTAATAGGAAGCTATTTTCAATATGTGAGACACAAATTATTTTTAGTCGTTTGAAAGGTCCGCGCCGTTACCAAATGGTTTTTGGTAACGATCGTAAATCTGGTTCATTGTAATACGGAAACCTAGCGGATCAATCTGCCAGCCCCATTCACTTGATTCAAGGTAAGGATTTTGCACTGTATCAAAAATATTACCGCTTGTAGTATTACCAAGCACCTTTGGATCTACCGTAGCAATACAAGAAGAATAATAAGAAGATGAGATGAAAATGTCATGTCTATGGACATCGTAGACAGTTGTGTACACAGACATGGGTTACAGTTTATGTCTACAGACCTAGATGAACGCTTCTTTATGCATGGTAATACCTAGTAAACACAAAGGAATAGGAAATAAGTATATTTTTAAAAAATATGAAAAATGACTTATAGGAAAATATGTGTTGTTAGAATTTTTGTTTGGTGTTGTTTTTGTTGGGGGTTAGGCCTTGTTTGTTAGCTTTTAAAGTTAGCTTATGGGTTTTAAACAATATTCTGCTTGGTG
>JASGDC010000017.1:0-32950 GCA_047608145.1 Micrococcaceae bacterium
CTTGGCAGAACTCGTCTAAACTCATCTGTTTCATACCAATCAAGGTAAACGCTACCACCGACAAAAAACTACATCACAGTATTTACAAGGGCTCTAAGGCAATATGTCCAGCAAGTATATAATTCCCAGGATAATTTACCTTTTTTAAAATATTCTATTATTTCTGGGTTTTGCATTAGTCTTCATCTTTAATTGCGTTAACTTTGCTAGATATCCCATACCAATATTTATTTATAGTAACCATCTTACAGTAGTATGCCAATGAACTATTGTTGCTAAATAAGCAGGTCTATTAAGTTCAAAATAAAGAGAAATATATTAATAAGTTCAACAGATAGTTGCCTAAAGACTTAATTTAATGCAAAGGTGCAAGTGTGATAACGCCGCGCTTAAAATTCTTAAATAGTTTATCAGCAATCCTGGTAGTATCTTTGTCGAAAACAGATACTCTTTCGCTATCAGAAAGCTCAATTATTGCTGGGTTATTGATAATTACTTTAATTGACAGTATGACACCAGCCCCATGATCGGTTAGTCCTACTGTATAGAAATCCCTAGCTTCTTTGTCTTGAAAAAGCTTTTCTTGTGCTTCTTCAAAGGCTAGAGCATACGATGCTTTAGCTGTAATCTCAGTAGTTATTCCGTTATTTTTAAAGATGAGCTTTGCCATAAGCTGATTATACAGCAGAAGTATTAGTACTTTATATGGTCATACTAGCTAATACTGTCGATATCTGATCCCTTATCATAAATGGCAATAGGAGTTTTATCTGTATCCCAAGTCCGTTGTAAATCAGCGAGTAATTCCCAGCTGCGCAATACTTCAGGACTACTAGTGAATAGACTCTTCCTGCTATGAATAGCATCCACAATTACTTGCTCATAAGCATCAGGAATCTTTTCCCCTTCAGCGTAGTTAAAACCTAAGACTCTAGTTTCAAATTCATGGGCATAGCCTGGTTTCTTAGTGAATAGCTCAATACGAATGCCTTCATTAGGCTGAATCTTAAAAGTAATACAGTTACTTTGAGCATCTCGAGTTTTCTTAAGGTGAATTTGTACTTCGGTGGCTTTCTTATCTAATCCTTTGCCAGTAATTAAATGTATTGGAACGCCTAACCAATTTGAATCATTAGATTGCAATTCAATACTTACAAAAGTTTCAGTTTGAGTATCTGGGTTATCTACTTCATCTTTGTAACCTTCATACTGAGCACGGATAGTTTTTGCTGGGTCTACTGGCTCTAGTTGTTTAAGTGCTGCTAGACGGAGCTCAGGGAGCTCTTGCCATTCAAAATCGTTTGGAATATCCATCAAAGTTAGTGATAGCAACTGCATAAGGTGGCCTTGAACAAGGTCACGCAACGCACCTGTTTGTTCATAAAATTGGGTACGCCCTTCTATACCAATAGTTTCTGAAGCAACAATATTGATTGACTCGATAAAATTATTACTCCAGAGATGGCTAAATATTGCATTACCGCCACGGAACGCAGCAATGTTTTGTGTCATTTCTTTAGCTAAGTAATGGTCGATTCGATATAGTTGGTTTTCATCATAATATCTTGCAGTGCGTTTGATTACATCTTTCGCGGACTTCAGGTCAACACCAAAAGGTTTTTCAAACAAGATTTTTACATTTGGTGTATTTAAGCCAGCCTCACCCATAAAGTCCACAATTTGAGTCGAAGCATTTGGTGGTACTGACAGATAAGTTACTAATTGTTCATCATCTTGCAGCTTTATTTGTGCCTTTAAATGAGTATAGTCATCAGCGTTATCCAAATTCATAGTGACGATTGAGATTCTATCTTCAAGACTAGTGTCACCTAATGAGTTTTCCAATAACTTTTTAACGTCAACTTCACGACGCGAAATTCCAATAATTGAAAGATCATCAAAATCACCAGTATCTGTAATTGCCTTTAAAGCAGGTAAAAGTTTACGAGTACTTAAATCACCAGTAATACCAAAAATAAGTAGCTTAGTTTTCATAATATTTCTAACAACTTCTCACTTAAGATTGTTCCAAATGCTATCAAGTTATAAGCATAGTCTGGAACCTTGTTATATGGAAGATTTATTTTGAATCTTTTATAGTTTTCTTATAATTTATGACAACAGTAGGATTAGTATTAATGTTAGTGCACAAAGAGTTATTGCAATAAATAGCAACTATCTGAGCCTCCAACGGAGTAGCTGTTATCTGTACTAAGCAATAAAGAGATAGAATAACCCTTAACAGTATCTATTATTTTTCTACTTTTCCTTGCAAGAAAAGTGGAGTATTTTAAAAATTTAAGAGGAGCAAAAGAATGTATCACTTCGATAGCGATTATATGGAGGGTGCTCACCCTAAAGTTTTACAAAGGTTAATCGAAACAAATATGGTGCAAACACCAGGCTATGGGACTGATTATTATTGCAAAAGTGCAAAAGAAAAAATTCGTAAAGCTTGTAGTTCTCCTAATGCCGAAGTGCATTTCTTAGTTGGTGGAACGCAAACCAATACTACAGTTATCAAAGCAATCTTACGCCCATTTCAGGGAGTTATAGCGCCAGATACGGGACATATTAATGTGTTTGAAGCGGGAACAGTAGAAGCTGGTGGGCATAAGATTTTAACGCTACCAAACCAAGATGGGAAAATTAGTGCAGCGCAAGTATTAGATTATATGAATATATTTAACCGGGATGGAGATCATAATCATATGGTGCATCCGGGCATGGTATATATATCTCATCCAACAGAACAAGGCACATTATATTCTAAAGATGAACTAGAGAAATTAAGTGATGTATGTAAGGAGAATAATCTGCCTTTATTTCTAGATGGCGCTCGTCTTGGATATGGGTTAACTGCTAAAGGTTCAGATGTATCTATAGAAACTATCGCAAAAAATTGTGATGTTTTCTATATTGGTGGTACAAAAGTTGGTGCTTTGTTCGGGGAAGCTGTAGTAATTACTAATGATGATCTTATTGATAATTTGCCTACGATTATTAAACAGCAAGGTGGTTTACTTGCTAAAGGCAGGCTGCTTGGCGTGCAATTCGATACTCTTTTCACGGATAACTTATATCTTGATGTGGCAAAGCGTGGAACTGAGATGGCTGAAAAATTAAAGAATGGCTTTGCAGAGAAAGGTTATGAGTTTTACTCAGAATCACCAACTAATCAACAATTCATTATTTTAGCTAATAAAAAGAAGGAAGAACTAGCCAAGGAAGTTACATTTGGTTTTTGGAGAAGAGTAGACGAAGATCATACTGCAGTTCGTTTTGTTACTAGCTGGGGAACTCGTGACGAAGATATTGAGCAACTAATAGAGTTGTTATAGAGATTGTATTAAAGCAAGTACGCTAATTTTATATAGGAGAGTATGCACTTATTTCAGGTTTTGAATGTAGAAAAAATTATGAATGCTACAAGTCCATGGGAACTTTTAGTTCTTAGTTTTTCAGTGTTCATAGAAACAGGAGCACTACCTATAGGAGTGTTATTTCCAGGTGATAGTCTGCTATTTTCAATCGGGATATTAATTGCTACACATAAAATTGAGATAGCATTATGGGCTGTGTATTTAACAATTTTTCTTGCTACATTTTTTGGGGCTATAACTGGTTATTATCTTGGATATAAGTCCGGTCCAAAACTTTTTAATAAACCTGATTCCTTAGTATTTAATCGTAAGAATATTGTTGCGGCTCGTAGATTCTATGAAAAATATGGAGTAATTGCTGTGCTGCTTGGCAGATTTATTCCTTTTGTGCGTACTTTTAATCCCATGTTTGCAGGTGCTTCAAAGATGAATTTTGCAAAATTTGTTACCTGGAATTTTATTGGCGCAGCTATTTGGTGTTTTTGGATGCCTTCTTTAGGAGTATTGGTAGTAAAAGAACCATATTTGAAAATACATGTAACGATATTACTAACGGTTATAGCAGTAGTTGGCATTACTGGTGTTGTATATAGAATATATAAAGTCATAAAGAAAAATTTAGGGATTAAGGCGATGCCTTAAAGGAAAATAGTTAAAGTGCAGGAGTAGATACTACTATTTAAAATAGTATTTGGTGTCCTACATGGTTTTAATCTTATGTTGCTATAGTTTGTTCAGTTTATTGTTGTAGCCCTTGGTGTCCAATACAAGTGTTTAACGCACTTGTTAGAGCTTCTTTTTCAGTATTTCCATACTTGCCACTACGAATATCAACTGGGAGTCCATATTTTGCTTTTACATTTATTTGGGCAATAGCGTAATAACAACGAGAGTATTGTACGGGTTGCCACTGTTCTGCTGATGAATCGCCTTTAGCTTGGTTTGCGTTGTCATCACTGCTGACTAAGTTAATAGGATCGTTTGCAAAAGCCACTCGTTTATCTTGGCTCCATTCTTTGGCTCCGATACCCCAAGCACTTGCCAGAGGTACAATATGGTCGATTTGTAGATCCTTGGGGCTATTAATTTGAGTGTTGGTATATGGTTCCAGCCAATTCCCAGCGACAATTGTACAGTTTTTGGGATTAGTTTTTACGTTTTCACCATCTCTAAATAACGTTGCTGCGCGAGTATTACAAGGGGCACTCTTATTTTGTTTAATTTGTTTTAGTCCAGTATATTCTTTTGTCCAAGGTCCATTCGCAGTTATTAGCGCCCAACCACCGAAGTCTTGTTCACGATTGTAAGTTTTATCGTAGGTAATTTTCTTTTCTTGAAGCGATTGTAGTTTTATAAATGCTTGTCTAGGGGTAGTTCCATGGATTGGAATTGTGGAACCTGTAATTTGTTTATCAGGGTATTTTTCTGCATCTGGAATGCTTTTGGTTTGTGGGGTAGAGGTTTGACTTGGTGTGGTATTCGGGTTTTGTGTTTGAGTGGCAGAATAAGTTTTTGTAACTTGACTAGATGGAGTATCCGATAGCGTATTCCCCGGCGTAGGTAAGGCTTCTTGTTCTTCAATATAAGCGTAGCCAGCAATACCGGTAGCAGCAAGAGTAATTAGTGAAGTAAAAGTCTTTAAAAAACGATGTTTGTGCTTATGCTTATGTCTACTCACGCGCTTACCCTTTATCAATAATTGTATTTCTGACTTTTGTTATCAGCTTAACGTATTGCACTGACAAATATTAGTAAGGGTGAAGTAATTACTTATTTCTCTAAATAGGTAAATAAATTTAGGGTACAGCCGTTAAGCTATACCCTAAATTTATAGGTAGTTATATTTATTGGAAATCAGGACGTCCATTTTCTGGCTAGCTTTGGTTGTCTTCAAAGTTATGGAAATGACGCTTTCCGTGTGGTCCACCATGGCCAAAGTCTGGTCCTTTTGGTTTTTTAGGGCCTCTATGTCCATGTGGGCCTTCTGGATCAACAGGAAACTCTGGACGATGTCCGTGTCCGCCGTGGCCTTTGCCACGAGCTTTAGCTGGCCCACGGCCTGGCTCCATAAATGGTGGCATCCCTACTGGGCGACCACTTGGATATTCTTTAGCCATCTTTTTAATCTTTTTATTGGCTTTCTTTAGTGCGTCACGTGCTTCGTCAAATTCTTCGTCGGTACCGTGGATAGCAATAGTGAACATTGATTCCATGGTTGTTTTGATAATTTTACGCATCTTACGCATTTTCTTATGACGGTCATCATCCCATGGGAAACGCTTATCTTTGCCTTTATTATCCTTGTGAGTTTCCTTTAACTTTTCAAGCTTTTCTTTAGTTTCTTCAATTTTCTTTTCGCCTGCTTCAGTGACTGAGTAAACTTTTTTCTTGCCTTGTTTTTCGCTAGTTACAAGTTCTTGCTCTTCAAGTAATTGTAGTGTCGGATAAACTGAACCTGGGCTTGGGCGCCACATGCCACCACTTTGTTCTTCAAGTTTAGTAATGATTTCATAACCGTGCATTGGTTTATCAGCCAGTAGCATTAAGATATGTGAGCTGATGTCTCCGCGACGAGCTCGGAACATTTGGTTTTTACCTTCTCCAAAAAAATCTGGTCTACGCATTTTATCTTTCCTTTCAATAAAAGTTTTCTTAAACGATATATCGCAATAATTACTACTATAAATAATGATATATCGAAAAGTCAACAGTATTTTAGGGAAAAGATATATCGATAAATATTTTAATGGCTTATTCCTTGTGTTTGCAATAGTTTTGGCTGCTTAAAAATTTGAGAAAATATTTATGTCCTAATTTTTGCACTAATATATAATTTGCTGGTAAAGAATAAAGTATGAGGTTAATTTAATATAATAATGTGTGGAAAAACAATCATTGAACAGTTAACAGCTAAAAAACATGGTTTTAAACATGTGCAAGCAGTTGGTGATGCTATTTTAGCTAAAGGTAATTCGCAAGCTTTATCGGTAGCTGAGGAACTGAGCGAAAATGAGATATACCAAGCTAGAATGTGTGCGACTCATATTTATGGCAAGTTAAGTATTGAATCTAAAGTAGCTTATAGCAGATTGCTAGAAAAAATTGTTTGTGATGAAAACTGGCGAGTGCAAGAAATGTTGGCTAAAGCTTTCGATCAGTATTGTGCTGATATTGGTTCTAGAGATAGTTTGTCTACTATTTATGTCTGGTTAACTGCCAAAAATCCTAATCAACGCAGGGCTGCTAGTGAAGGTTTACGGATTTGGACTAGTAGGCCTTACTTTAAAGATTATCCTGAAGTTGCTATAGAACTGCTAGCAAATTTTAAAGCTGATGAAAGTAAATATGTGCGAACTTCGGTGGGTAATGCATTGCGCGATATCAGTAAAAAATACCCGAAGTTAATTGCTGTAGAAACTTCATCTTGGGAGATTGCTAACCGTGATGTGCAACAAACTTATAATTTAGCTACAAAGTTTATTAAGTAGAATATGTTAAAAGAATTGGATAAAACTGGAATTTATCTATTAAAATATTTAGTTCTATGCTTAACGGCACCCACTTACAGTAGTGGATGCCATTATAAGTGCTACTAAACTATGCAACTTCAGGGGCAACTTTTCTAATTTTGCGAGTTGGAACACTAAACATGAAAATAGAGCAGGCAATTGCCATAATTCCAATAACTGCCACGACCCAAGGCTCTCCAATAACAAAATAGATAACTACACATGAAGTCCAAGCTGCAACTTGAGAGATAGTTTTGGTGTAAATACTCAAACTGTAATCATGCTTAAAATGAGTCATTTCTTCATGAGTTTTTTGAAGTAATGGTAAGCTCATAAGCCAATTATGCAATCGCTCGTTTGACTTTGAGAACGCCCATAGGGCAAGAAGTATCATTGACCCGCCTGGTATTAATGGCAAAATAGCTCCGGCTATACCAAGGCAAGTTGCCACAATACCAATACTAAAAAAGACAATTTGTTTACCTAGCATTAAACTCCAATCAAGTAGTTATTTTTATCAAAATTAGCAATTGCCTGTCAGTTTCAACATAGTACTTTAGGATGATTAATTAGCTTCCATTACAATGTAAATTCGGCCACCTTCATGAGTTTCTAAAACACACTCTGGTACAAATACGTTCTTTGGGCCTCACCACTCTTTTAAGATTTCTGGGTCAGTCCAAGCTTCCCAAACACCAGTAATTGGCGCGTCATATTTCTTTTTTCTTCATGACTTATTTTCCTTCTTTTTGATAAGTAGATTTCAAGTAATATGCTAGGGGATCAACTCGTTCCTCTCAGCGTTTTTCGAATAACTCCAAAAAGTTATTTGCTTCTTCTAAGATTTTGGCTTCTAAGGTCACTAATTGCGATTTTCCATGTTGACTTTTGCTAACTAGTAGAGCCCTTTCAAGGACTTCAACATGTTTAGCAACGCCTGCAAATGAAAATTTATAATTTTTTGCAGTCTCACCAATGGTAAGACTGCTCTCACTAAGGCGTTTTAAAATATCCCTTCGTGTAGGGTCGCTAAGTGATTTAAAACTATGTCTAAGTTAATTGATTCAACCATATAGTTGAATTTACAGCTTTAATAAATTTTATTCAACTAACTGGTTAAATAAAATTAAGTGGTAAAATTTTTCTTAATAAAGTTAATAATTACTATTACTAGATAGGGAAATAGGTTACAATTATTATCAATATGGGGAAAAAATTAGTTACTACAATGTTATTAGCTGGCGCGCTTACTGCGATTCCAGTAACAGCAAGTGCAGGTCAGGTATCTTTGTTCTCAAGTGATCCGCAGCCTACTGCTACAGCTCAACCAAGTGGCGGTGAAGATAACACTAAAGATGATGACAGTATTGATGCGCCAAAACCCAAGGATATTGCTCCAGTGAAAACTATTACTGGTGTTGAGGTTTCTGATAAAACTATGTTTTTTCCATTAAGTGAATCTTCGCAAGGCATGAAAAAAACTGCGACATCTTCCTCAAGTAGTAGCTCATCGAGCTCTTCAGGTTCAAGTGACGACGCTTCTGCCGCTTTAAATACAGATAGTGATTTAAAGAATTTAACTTCTACAGAGAAGTTGGATATTAATCTAGATGCTTTCTCATCAATTTCCTCATATGTTAAATCTGACTTACCTTCCGTTACTGCGCAAATGAACGGCAGTACTGATGAAGATGTGATGAATGGCGCACTTAAAGCTCGTCAAGCTGCAAAGTCTATTTTGGTGCAAAAAGGTCTTGATACGAAAGACGACAGTACACAATATGCATGTTTATATACTTTGTGGAATAACGAGTCTAATTGGAATTACAAGATTGGCAATATGGAGGGCTCTGGTGCTTACGGTATTGCTCAGGCACTTCCAGCAGAGAAGTACGCGACTGAAGGCGATGACTGGAAGACTAACTCAGTTACTCAGGTTAAATGGGGTATCGGATATATCCAAGAACGTTACAAGACACCTTGTGATGCATTAGAATTCTGGTATTCACAATCTCCACACTGGTACTAGGATTTTCAGATGCGATTAGCTAAAAAAGCTGCTATTGCGCTTAGTGCGACAAGTCTCTTGTTAACTTTAACTGGCTGTCAAGAAATTGACAAAGCTAACCCTATGAAGCAAAAGCCAGAAACTGGTGCACCACCAGCTGTGGTAACAAACGAAACTAGCCCTGAGCAAGCAAAGATAAGTTCTGTTAAAGATGCGTTGACTAAATTAACAAATCAAAACCAACGCCCGACTGAGCAACAATATCGTGATGCATTGACACCACTTGGTTTTAATAATGACAATATTGAAGTGACTCAGATTGTTACCCCAACTGGTGAACTACCTGATACAGTGCAGATTGGTATTAAAGATGGTGCGCTTTGTATCGTTACTAATGCGACCCAAGGTGTGATTAATCCAGTTGCAATGCCAGTGCTATCAAATGGTAAATGTTTTGTAGCGCGCTATGAAGAGAAAACTTCATAATAGAAAATACTTTTACTAAGCCACTTATCCGTTGAAACTAATATAATTTTGAGAGATACTTGTTTATATGGCTGAATATATTTATACAATGGCGCATGCGCGCAAAACTCATGGCGATAAGGTAATTCTAGATGATGTTTCTATGTCATTCTTACCTGGTGCCAAAATTGGTATGGTGGGACCTAACGGTGCCGGTAAATCTACTATTTTAAAGATTATGGCTGGGCTTGATGAGCCTTCAAATGGTGAAGCATTTTTAACTCCTGGTTTTACTGTGGGTATTTTGTTGCAAGAACCGCCTCTTAATGAAGAGAAGACTGTACTTGGTAACGTCGAAGAAGGCGTTGGTGAGATTAAGCAAAAGCTTGATCGTTATAATGAAATTTCTGAAGAAATGGCTAATCCAGATGCTGACTACGATAGTCTACTCGAAGAAATGGGAACCTTACAGGAAGCTATTGATACTGCAGATGCCTGGGATCTTGATTCTCAATTAGAGCAAGCAATGGATGCTTTGCGTTGTCCACCATCTGATGCTAATGTAAAAGTACTTTCTGGTGGTGAGCGTCGTCGTGTGGCTCTTTGTAAGTTGCTTCTACAAAAGCCAGATTTACTACTTCTTGATGAACCTACTAACCACTTGGATGCAGAGAGTGTGCTTTGGCTAGAGCAGTTCTTAGCTACTTATCCAGGTGCAGTGGTTGCGGTTACCCACGATAGGTATTTCCTTGATCATGTTGCTGGTTGGATTGCTGAAGTCGACCGTGGGCAGCTATACCCATATGAAGGTAACTATTCTACCTATCTAGAAAAGAAACAAGATCGTTTGGCAATTCAGGGCAAGAAAGATGCCAAAATGGCTAAGCGTCTTAAAGATGAATTAGAGTGGGTGCGTTCTTCTGCAAAAGGACGCCAGAGTAAATCTAAAGCTCGTTTGAATCGTTATGAAGAAATGGCTGCTGAAGCAGCAAAGACTAAGAAGTTAGACTTTGATGAAATTCAGATTCCGCCAGGTCCACGTTTAGGTAACGTAGTACTTGAGGCTGAAGATCTCAAAAAAGGTTTTGGCGATCGGACTCTTATCGATGGACTATCTTTTACGTTGCCTCGTAACGGTATCGTAGGTGTAATTGGTCCTAATGGTGTTGGTAAATCAACATTGTTTAAGACTATTGTTGGTCTTGAAGAACTTGATGGTGGAGACCTAAAGATTGGCGAGACTGTAAAGATTTCTTATGTCGATCAAGGACGTTCTAATATTGATCCTGAAAAGACTGTTTGGGAAACAGTATCTGATGGTTTAGATTTCCTTGATGTTGGTGGCGTAGAAATGTCATCTCGTGCTTATATTTCCGCTTTCGGTTTTAAGGGCCCTGATCAGCAAAAGAAGACTGGTGTGCTTTCTGGTGGTGAACGCAACCGCCTAAACCTAGCGTTGACTCTAAAGCAAGGTGGAAACCTATTGCTATTGGATGAGCCTACTAACGATCTTGATGTAGAAACTCTGACAAGTTTGGAAAACGCATTACTAGAATTCCCTGGTTGTGCAGTGGTCGTATCCCATGACCGTTGGTTCTTAGACCGTATCGCAACTCATATTTTGGCTTATGAAGGCACTGCAGAAAAACCAGCTAATTGGTACTGGTTTGAAGGTAACTTCGAGGCTTATGAAAGCAATAAAGTAGAACGTCTTGGTCCAGAAGCAGCGCGTCCACATCGTGTAACTCATAGGAAGCTGACTCGTGACTAATAAAATAATTCCAGAAAATTCCGTAACTATCCCAATGCAAATGCGTTGGGGAGATATGGATGCTTATCATCATGCTAACAATGCAGTTTACTTAAAATACGTAGAGGAAGCTCGATTCCGTTGGCGTGACGGCATTGTCGGCGACGGTTTCGATGAAGCTTTCAAAGATTTATTGCCAGAAAATACGGCGATTGTAGCGGCTGGACACAAAATTGATTATGTGGCGCAGATGCAATACGGAGATGTAAAAGGGCAGATTCATGTACATTTCTGGAACACGCGTTTGGGAAATTCTAGTGTTACTTCTGCGACAGTTATCACGGATACTTCTGATGAAACTGTATATGCAAAAGTATTAACTACTCTAGTGCAGTTTAACCAAGAGACTAATAAGCCAGAACCACTTACTGAACCGATGAAAGAATATCTTCAGAAATTCATGGGTAAAGAACCAGAATTCCATTCATAACTCAGATGGCAAAACCATTATTTCTTAAGGATTATTCAGTACTTTCTGATATCCGTAATTACGTGTCACGAATTCATCAGATTGATAATGAAGCTACAGTTCGAGTTGTAGCTCAGGGTAAAGTGTTAGCTATCTATTGTGCACCACTTGCACATTTAACCAGCACTTTGCCAAATTTAATTGGTTTAAGAGTTTTTCAATTACGTGAACCAGACGATGTTGACCGTTTAGTTCCTGTTGCAGAGTTTTTAGACCGTATTATGCAACGTAACAATGCTAATTATGAATTGAAAGTGCCACCTCAGGATAGGGTAGCGGCATGGGCTGCTTTAGAACCTCCGCGAGCTGGTTGGGCTAAGAAAAATAGTATTTCTGCTACTCAATTACAAGAAATATCAGCTGAAGGTGTTAATAAGATAGCTGAATCATTACCTGAAAACGCTGGTGCACCGATGATTAAGAATGCACGTGACTTAGTTTGGGGCACTTCAGTAACTGCTAATAGTGAAAAAATGTATCAAGGAGTAGCTTTCTTGCTAGTCGCATTAGGTTTTTTGATCCAAGAAGGTGAAGCTGTTGTTTATGAAAACGTCAATTGGTTACGGTATTCTACGCCACATGGACATGTACTGGTGACAGAAAGTAAACAGTTACTATAGTCTAGGCTATGAGATAGAGGCGCTATGTCAGAAGTTTATCCGATACAATTTCGAGAACAGCAACGTTTTGGAGTTCCTGAAGGAGTTAGTGCTGACAATGTTTGGATTAATAAACTTATTTATGGTGACAATCTTAAAGTTTTACAGAAGTTAATTGGTTTAAAACAAGCTGGTTTGTTAAAGAATGGCGATGGTTCTGATGGCGTACGACTCATTTATATCGATCCACCTTTTGCAACTGGGAAAAAATTTGAATCTTTAAAAACAAAGCATAAAGCGTATCAGGATAAACTAACGGGGAAAGATTACCTTGAGTGGTTTAGAAAAAGACTAGTATTACTCAAAGACTTATTAGCTGAAGATGGCTCTATTTATGTCCATCTTGATTATCGTAAAAGCCATTACGTGAAAGTGCTGATGGATGAGATTTTTGATGAAAATAATTTTGTTAATGAAATTATTTGGCATTACTATTCTGGTGGCGGTAGTAAAAAACAATTTTCTAAAAAGCATGACACAATTCTCCTGTATCAAAAAAGCAATAAGAGAACTTTTAATCTCCAATATGAAAAGAAGTACGTTCTAGGCAAAAAAGTTGGTATTGAAAAACTTAAGAAAGCAGATCGTGAGTGGCTCGAAGATGAGAATGGAGTCTACACTCATATTTTGATGCGTGATACCTGGTACATCCCAATAATTAACCCATTGAATAAGCAGGAGCGAGTGAATTACCCAACCCAAAAGCCGGAGGCATTGTTAGAAAGGGTAATTAAAGCATCTTCAAATGAAGGAGATATCGTTTTAGATTGTTTTGGTGGCTCAGGAACTACAGCTGCAGTTGCGGAGAAACTTAAACGTCGTTGGATTTCTTGTGATATTGGGGAGTTATCGATTAAAACTCAACAAAAACGGCTATTGAATTTGAAGGATAATGAAACAAAGACTTCAATTGAAGCAGCACCATTTATCTTATATAATTTAAATTTTTGAAGATAATTTATTAATTACTTCTTCGTTAAAAATAAAGAAAACGGTACGAGTTTTTGGGTAAGGACTTAGTTCAGGGTTCTGACTCGAAGTAGTTAAGTAAAGGATATCGCTTTTAGTTAGGTCAAAGCTACTATTGTATTCTAGTAGAAAAGTTAACAGAAAAAGTTGCTTAACAGTTCGAACTATTAAGTAGCGAATAGTGATTTATTCATGCAGATATTTGCTGATATTTTCAATGTAACTACTAAGCGAAATATTAATAATGATTCGGCTAGCCTAGGAGCTGCGATAAATACTGCTGTTGGACTTGGTATATATGATGACTATGATGAAGCTGTGGCTAATATGGTCGAAGTTAGGGATAGTTTCAAACCAATTAAAGAAAATGTGCAGTTATATGCTAATTTGAATGCAATTTATAAAGATATCCCTCAACATTTAGATAAAATTTTGGAGCGAACACATGAAGTCCTTGCTTAGAAGTATTTAAATTAAGATGAGACTTTTAGTAATTGCCCACTTTCATTTAAGAAAGTGGGCAATTACTAAAATAGATAAGTAAAGTTAGCTATTTGCAAGTTAAAAATAATTAATCTTCAAAAGTATTTACCATGGCATGTGCTGCATTATCAACATAGCTTAAGAATTGGATTTCATAAATTGGGGCAAGTTTTTCAGTTTTGATGGCTGCATTCATGTGTTTTAACCACGCATCACGAGCAGCAGGGTTAACTTTGAATGGGGCATGACGCATCCGTAGCCTTGGATGGCCTCGTTGCTCAGAGTAAGTAATAGGGCCACCCCAATATTGCTCTAAGAACATGGAAAGTCGTTTTTCAGCACCTTCAAAATCGCTATCAGGATACATTGGTGCAAGAATTGGATCTTCTTTTACAGCTTTATAAAAACGATGAGTGATGCTTTCAATCGTCTTTTTACCGCCAATGTGTTTGTAGAAAGTATTATTTACCATGAGTTTCCTTTTGTGAATGATTCCCGATTTGCATCATCTCGCCATTTCTAAGGTACCAAATTACCCCGTCATCATCGACCAATTCAGTAGTGCGCAAATTTACTCGCAACACTGTGCCTTTAACATCTCCAACTTGTATATAGTCACCGATTCCAATTTGATCTTCGATGGTAATGAAAATCCCTGATATGAAATCACGAATAAGTTGTTGGGTACCAAAACCGATTGCAACTCCAGCAATTGAAACACTAGCAAGTAGGGGAGCAAGTGATAAGTCTAATGCTACTGCCAAGAACCAAATTATGAATACAGCAATAATTAGTGAGGAAAAACTAGAAAGCAGTGAGCCAATAGTTTTGGCACGTTGCTCGCGACGTTTAGGATTCATCACCACTCGAGCAACTGATGAAACAGCTTTACGCCTCATTAGCGGTAGCGGTATCTCACGCATCAAGTTTTTGACAATAAGGTTTTGGATGATGAACTGTAAGATAAACCAGATAATAATCGCACATAACAATACACCCAGCACCGCTAACGGTACTGGGGCATTGCTAAAGTATTGGTTAAGATCACGCATAACTTTATGCTATCTTACGAACCTCCATTGCACGACTCATTGAGTCTTTAAACTCGGTTAAGTGGCGAATCAAACCAGCTGGAGCATCAGGGTTCTGCGCTAACCAAGTGTCAACACGAGTGATAGTTTTATCTGATACTGCATAGCTTGGGAAGCCAAGTTCAATGATGTACTGGCCAATTTCGTGAGAACGAGATTCCCAAATCGCACCGATAACTTCGAAGTATGAATCAATGAATGGTTCTAGAATCTTATTATCATTTGTACGCTGGAAGCCAAGACCGGTGTACTCAATCATAGTGTTAGAAAGATCTTGGTTAGAAGTTAATTCTTTCCAAGCTTTTTCTTTAGCTTCTGTAGTAGGGATAGCCGCATAAGATAGAGCTGCTTTAGCTTGACCAGTAGTGGTGTTATCTTTCTCTGCAATTTCAGCAATTTCTTTTTCACCTGCACGACCAGCTGCTACAAGTGCGTGGAACAGCGTCCAACGTAAATCCGGATCAACAGGTAGGTTTTCAAAGCGAATCTTCTTATCTAAGAAGTTTTCAATGAAGTTTAAGTGCTGATCAGAAATAGCGTAGTTAGAGAAGGTCGCAAGTAGCTGATATTGTAAATCAGGCATGTCTTGAGCATCAATGAATAGTTTGAACATGGTATCAGCAATACGTTCTTTAATTGGAGGTAGTTTTTCTTCTGGAATGAAGAACTGTACTGCTGTGTCAATATGACGTAACAAAATCATAATGATTGCTGACTGATCTTCATGAGAAATACTCTCCAAAATTAGACGGATGTAGTCAATCGGAGAGAACTTCGCATCGCGTACCATTTCCCAAATGTTAGTCCAAATGATAGCTCGTGCTAATGGATCATCAAACTTAGCAGGATTTTCTTTAACGAATTGCAGTGATTCTTCATCAAATACTACCTTTGCATATGCAAAGTCTTGGTCGTTGATTAGGATGAAGTCTGGACGCTTTTCGCCGACAATTTCATCAATTTCAGTGTAGGCACCGTGAATATCACCTTCGAAAAACTTATCGCGAACTACACGGTTTCCATCTTTAACATTGTAGAAACCAATGCGTAGACGGTGTGGGCGCAATGTCTTAGATAGTTTATCGTTACCTTGTTTGATAGCAAAGTGTTGGATTGTACCATCGTCATCTACGTCAATACCGATTGATAGAACATTCACACCTTCAGATTCTAGCCATTTTTGAGTCCACTTCTTCAAGTTACGACCTGATGTGCGTTCTAGCTCAATCATCAAATCTGAAAGTTCAGTATTGCCCCAAGAATGCTTATTAAAGTATTCCACAATTGCTTCCATAAAGTTGTCTTGGCCTACCCAAGCAACTAGCTGACGAAGTACTGAAGCACCTTTTGCATAAGTAATACCGTCGAAGTTCACTTGAATATCGTCTAGATCACGGATATTCGCCATGATTGGGTGAGTAGATGAAAGCTGGTCCTGCCGGTATGCCCAAGTCTTTTCTTGGATAGCAAAAGTAGTCCAAGCGTGTGTCCAGTCTTTAGTTCCTTCAACCATGCAAAGAGTAGACATGAACTCTGCAAATGACTCATTAAGCCATAGATCATTCCACCATTTCATAGTCACTAGGTCACCGAACCACATGTGAGCAAGCTCATGCAAGATTGTTACTGCACGACGCTCAATAATTGCATCAGATACACGTGAACGGAAAATGTAGAACTCACGGAATGTTACACAACCTGCGTTTTCCATTGCTCCAGCATTGAAATCAGGCACGAATAACTGATCGTACTTTTCAAAAGGATAAGGTGTCTTGTAAGTTTCTTCGTAGAACTTGAAACCTTCTTTTGTAAGGTCAAAGATATTTTTGTGATCTAGGTACTTGAACATTGACTTACGAGCATAAATACCTAATGGAATTGTGCAGCCTGAGGTACTTGTTAGTTCATCATGAACGCTTTCAAAAGGACCGCCAACTAATGCAGTAATATAACTAGACATTCTCTTAGTTGGTGGGAATTCCCAACGAGCTGTACCATCGCCTAATTTTTCTGGTTTTGGAGTTGGCGCATTAGAAATCATTTTCCAATGGTCAGGAACTCGAACTGAGAAGGTAAATTTAGATTTTAGATCTGGTTGTTCGAACACTGCGTAAACACGGCGTGAATCTGGGACTTCAAACTGAGAATAAACATAAGTTTCATTATCCGCTGGGTCAGTTAAGATATGCAGACCTTCACCTGAATGGGTGTAAATTGCATCAGTTACAATCTTTAGTTCGTTTTCTTCTTCAGTTTCTGGAATCTGAATACGAACGTTATCAGCATATTTTGCTGGGTCTAGCTCTTTACCATTTAATGTTATTGAGTGAACTTTATCTGTAATAGCATCAATGAATGTAGCTTTTCCTGGCACAGCAGAGAATTTTACCGTAGTTTCAGAACGGAAAATCTTTTTCCCTTGCATTAAGTCAAGGTTGACATCGTATGAGTGGACTTCAGTAACGATTGCTGCTCGTTCCTGTGCTTCCTGACGAGTCAAATTCATTCCAGGCATCAAATACTTCCTTTGCACAAATAGTTATGTTCGTTTGTATAGAATAAAAGCCCAACGCTTCAGTGCGAAGAATTGGGCTAAATGGAGGGGGTGACGAGAATCGAACTCGCGTAATCTGCTTGGAAGGCAGAGGCTTTACCACTAAGCTACACCCCCACTGCACTTCAGTGAGTACAAAGTATACTGTACACGATTTTATATTGAATGTGCAATTTTTAAGTGGTTTTTATTAAGATTTTGGTGGGTATTTTGAACCATCGTAATCAGCTAGTTGCTTTATGCGACGAATATGGCGCTCACCTTCACTGAATGGCTCTTTTAGGAAAGTTAAAATCAAGCCAAAAGCTTCTTTTTCAGTGTGTTGACGAGCTCCAATTGATACTACATTTGCGTCATTATGTTGACGAGCCAACTTTGCAGTGTCTTCATTCCAAACAAGTGCGGCACGGATTCCAGATACTTTATTTGCTGAAATTTGTTCACCGTTTCCAGAGCCGCCAAATACTACACCTAGTGAATCTTTCCCAGCTTGCTGATCTTTAATAACAGCTTCTGCTGTTGCGATACAAAAACTTGGGTAGTCATCGTCTGAAACATATGTTTGTGGACCGTGGTCTACTGGCTCATAACCTTCATCAGCTAATACTTTCATTAAATTATTTTTCATCTCGAATCCAGCATGATCTGTTCCGATATGTACGCGCATTTTGCACCTTTCTTAATTTTTGTATTCTATATGCAATTATAGAACCACTTGGTATTATTTCCTGCCGCTTTAGTAGAGTTCACACAATTATAAGCACTAAAATAATAAATCTTGATATAGAACACATGTTCGAACATAATAGAAATTGCCAGCTTAAACTATGAAAGGTACATCATGGATCTCGATACTTTTATTACCACCTTTGAAGATGACCCCACTGCCGTTAATACTTTTGGAGCTTCCAAGCAACTAAGTCTATTTTATTTGTTTGACACTCTAGTAGTGCGTGGTGGCAAAATAGAAATGTTACTAAGTGAAACTCCCAAAGATATTTTATTAGAAGGGCTTGGGGATGACTATACAGAGGTAACTTCTTGCTCTGATTATCAATATGGTGATGTTGTAATTTGGGAAGATACTCCTGTAATCGATGGTTTAGTTTATCAAGAAGGATTACTAGGTATTGCTACTGTAGATATTGGATTATCTCTTGTAATTTTTTGTATTTCAGGAGGGGGCCAAGGGCTACTAATGCTTCTAAAGAAGGAATTAAGGCAGTTTATCGTGCTAAGAAAATTGAAGATGACTTCGTAGCTTCTGAAGGAGTATGCCAAGCCTCTGGAATCAGCATAAAAGTGGCAGAGTTAATCTTTTCTTATCATTTGATGCTATTAAAAGTTATTTTGCTCAGAAAAATAATAACTCTGAACATTATGAGCTATTAGAAGCACGCAGTGAGATTATTTTGAAAAACTTTATCAATGAGATAGAGGCTATTAAAGATGCTTGCTAGTAACAGGTAAAATAGAAATTAAGTAAAGGAGCATCATCATGAGTGATAAAAATTTTGACAAAGAGCCTGAAAAAATCGAAAATCATATACCGACAATGGAAGAGTTAGATTTTGATTCTGCGACTCGTGAATACTCACCAGATTATAAAGATGAGCCACTGATTGACGAGATTGGTGATGCTTTCGAGGAGCTTGGTAGAGAAGTTATTCAAACAGTTAAAGATATTCCTGAAAGTTTTAGAGAATTTGGTCAAGAAGTAAAAAGGCTAGTAGATGCTCGTTTTGGTAATGACAACAAAGAAAAAGACGAATAAAATATAAAATTTATTAGAATGTGCATTTTTTAAAAAAATGTTCTATTATTGATAGGTCTGATGATTTCGGGGTGTGGCGCAGCTTGGTAGCGCATCTGTTTTGGGAACAGAGGGTCGCAGGTTCAAATCCTGTCACCCCGACGGGCAAAGCCTTATTTCTCTAGGGAAGTAAGGCTTTTTATTTTTAGTTTATTTTGCAAAAGTGGGCGTTTAATGGGCGTTTAGTAAAATGTTTGTGGTCTTATAAATCATGTAGTGTTTGAGCGTGTTGCGTGCGTTTCCCTCACTTTTCTTTTCCTATAAGCCACGAATAATGACTTCTGGCGTGCTAGATAGTTGTTCAAGGAGGGCATTACAAGCAACTGTTTTCTCCTAATCACACCACTTATTGTCAAAGAATTTTATATTCTTTTAAGTATTCAGAGTTATCTACTTCGGGCATGGTTTTTGCGATATAGTGTTTGTTTGCTGTTTTTTCTTCTTCGTGGCCTAGTTGGCTTGTGACGATGGCTGTGCCTCCACTGGCTTGTGCTAGGAATGTTGCTAGTGCTTTGCGTAGATCGGTAGGAGTGAGGTTTTTAAAACGCTTATCAAGATTTTTGATTTTTCTTAGTTCACGGTTGAGATTATTGACTGTAATGTACGTGTCTTCACGAGTTGGAAAAACTTTCCTACTTTTACTTTTTGCTTTTCGGTTTATTAGGATGTTTATTGCTTCTTGTGGCACTTTTAATTCTCGGAAGCCTTTAATTGTTTTTGGGTGATCTTGTCTGAAGATGCCTTTACCAGTTTGTTGTTTGACTGTTCCGGTGATTTTTACTGTGTTTTTGTTGAAGTCGATGTCTTTCCATCGTAAAGCTAGTGTTTCTCCTGTGCGTGCTCCAAGGTATGCGTGAATTACAAGGTAGTCGTATAGGGGTACTGTGGTTTTTTGGTGTTCTTTAATGAATTGTAGGAAGTCGTGTACTGTTTGCATACTGGTTCGTTTTGTTATTTTATTTTTAATTTTTGGTCTTTGTGCTTGTTTTGCGTAGTTTATTGGTACTATATTTTCTCTTACTGCTAGCTGTATTGCAGAGGATATTATAATTTTTGTATTTTTGGCAACGTATGGGGTTTTAGTTTCAAAGTATCGTTCTAGGTTTCCAGTTGTAATTTCATTTAGTCTTAAATTTGGTAAGTCTTTAGATATGTGGTTTTTTAGGACACTTTCGTATTTTCTTTTGGTGTCATAGCTTGTGTCATGTTGGTTGATCCAGTATTGGCATAGTTCAGTGATTAGCATGTTGGATTTTATTGTTATGCCTGTTGCTCCTGAATGGTTTTGGAGTTTTTCTTTGAGTGCTAGTTTTGCTGCTCCAGCGGTGTGTGCTCGTTTGCGTACTTTACGGGTTATGCCGTCGATGTCTCTGTAGCGTGTTTCTGCTTCCCATGTGCCTTTACTGATTTTACGGGTTCTTATATCTCCGTATGTGCCTAATGGTAGGGGTGGCCTGCCTAGGGCCATGATAGACTGCTCCTTGTCATTATTTTTATTGACCTTGTCTCCTCTGCCAGTCCGTCAAGGTTGAGCAGAGGGGATATTTATGTTTATTTAAAGCTCTTCTCGCGTTTTATTTTGGGTTAGTAGTTTTTGTTTCTCTTAAAATTTCTTTAGTACTCTGTTTTGTAATTCTTTAAATTCGTTTTCGCTCATCATTGACTTATAAATCTTCAATGCGTCAATATCTACGTTTAGCTCGTGTGCTAATTCTATGTCGGTCATGCCATCTGTGTAGGCTTCCACTATTTCTTCTTTAGTTATTAGCAGTTGAGCGGCTTCTTTGTCTGCTCTTAGCTCTTGCTTAGTTTTTAGATACCCATGGCAACTAGTGTCACCATGTTTTGCATGTGATAATTCATGTGCGATAGTAAACCATTTTTGCGGATCACTTTGATGTGTATTCCATAGGATACTGTGAGAGCTTACTTCGTATGACCCAAGTCGTTTAGGAGGCATTTTTTCACTTGGAAAAATTGTTACATCTAGCTCTTCTTTTAATTTTTGTATTCGACTATAGTAGCCCATCTCGATACTCTTTCACTTCACCTTCTTTAGCAGCAAGTGCATGCTCATTTTGATAGTGTGCTGCTTCTACAAATTCTTTGCTTAGTTCACGAGGGGAAGATGATTTAACTGTATCGGATACCTCCGACATTTTTTCTTCAGCTCTTTTAAGTATGGTTGCAGGAGATATTTTTAAGACTTTACATATCTTTATTAAGTCTGATAGCCTTATATCTCTTTTTCCTGCGTGAGTTTTGTTTATCGTAGGTTCAGATAAACCAGACTTCTTTGCAAGATCATTTTGTTTAAGCTCTATCCTGCTCATTTCTGCTCTTATTTCTGCTGAAACGAATTGGTTTAACGTAAATTCTGTATTGCTTTGTCTATTCATATATTAAATTTTACCAAATAAATAGACATGCCAACAAAATATTTAGAAACTTTCTGTAAATTATGTTTAACTTAAAACATAGAAATTTTATAAACCAAAAAAGGAAATATTATGGTTAGTCAAATTTTCAGAGAAATTGATAAGAAAAAGATAGATAGAGACATTACTACAGCTCAATTGTGCGAAGCAGTAGGCATGAAAAGAGGTACTTACTATTCAAAACGACGAACAGGGTTCTTAACTGTTGATGAAGTCGGGCTTTTCGCTAAAGCTCTTAATTGCTCAACAACCGACCTGTTAACTGATGAAGTTATAGAGGGTGTGGCGTGAGTATGTGTGTTACTGGGAAGCATGACTGCGGTTATCCGTATAGCGTGAGGGAAGTTGCGGAGAAATATCATATAGGGAATTTGTCAGTGAGTGTTTATGCCTGTATGGGTCGTATTCCGCCTCAGGCTTTTAGAGGTCGTTGGTATAGGTGTGAGATTGATGAGGCCTTGGAAATGATGGTTAATAAAAGGCTTTGGTGGAACGGTGAAGTAAGAGCGTGAAGTTTCGGCAGCGGTTTGAGGTCAAGTTCGATTGTTTAGGAGAAGGAGATGAGGATGTTTTTATTGTTAGGCTTCGTGAGTTTCTTCTTGATCTTGGTTATGAGACTCCTTATGTTCGTGTTGTTTCGGTTGAGAAAGGAGCGGTTGTTGTGAGGATTCAGTTTATTACTCTAGAGCCTGTTGATGAAGGAGTTTTTGTTTTGCAGTTGAGTGATTTTGATAAAGGTTTATTTGCTAAGTAGGTAAGTAGAAGTATTAGGGAGTGAGATGTGATGGTTCGGTGGGATCCGTTTAAGCCGCCTTTTATTCGGTTGGATAGTTTTATTGCTTTTCATGGTGTTGAGAATGTGTGTCTTGTTGAGGGGTTGGTGATTAATTCGGTTGTGGAGTATGAGATTGTTTCTTGGCAGTTGAGTCGTATTCGTAGTGCTTTGATTTGGGTTAATGAAAATAAGTTTCCGAATAAGGTGGATAAGTTGAAGGAGATTGCAGAAGGGTTGGATCGGGTTTTGGTTAATTGTTCTTACGAAAACCTCAATAGAAACCTTGCAAAAGTGGAAGTAGGAGATGGTGAATTGTGAGAAGAAGGAAGCCTATGAGCGCTGAGTTGAGGCGACAGCTTTGGTTGAATATGGCTAAAGCTTGTGAGGATGCAGCGTCAGAATGTACAGAAGATTATATCTTTGAGCGTGAAACTCCTAGTGAGAAGTCTGCGCATGCTATTTATCGTCAGATTGCTATGGATAGTTATCCGAATAGGGTGATTATTCAGTGTTCAGCTGTTACCCCCCTGTTCAAGTAGGTAAATAAGGAATGTAAGGAATGGTTAGGGAAAGGAAAATAATTATGAAAGTAACAGAGGTATTGCCGGTTGGCATGGAATTAGTGGAAGTAAAAGAGGATGAGAATTTAGAGGTGTTGGATATTTCTAAAAATTCGGATGGAACAACTACGGTTGTTTTTAATGTGCCTACTTTAGACATTGGTGTGACTGAGTTTAATATTCCAATGAGAGTTAAGCCTTTGGATGATGGTAATGGTTTGGATCAGAAGTCTGTGCTTGGTGCTAAGCAGCTTGTTCTTGCTCGCTATGGTGACATTTTAGCGGTGTCTAATATGACTAATTCTGAAGTTGTTAAAGCTGTTACTGTGAGTGTTGTTCATGCGTTGAAGTCTTTTGGGTTTGGTAATGTTGCTAGGCAGATTGAGGCTCATATTGATAATTCTCAGGAGCTGATTGCAGGATTGAAGTTTCCTAAACTTTCTGGGGCTCCTAACATCTTGGTGCTTAATGGTGATGGTGTTATTACTTTGCAAGCTTATATAAATAATGAAGCTAGTTTTAGTGCTTTGTCTATGTGTATGGAGCGGCTTCTTGTTTCTTTAGAGGCTGATGAGATTTCTCGTCAGGTTGGGGATTGTGTGCTGATTTTGGGTCAGCGGCAAGTTCTTGAGTTTGGGTCTGAAGATGACTCGTATTATTTGGTCGAGCAGCGGTATGGTGAGGCTCTTTTGACTCCTGAGAATGTTGGGAGGGTTAACTAATGGTTTTAAATAATGTGGTTGAAGAAGGAACTGTTGGTTCTAGGGAGTGGGCTGCGGGTTTTCTTTCTGGGAATTTAGGTGCAGTTGATCCGCTAGTGGTTTTTGAGTATTTGTTTTCGCTTAATTCTTGGCAAAGGGAACGGTTTTTAAAGAAGGTAGCTAAGACTTATCCTGAGGTTTGTGCTGATAAGAATTTAGAGCAGTTGTTGGAGGATATTCTGGGTTTGTCGTGGGATGAGTTTAAGGATTCTAAATCTTATAGGGTTTTGTATCATCAGCGGTATCTTGCAACTTGGGGAAAGATATCTTCATGGAATAGGGCTTGGTTAGATAAGTTTTTGCCGGGTTGGGATAAAGAGAGTCCTAAAGGGTTACACGATAAGTTCTATTCGTTAGGTGCTTTAAACGTGAGTGAGGTGAGAAGGTAATGGTTTTTCCTTTGGTTAGAAGAGGTATAGATACTTTGCCTGAAGCTGGTATTGCTTTGGTTGGTACTGGTATGAATTTTAGGACTAAGAGTACTGGTGGTAAGGCTTTGTTGGTGGTGCTTTGTGATAGTACGGGGATGGGGTCTGAAGTTACTTATAGGTTAGATGAGCTTGCTAGGAAGATGAATTGTACTGTTTTGCGTTTGAATGAGCTTGTTAGTGAGTTGGTGTCTCAGCGTATTTTTACTGTTACGTATTTTAATGAGCCTGATATGTGTGCTCGTTTTGAGTGGTTTCCAGAGTCAGTTTGGCTTCCTTGTCCGCCTGAAGATGCTTGGCAGGGTATGGGTGTTGAAGTGCAGAAAGAAGGTTTAGGATGTCTAACCAGCATTTGAAGTGGATTGCGGTAACTAAGACTGGTTCACCGACTAGTAGGTCTATTATGCGTATTCTTTGTGATATGGCTGATGCTAATAGTATTTGTTGGCCTTCTCAAGCGTATTTAGCTGAGTCTAGTGAGTATAGTGTTCCGACTGTTAAAAGGGCTTTGAAAGAGCTTGAAGCTGGTGGGTTTTTGGCTGTTTTGCGGGTTAGGAGTAAGAATTGTTACTTTTTGCCGGTGGTTGATGAGCAAGGTTCACTGTTAATGTCTGCTGATGAGCATTTGAAAAGTAAGAATGCCATATCAGATTGTGAGGCTGAAGATGAAAATATAGACTCTGAATCTGGTGATGAAGGTATCAGTGTGATACCTAGTGGGGGTCAGAGTGATACTTCGTCAGCTGATACTAAGTGTCAGAGTGATACTAGTGAAGTATCAGAGCGATACTTGCCAAGTGTCAGTGTGATACCTGATAGGGGTCAGAGTGATACTTCCTCGCGTACGCGTAATACTCGCGTGCGCGTTCTAACCCCCATTAACCCTCAAGGAATCCTCAAGGAATCCTCATCTTCTTCGGTTCAGGAAAAAACTGGTGCTTCGGAAGTGAGTGGTTCAGTTTTTGAAGATGATGATTATTCTTCGGTGGTTTTTAGGAATTTGAAGTATCCTCCGACTCCGGAGCGTTATCGGGAGCAGTTGGTTAGGTTTCATGAGAATGCGAGGTTGTGGCTTAAGGATCTTTCTTTGAGTTTTGATGATGTGAAGGCTGCTGTTGAGCAGGCGATACTTGCTTCTAGTGAGCCTGTGGGTAATCTTCATGCTTTTGGGATGGCGGTTATTAAGAATCCGCGAACTTTCAAGGAAACTAATCTTCAGTTGGCTTCGCAGGGAAGTGGTTTTGGTGTTGGTTTGAGTAGGAAAGAGAAGGATTTAGCGTTTTTGAAGGATGCTTATGAGCGTTCTATCGCTGAAGAGCAGGATCAGTCGTTACCTGGTGTTGGTGCGTTGGGTGCTGTGTCACAGGAAGGAGTGGGTTATGCCGGGGCCTGAGAAGATGGATGCTTTGGAGTTTGTTGTTGCTCATCATGATGTGTTAGAGCAGTTGGAGCGTAGTGAGACGATTTCTAGACCTGTTGTGATTCAGTTGTTGGGGCTATTTGCTGAGCATCGTAGGGTTTTTGATATTTCGGCTTTGACGATTGAGGATTGGTATAGGTCTTTGAATTTGCTTGAGGTAACTTCTGTTGAAGCAAAGGAAGTCTATGATTTGTTGGATTCTTTTACTGGGTATTTTAGTAAGGCTTTCTTTTTGCAAATGGTTAAGACAAATCGTAGAGAGAAGGAGATGCGTCAGAGGTATGTTCAGTTAGGTTCGGACAAGAAGTATCAAGAGTTCCGTGAAAAGTATCATGGTTCAGCGGGTTTTAGAAGCTTTTTGGAAAGAGCTGCTGTTGATCAAGAGTTTTGTACTGAAATTTATGTTTCGTGGGATAAAGGGCACTATGAAACGCCTCAAGAAGCTATGAAGCGTAAGTATCAAGTGTTAATACCTAGCCCGCAAGGAGGCTATTAGTGAAGTTTCTTTTTAACTTTGTTTGGTTGTTGTGGAATTAATTTGTATGGAAGCGTTTTTAGGAGTTGAAGGTTTATGAGTCTTTTTAGTTCTCAGGCTCAGGTTTTGTGGTTGCTGTTGGTGGTTGAGGCGGTGATTACAGGGTTGATGGCTGGTGTTTTTTATAAGTCTTTTAGGTTGTTGTGTGCTCCTGTTTCTGCTTGGAGGGTGCGGACTTGGTTTGTCTTCTTGTTTCAGCTTTTCGTTCTCTATACGGTGAATGATTTGGTTCATAGTTATGCTAGGAAATCTCATTTGCTTGGGGTTAATCATTTCGCTATGAAGTTTTATGTGAATCTTAATAGTTGGGTTGTTTTTGGATTTAATGTTTTATTGCTTGTGTTGCTGGTTTTGGTTCTTTTGAAATTGGGTAGAGCGGGTTATATCAAATTGGGTTGCCTGGTTAGGGCTGTGGAGCAGAAGCGGTTGAATCGTAGGCTTTTGAATGATGGTGATAAGAGTTTTGTTAAGGATTATGTTGCTGGGGTAGCTCCGGAGGTTCTTTTGGCTAGTCCTTTGAAGTTTCAGAGTATTAATAATGTTGATTTAAGTAGAAGTGTTGTTTGTGCAAAGAGGCGGTTGAGGAGTCCTGCGAATCAGGTTGCTAGTTTTTTTAGTATGAAGCATGGTGCGAAGGTTTTGAAAAAGCAGCAGGCTGCTCGTGAATTGCTGGATACGGCTTTGAATGTTGGTGGTCAGGTGCCTCGGAAGATTAATGGTGTGAATTTGTTGCAGTTGAAGCAGGTTTATGCTCGTGCTGTTCATCCGGGGACTCCTGTTGCTGAAGCTTTGGTTGCTGCGGTTAAGGTGCGTAATGATTTTAAGAAACTTAATGTACCTGTTGTGACATTGAAGGGGTTGGATGAGGTTTTACCTAGAGAGAAAAGTTTAGTTAAAGGAGAGAGTAATGAATAGTAATAGTGTTATTCCGATGGTTGCTCATGTGCAGTCTAGTGTGAGTGCTAGTGAGTTGGATCAACAGTTTGAGCAGTCGTTAGAGAATCTTGATGAGGCGTTTGAGCAGCTTATTCTTGTTGCTAAAGAGATGAAGACTACGAGGGGTTTTAGGGAGCTTGGTTTTGATTCTTTTGAGGAGTGGGTAAAAGATCGAATTGATAACTTAGATTCTGCTGTTAAGAAAGCTTATATGCGTGAGTTGTTATTTGTTTTGGTTGAAGAGCTTGAAATTTCAACATATCAGACTGCGTCGATGTTTGGTATTCACAGACAAAGCGTTCAATATCACTTGAACAAGCGTAAAGAAAATCATGATAAGTATTTGAAGAATGAGGATGCTTTGGAGCTTGGTGATGGTGCGGACCTTGATTTTGGTGTTAAAGTAGATTTTAGTAATCTTCGTGAGGCTAGGAGTAATAGGATTGTTAAGTCGCTTACTAAGAGCCAGAAGAATATTTTAAAAGAGTTTAAGAAGTTGCGTAAAGTAGTTCCTCAAACAAGAGCAGTACGTCTTGCTTTAGCGGTACAGGCTGAAGATGTTCAGCGTCAGGTTGAGACTGTTCAGAAGCAGATTGAAGATTTAATTAGTGAGCTTGAAGAAGTGGAGGGATAGTGATGGTTGAGGTTATTTCGGTTAAGTCTTATCCGCTTGTGCTTGAGGAACAAGCGAATAGTGTGCTTAGTGATCTTAAGAATTTTTTCTATAGTCATTTTAAGTCTAGGACTGGCAGTAGTTCTAGTAGGGAAGAGTTTGAGGAGTTGTTTCAGGATATTTGTTTGGAGACGTGGCAGTCTCTTTTTAATTATCGTGAGTCTTTGCCACTTCGCCCTTGGGTTAAAGTGATTGGGAAGCGGAAGATTGGTTCTTATAATTTCCGTAAGGAGACGTGGTCGCATAGGGGTGCTTTGGCTAATAGTGAGGCTATTGAGTATTCTGCTGTTTATTCTGATTTTGACGAGGCTAAGAGGTTAACTGTTTTCCAATCTTTGGATATTGTGTCGACTTTAGTAAGTCCGAGTAGGTTGCACGACTTTATGCTTATTTGGCAGGAGTTTGATGGAAACTATCGGAAAGCCGCAGTAAATGAAGATGTCCCAGTGTTTAGGTATAAGACGACTTTTGACCAGGTTGGGTTTTTACTTTTGACTATCTTTCAAGCTCTTAATGATAATACTGGTGAGCTTTCACGGGTGATTCCTGGGCGGCCTGAAAGGTATGCTGTGATTGCTAGAGCGGTGTTGGAAACGCAAAGTACTTCTGCTGAAGAACTGGGTAGGGTACTGGGGTATCGTCCAGGTATCGTTAGTAAGCATCTTGAAACTGTTAAACTGGCTTTAGCAACAGCGCAGAATATTTTAAAAAAGAATCAAGTTTAATAAGGAATATAGTATCGTCATGAAAAATAATTTTGTATCTAATATTAGTGAAGAGTTTAAGAAGGTACCTTTGTGGTTTAAAGTTGTTGCGGGATTAGCGGGACTTGTTCTAGTAGGTTTCTTAGGGTTTTCTTCTTTTAAGGGTTCTGATGGTAGGGGTGATGAGTCTGCTCAGGCTACTCCTAGTACGAGCGCTAGTGAGAGTGAGTCTACTCCGAGTTCTAGTGAGTCTGTTCCTTATAGTACTGGTACTGCGGTAGCGAATGAGAAGAAGCTTTTTGCTGATCAGCCTGAAGGAAATCTTCAACCTGATGATCCGAAGGCGACTATGAGTGATGAAGATCGTGATAAGAAATATAATTCGACGCCGCTGGTGCTTAATGAAAAGGGTCTTCCTGTGCCGACGGATACTAAGGATCCGAATCGTTATATGGCTGATTATATGAGAGCAAAGTATACTTTTGATACAAGTAAGGCAAGCTACGATGACTACGCTGCGAATATGGCTACTTGGTTTAATACGAGTCAGAAGTTAGCTAACCAAACTGAGGAACAGACTGTAAAAGCTGTAAAAACAAATGCGAAGAGAGCTTTGAGAAGTTTGAATATTTCTTCTGCTGATGATTGGGAGCGTCTTGCTCTTGATAATACTAAGTTTGAGGGTAAGGTAATGAATTTTTCTCAGCCGCCTAATACGGGTACTGCTGCTGATATTCATCCTGATCCGAATTGGTTGAAGTTTAATACTAGGAGTTTTGGTGTTTTTGATGTGATCCCTTATATGAGTAGTGATGCTCCTGGTGGTCAGGTTCCTGGTTCTACGGCCACTAATGTTGCACAAGATAGCGTAGCTTCTGCTTTGTGGGTGGATTGTCCTAATCCTGATGATACTGAACTTAATGAAAAACAGTGGACTCCTTTAGAGCATTGTGCAATTAGAAGCGGTGCTGATCCTGCTCGGATTGAGCATACGGATATTTGGGACGCTTCTAATCCTTATGCAGACTAGATTCTTCGTCGGCTAATTATTTGTATTGTAGAGGCCTGCTCCTTTGTGGGGGTGGGTCTCTTTTTAACTTCTTTTCCTTTTCTAGTAATTACTAGTGGAAGGGGGTGAGCATGAAGAAGACGATTATTAGTATTTTAGTTATTTTGGCTATTGTTACTGCTCCTTTTTTCTTGGTGGCTGGTTTTCTTGTTCCTAGTGCTTCTGCGGTTGTGGCGTCTGATGATTGTTCATCAAGTGGTAGTTCTTCTTTGACTTCTTTGGATTTAGAGGAGGAGTCTATTGATTCTTCTCATGTTTCGTGGAGTACTGCTAGTGAGGTTCAGAAGAAGAATGCGAAGATTATTCGTGATTCTGTTGAAGAGCATAATGGTGATGCTAAGCATTTGTTGGTTACGGTTATGGTTGCTATTGCTGAGTCTGAGATGCAGGCTTTGGATTATGGTGATAGTGATTCTTTGGGAATGTTTCAGCAGCGTGCTAATTGGGGTCCGGCGGATAAGCGTAAGGACGCTAAGTGGTCTACTGATCGTTTCTTGACTGAGGATACTGATGGTTCTTTACATAATGGTACTTTGGGTTATTTGGATAAGGAGAAGGATGGTCAGATTACTGCTACGGATCCTTGGATGATTGCTCAGCAGGTGCAAGCTTCAGCGTTTTCGGATGGGTCTAATTATAAGAAAGTGATGGGTAATGCTCAAGATATTATTAAGCACTTAGATGATGTGGATTCCTCTTCGTCTTCTTCTTGTTCTAGTAGCGGTAGTAGTGCGGCTTCTTCGGGTAAGGATGATTATCCGTATAAAGATCGTTGTAACGCTTCAACTGAGGACTTGATTCAAGAAGCTACTCAGTTTGGTGGTTGGATTTGTCAGTGTGTGGACTTTGTTTCCTTCAGGGTGAATAAGGCTATGGGGTGGAAAGAAGGGGAAACTGTTAAGTTTACTGGTGCTGGTAATGCTAATCAGTGGGAATCTGCTCTTTCTTCACGTTCTGGTTGGACAGTGAATGATACTCCTCGTGTTGGTGCGGTAGCGATTTGGAATACGGGTACTTATGGGCATGTGGCTATGGTTTCAAAGGTGGAGGAAGATGGTAAGACTATTGAGGTTGAGCAATATAATTTCAGTAATTCTCAAACAGGTAATAAGCCTTTAAGGTATTCGAAGGTTAAGGGGAAAATTGATAATTCGGATGGTGCTTGGGGTTCTGGTGGTGCGGTATCGTCTTTTGCTTACTATGAAGGAGATTAATATAAAAATAATTTCTAAAAAATATAGGGGGGGGCAAAATATTTTGCCCCCCCTATATTTTTTAGTTTAACTTTGTTCCTTCTTCCTGGAATTAATGTGTGGCAAATAAAAAATTTTTGTTTGTGGCAAGTATTGGAGAGGTTTAGAGAAAATGCTTAATCATTTGAAGAGTTTGGGTGCTGTGACAGATTTGAAGCCAAATTTTAGTGCTGATGTTCCAGGGTTGAGTTGGCTACATGATTTTATCGGAGCTATTCAGGCTTTTGGTATTTATATCGGAGTTATTGGCTTTATTTTGGCTGCTGCTTTGTTTGGTTTTGGTCGTGCTACTAATTCTGGTGGTCATCAGCAGAAGGGTGCTGGTGCTATGGGTATTGCTTTGTTGGTGATTGTCCTTATTGCTAGTGCAGGTTCCATTGTTGTTTGGGCTGTTGCACAGAAACTGTAATGAATAGAAAACTAGGCGTTGAGAAAGGTCTGCGTTGCGTATGAATACTTATTTTGGAGTTGTGAGCTCACTTGGAAGTTTGTTGCCATCTTGGTTCCCGGATTTTGGGTTTGGAGATTGGTTTGATGCTCCGCTTAAGGGCGTATATGCAGGCCTTGTAACGCTTCTTACTGGTTTATGGCAGTGGTTGCTTGGCGTTGGTACGGGGTTTATTGGTAATGCGATTACGGGTACGAGTAGTCAGTCGCAAGAGACTGCTTATCATGTGCTTGTTTCTGCTTCTGATGGTACATCTGGGATTTTAAGGACTCTTACTGTTGTTGTTACTCCAGTAGTTGTTATTGCTATGTTGTTGCAGTTGGTTTCGGCTGCTTGGCAGGGTAGTGGTGTTAAGGCGGCTCGTGCTTTTGTTGGTGGTATGGTGGCGTTGCCTGTTAGTATTTTCGCTTCTTATGCGATGTTGAATATTCGTAATGGTGTGGATAATTCAACGGCAGCACTTTTTAGTAAAGTGATGGGTAAGGATGGGAGTCAGCTTACAGCTAGTGTTTGTGGAAACTATGTCGGTGGAAGCTATGATCCTGATAATGCTGCTAATCCAACTCAAGGCGTTTATCAACCCTCCATTCCCGATGATGGATCGGCTGCTTCTATTGGGTGTTATTTTAATGATGTTGCGTTGCCGGTTAAGACTGATTTTACTAAGTTGAGTACTACGGAGTTGTTTACTGCTACTGGTACGTCTATTATTCTTTGTGTTTTGGCTTTGATTTTTGTGTTGGCTGCTTGTGCGTTTTGGATGTCGATGATGTTTCGTGATTTTGCGATTATTGCGATTGTTGCTTTGGCTCCGGTGGTTTTTGCGATGCTTCCGTTTGAGGCTGCTAAGGAGTGGATTAAGAATTGGATGAAGATTCTTGTTGGGTTTATTCTTGCGAAGCCGTTGGCGATTATTGTTATTTCTGTTTTTAGTTATTTGATTAAGGAGCAGAATAATTCTTTCTTTGCTTTTATTTTTACGGTTTTGGCTCTTTTGATTGCTACTGCTTCGCCTCAGATGGCGGCTAGGCTGGTTGATTTTACTGGTGGTCAGTCTGTTGGTGCGTTGGGGGCTGCGGATGCTATGGATCCTTCTGGGAAGGTGATTGGTGCTGGTAAGAGTGCGGTATCTAATCTTGTTGGTAAGGCTGCTCAGGTAATGAAGAATAGTAAATCTGGTTCTTCTATAGGTGGCGGGCAGTCTGCTTCTTCTGGGGTTGTTGGTGGTAAATCTTCTGTAGGAGGGAGCCAGTCTGCTTCTTCTTTTGGTGGTTCAACTTCAGGTGTCTCGACTAGCGGTGGTACTCAAGCTACTAAGGCTGGTGCAAAAGCAGGTGTTGTTGGTGGTGTAGCTGCGGCTGCTGGTGTGGCTGCTGGTTCTTTTGTTGCGAGTAAGATGAAGTCTGATCTTAATCAGCAGGCGCAGAGTGGTATCAACGGTGGTAAAGCTGCTGCTGGTCTTGCTGATAGTGCGAATGACATTATTAATGGCAATGTAGACGCTGATTCTGCACGTAGTGGTAAAGGTGTTGCTGGTAAGAAAGTATCTGATTCTGCTGGTGGTAAAAATTCACTCCAGGGTTCTGGTTCTTCGCCTGCTTCTAAGTCTGATCGTCCGTCTGCTATTCCTGATAGTGCTGAGATGGCTGCTAAGAAGAGTGTTTCTCAAGATGTTGCTGGTGGGGAAAGTTCTAGTGGTGAGGTTCCTGGTTCTACGGATGAGGGTTCTGGTACTTC
>JASGDC010000018.1:0-37406 GCA_047608145.1 Micrococcaceae bacterium
AGCACACACCAAGCAGAATATTGATTAAAACCCATAAGCTAACTTTAGAAGCTAACAAACAGGCCTACATCACAGAAAAAATAACCCCTACAAAGAAAAATAACAACACATTATGGCCTATAACTCCAAATATCAAATGGTAACTATTTTAATATTTAGTACTTCTGCATTGGTACCATTTATTAAAATAGATACCAATACTAATAACTAATTTTCTAATGATAAGTATTGCTGTTCCCAAAATTCAATACGTTTAGTTTCGCTAAAATCAACAAAATTCTTGATGTCCCAACCATGCTGGGCAAATACTGCGGCAATTAAAATATCAAGCTGGTGTGGACGCTTCCCAGAAATATCAGTTAGTTCTACTGCAAAATCAGTAAGTTTCAGTTGCTCAATACTGTTAATTGTGATTTCTAACGGCATATCTGTAATAGTTTCAGCTGCTGCTCCTTGAATTTCTGTAGTTAGCTCAGCGGTTTGACTACTTGCCGGAACCAAGAAATATGCTGCAAAATCTGACTCTACGCCTTCGGATGCTACTGAGTATGGCATTTCGTCTAGAATTAAACCTGTAATTTCCATTGGGTCAATATTTTTAATATCACCCCAAGAACCTGCTAATCGTACTGGAATAGCAGTATTAAGCATTTCAGATAGCTCAGCTGATTTAATAGACTCTTCAAATGCCCAAGACCACTCAAGCAAATAAGCGTCAGAATCATTAGGAAAATCAATCTCAGGAGATTCAAAAAATGGTAGCTCAGCAATCAATGAGTCATCATTATTTGTCTTTTTACGGTTATTATTCTTTTGCATATAACTATATTTCCTGTAATAAGAATTATTTAGAAGAAAGCTTAACTAGATAATCAGCTACTTTTTGTCCCGGATAGTCTTCTCGACAGACAAGCAATACAGTATCATCACCTGCAATCGTACCAATAACCTTAGGGATTAATGAATGATCAATTGATGCGGCTAAAAATTGTGCTGCCCCTGGTGGAGTACGCAATACACACATATTTAACGAACCTTCAGCACCAATTAGAAACTCTTGACAGGCACTAATCATCTTATCTTTACGATTTGAAGTGCTTGTATCTGCTTGATGCACACCAGATAAACCTTCTGCAGGAATAGCGTAGATTAATGAGTTATCTGAACTTCTAATCTTTGCTGCACCTAACTCAACTAAGTCTCGAGAAAGTGTAGTTTGGGTAACTTTGTAGCCGTCCTTTTTCAAAAGGTCAGCTAACTCAAACTGAGAATGAATGGCATTATTGGTAATTAGCTCTTTAATGCGGTCATGTCGAGCGACTTTGCTTTTAGTTCTTTTCATATTGCTGATAATTATACCGCCTAAGGTAAAATATTCATTCTGTATTTTCAGTTTTTTGACAAGATTTATGAGTATTTTTCAATAAAAAATCTGGGATTAAAAATTTGCTGAAACTACTTTTAATTCCAATGAATCCACTAGTTGAATTAAACGTTTGTCAGTAGCCCAAGCTTGTTGCAGTTTATTTACAATATCTTGTATTTCCTCTTGGCCCAGTCCAGGCCTAATAGCCAAAGTAACTCTAAGCTCTACCACGCCCACTTTCCCAGCTCTTAAATCAGCTACTGTAGCTGCTGGTGCTAAATTCACTTTACGAACAGTTGGAATAGCTGAAATTGAATTTTCAAATAATTCGGTAACTTCGGAATTATCATAAGCAGGTTGCCATTTCACTTGCTGAGCTAATGACCAAATGGCAGGTCTGCGCACTAACTGCATTTCGTGCTGTCCAGGATCAACTACCAAAATCTCAACACCTTCAATTACAGCTAATCTAGCAATATTCTTTGTCTTAACTGATAGTGCTTTATTAGTAACATTCCATTTATTGAAGGCACTTCCTGAAGTAAATATTGGTAGCGTCTTCCTACCATCTGGGGCTTTGATTGTAACTAAATCGGAAGATACTGCCTTATTTGCCACTGCGACTAAAAATTCTGACTTATTAAGAGCATCATACAGCTCCACTTCCCCTATGGCACCTGCACGAAATTCTGTTCGTGCTCCAAGATATTCGACATTGTCAAGCTGAATCTTATCGTTAAACTCGTTTGCTTTACCACACGTAGTTAAACTGGTTAAATAATCAGTTTCATCATATTTAATTGTGATTTTTTTTAATTTCTTAGGTAATTGCTGTTGGTATCGGTTACTCATAAAAATTTTCTTTCTTTAGCCCAATTAACGATAAAGTCTTGAGCAGTTTCAGTTTTGTCTATATCTGCAGAAATTCCTGCTAATGGGTGGTTATTTACAGCCACCAAGGTAGTACCATCATCAGCAAATAGTGTTTTTGGTGGCGCAATTACTGAAGCCACTTGTTCAAAATCCCAAGAATAGACACTTTCCGCTTGTGGCAATGTCCATGGCATACCAGTAACTTTCATTTGAGTAGTGTCAGTTTTTTCAACTTTACCTGGCCATTCATCATAACCTTTAGGAATTTTATTATTAACTTCATTTCGATACCAAAACTCATCTGGGCTTTTAGCTGAAATTCCACTATTTTGAATTGTTTCCATTTCGCCATAGCTAGTGAAAAGCACATTAAATACCGTGCCTACGCATATAGTTGGTTTATTGGCTAGTAATCTTTTGGAAAGCAACTTGTGAAAATTTATTTTATTGAGAGCAGTAATATTTTCTACCCATGTTTTATCTGAATAAATAATTAAATTATCTACACTTGCTGCTTCATTTAGCTGGGGATTTTTAACCTCTAAATCATTGTTAGTTAATTTCTTATTAAAATTATCGAGCTTGCGATTGCTTAAATTAATTAAAAAAACTTGCTGCATAATCTAATTATAGGTTACTGAAACCATTTAATTATCAAATAACTTTTACCTAAATACACAACAAGAAAATGTGATTTAGTTAACTTTTTATTTGGATAGTCCTTAAATTTTCGAAAATTTTATAAAATAATTAATAACTAAATCTTATTAAAGAAGTCATAATAAGTGCTCATTTCATACTTAATTTAACAAACCAATGACTTTATTTAAGTTTTATTGCTTATTATATTTGCACTTTATTTTTTACCTAGACTACTTTAACTTTTGTTGAGTTGTTAAAAGCCAGCTATCAAACAATAAAGAAAGTGAAAGTTTTATGGTTAATACAAATCAATTAGACCTCAGTAAGACAGCCTTAGTAACAATTGATTTACAAAAAGGATTCAGAAACTTTGACCTAGCACCCCATTCATTAACAGAAATGGTAACTAGAGCTAACCAGATTAATACGGCACTTGAAGGAACTTCTGCACTTATTGCGTTAATAAGCGTTTGGCCTAAAACTGTTGCTCGAATGCTGACAAATGACGCTGCAACTGCTAAATCATTAAATGAGGATCCACCTGAAAACTTCACTGACCTCTTAATGGAGGTAGCAACGAAACCAACATCAAATCCAGTAGTCAAAATCCCTAAAGATGCACCTAGTGCATCTTTTGATACAGACTTAGAAAGCCAGCTACGTGCGAACAATATAAAAACCATTATTTTGCTTGGTGTCGCTACTTCGGTAGGAGTGCTTACTACTGCAATAGATGCTTATCAGAATGGCTATGATGTTATCGTAGTCGAAGATGCTTCGACCGACACTGATGGTGAATTACACCAAGTACTTTTTAATAAAATGTTTGAAAAATGTACACAAGTTGTTAGCACTGATGAAATAATCCAAACTATAAATACTGCAAAATCTAGCTAGTAATAACTTAAAAAAAATAACTTAAAATTTCAAACTAGTTTTTCCTAGTAATCAACTTACCAAAACCATGGATACTCTTACGGAAAATATCAATGTTATCCAGTGGTCCATCAGGATGTTCTTGATACTCTTCAGTCTTTAATTTATCACTCAATGCAGTTAGCTTTACACCAGAAGCTATAGTAATATTCTCAAGTTTCGCTTTACCATTTTTCAATCTCGATAAAGTGGCAATAGCAATCCCCGTTTCTTTTGATATGGAGTAAGCACTGTGATTGCTAAGCAACCACATTATCTTTTTCGTATCAACAATCATTTTTACCAACACTTTAAATTGACTGATTAATTATTTTATCTTAATTAGCTACTTTACATGATTTTTCAAGGAATTAAAGTTTTATTTAATATAAATTAGATACTATATATAAATTAATTAATATAATATAAATGATTTTTGCAATCAAGTTTTTAAATATGTAAAATTCATTAAATGTAAGCTAAGTAGACTTGCAAAAAGACTGAGAAAACGGCGATGTCTTAAGGAAAGGAGTGATTGTGAAAATAGCTAATATTAGTAAAAATATTTCAAGAAATGACACCCTTAATACTGATATTTCTATTCAATATGTTGATTGCACTTCCTCAACAAATCATGAGCTCATTTCCAAAGCTAATCTTCTTAACTTCAATACTGTGGTTACAGGTCATCAAAGTGCTGGCAAAGGTAGAGCTAATCGCTCATGGTACGCTCCAGCTAACTCTTCTTTACTGATGTCAACACTTTTACCTGTACCTACTAATCCTGAGAAATTAGGATTAATACCTCTCGCTGCTGGTGTAGCTGTAGTTAATTTTCTTACAAAATTAATCAATCTAAATAAAATTCCAAATATCAATTTAAAATGGCCAAATGATGTCTTAATCGGAGATAAAAAAGTTGCTGGTATCTTAACTGAACTAACAGACAAAGGCGTAGTAATTGGTGTTGGGATTAACTTAACTGCAGCTACTCCAGCAATTTTAAATGCAATCTCAGTAGCCGAATATGGCTGGAAAAATGCTGCTACGGGGGAAAAGATTTCCTCAGAGATTTTAATGGAGCTAACACATCAGCTTGTTGAACTTATCCAAAATGAAGTTTCCCAAATAGCTGATAATCCAGAAATTTTATTAAACAACTACAAAAAACAGTGCAGCACATTAAAGAGTGATGTTTCTGCAAAACTACCAGACCAAAAAATAATTAATGGTTATGCCCAAGATATCCATGACACTGGTGAACTAATTCTTAAGGCTCCCGATGGTTTAACTCTTATTAATGCTGGAGATATAAATATCGGTAGTGCCAAAAACCCAATAAATCTTGACTTAACCACTATCTGCAAGGAATGCCGATGAATACTATTAAAAATGTTTTAATTGCAAATCGAGGAGAAATTGCCCTAAGAGTTGCTCGTGGCGTCTCAGACTACGGAGCAAACTCGATAGCAATTTATGCAGATCAAGATATTGACTCACAGTTTGTTTCTGCTACTGATAAAGCATATGCATTATCTGGCACTACTGCAGAAGAAACTTATTTAGCTCAAGACAAAATCATTAGCATTGCCCAAAAAGCTGGTGCTGATGCAATTCACCCTGGATATGGATTCCTATCAGAAAATCCTGATTTCGTAAAAAAAGTAATGGAATCTGGAATAACCTGGGTAGGGCCAAAGCCTGAATCAATATTAGCTTTGGGCGATAAAGTGCAAGCCCGTAAAGTTGCCACTGAGGCAAAAGTACCGACAATTCCAGGCACAAATCACACAATCAGCAGTAAAGCTGAAGTGGAAAAATTTGTTTCAAAACATGACTATCCTATTATCTTGAAAATGGCTGATGGTGGCGGTGGTCGAGGTATTAATGTCATCGAAGATGAAACTGCACTAGACCATTTTTTCTTAGGTCGTGATGAAAAAACTCTAACGGGTTTCTTTATTGAACGCTTTGTACAGAAAGCACGTCATATTGAAACTCAATGCGGTCGTGATCAGCATGGAAATTTTGTAGTTTATTCGACTCGTGATTGCTCTGTTCAACGGCGTAACCAAAAACTTATCGAAGAAGCACCTGCACCAAATTTAGATTCAGAAACTTTAGCCACTGTAGTTAAAAGTTCTAAAAAACTTTTTGAGAGTGTAGATTACATTGGTTTAGGTACTTGTGAATTCTTACTAGATCAAAATGGTGAAGTTTACTTCCTAGAAGTGAACCCTCGTCTACAAGTAGAACATACTGTCACAGAAGAAGTAACTGGAATCGACTTAGTACGCCAACAGCTGCTAATTGCAGAGGGTAAGACTATTGATAATACTGAAATTCGTGGACACTCCTTTGAGTTTCGTATTACCAGTGAAGACCCCTATGCTGGTTTGACTCCAACACTTGGTAGCCTTGAGGACTTACAATGGCCAGCTGGCCCAGGGATTCGTATTGATACTGGAGTACGTCTTGGCGATAAGATTACTCCAGACTTTGACTCCATGATTGCTAAATTAATTGTTACTGGCGAAAACCGAAAACATGCACTTGCTAGAGCAAAACGCGCCTTAACCGAATTAAAAGTTTCAGGAGTTAATACTCCTATTCCCCTTTATCAAGAAATCATCAAACTTCCAGAATTCAATGATGATGAACTTAAAATCTGGACTAAATGGCTTGAAGCAGGGTTTCTAGAAGATTTCATGACAAAAGCACCAAAACCTGAAACTCCTGCTCATAAAACAGCAGCTAACGCATTACTTGAAAAAGCAAAAGAAATGATGAGTTTCATCGTAGAGTTTAACGGTCAACGTCACGAATTAGCATTACCAACTAATATTTTTGGGGCACGCACACAGGAACCTGCTGCAAATACTCGCCCTACTCAACCATTACGTTCGAGTCGCAAAACCCCTAGCAAGACTTTAACTACCACAGATTCAAATGTTATCAACTCTGATATGCAAGCAATGGTAGTTAGGGTTCCAATTGAACCAGGTGCCGAAGTTAATGAAGGCGACTTAGTTATGGTTCTCGAATCCATGAAAATGGAAAAATATGTCCATACTCACCGTGCTGGAGTTATTGAAGAAATTTTAGTAAAAGCAGGCGATAAAGTATCTCGAGCTCAGACTCTAATCAAATTAGAAGCTGAAGAATCTGACAATAAGGAATAGCCATGACTATAAACCTACCTAATCAAAAAACAGCTACTGAAGAACAGCCAGAACAAACTAACAGTAAAATGACAGTTCATGAACGTATCAATGAACTTCTAGATTTACAATCTTTTAGAGAAATTGGACAATTTGCCGGTGGCAGCATGAAAAATGGTTTTAAAGGTGCTGCAGTAGTTACTGGCTATGGAACTATTTCAGGTCGCAAAGTTGCTGTTTATGCACAAAACTTCGCAGTACGTGGTGGAACTCTTGGCCGTGCTGAAGGCGATAAAATCCTAAAACTTATGGATTTAGCATTAAATATGAAAATTCCAGTAATCTCACTGATTGACTCTGGTGGTGCCCGAATCCAAGAAGGCGTTGTTGCATTAAGTCAATATGCACGTATCTTCCAAAAAAACTGTGCAGCTTCTGGAGTAATTCCACAAATTTCATTGATTTTAGGACCTTGTGCTGGTGGTGCGGTTTATTCACCGGCATTGACTGATTTCATTATTATGCCTAAAGAAAATTCGCACATGTTCGTTACTGGCCCAGATGTAGTAAAAGCAGTAACTGGTGAAGAAGTATCACTCCACGAATTAGGTGGCGGTGAATTACACAACTTAAAGTCTGGTGTGGCACACTACCTTGCAGATTCTGAAGCAGACGCTATTGAATACACTAGAACTTTACTATCTTACCTGCCTGCTAACTGTAATGAAGCAACGCCAAAATATGCCTACCTACCAGCGACACAGCAATTTGCTGATGATAGTTCAATAGCTTCAATCGTCCCAGATTCTGCGAATCAACCTTACGACATTATTGAAGTAATTGAATCTCTGGTTGATCATAATGAATTCCTAGAAGTTCAAGAACTTTTTGCCCGCAATATTGTGATTGGCTTTGCGTGTTTTGAAGGAAATCCAGTAGGTATTGTGGCAAATCAACCAATGCATGATGCTGGAACTCTTGATGTTGATGCTGCCGAAAAAGCTAGCCGTTTCGTTAGGTTCTGCGATGCTTTTAACATTCCAATTGTGACACTAGTTGATGTGCCTGGTTATCGTCCTGGTACTGAGCAAGAGCAAGCGGGAATTATTCGTCGCGGTGCCAAAATGATTCATGCTTACGGCAACGCTACTACCCCACTGATTACGGTAGTACTTCGAAAAGCTTACGGTGGCGCATACATTGTGATGGGTTCCAAAGCTCTCGGTGCTGATTTTAACTTCGCTTGGCCAAAAGCTGAAATCGCCGTAATGGGTGCCGAAGGTGCCGTATCAATTATGCATCGTCGAAAACTAGCAGCTGCTGCAAAAAATGGTGAAGATGTCGATAAACTGCGGAAAGAGCTAACTGATCAATACACCGAAGAAACTATCAATATTGATTTATCAGTAGCAGAAGGCGAATTTGATGCGGTAATCACTCCTGCTCAAACTCGTCAATCAATTATTGAATCACTACAAATTACTCAAACCAAAAATTCTAACTTTGTTGGGCCAAAACGCCACGACAATGGTCCACTATAAGTCGTACCTACTATCGAAAGTCTTTTAATGTCTAACTCATCAATATTATCTAAACTCTTTTATCAGACTCTTGGCACTGATGCAGATAACACTTTTGCGATTACCTTTGCTGGGCAATCGTCACCTTGGCTAAGTGAAATCACTGAGCTAATAGCTGATGCCTCAGTAGAATCTTCACTAAAAGATTTAGTAGCGGCAACTGATAAATTATTAGCCCCAGTTTCGAAAGAACTTACACTAATTGGTAATGGTCAATTTACGCTACAACCTAATGCTGAAGCTGAAAGTACCCCGTTCTATTCAGTTCCAGGAATTTTAGCTACTCAATTAGCTACTTTAGAAGCTTTAGCCAATGACGGATTTGATTTACGCAATAATGCGCCAGTTTCCGTACAAGGACATTCTCAAGGTATTTTAGCTGAAGCATTGTTTAAAGCTTGGGTCACTAATGATGAAGCTAAAAAAGCTGAGATTTTCGCTGCTGCTCGCTTAATCGGTGCTGCAACTTCAGCAAATGTGGTTGCAGATGCTCTATATGCAATTGGCAATGCTACTCCAATGTTGTCAGCGCAAGGAGTGACTAAACCAATTCTTGATAGTTTACTAGATTCGATAGAGCTTAATTCAGTAAATGTCAGTCTCACAAACAGTCCTAGTCGTTTCATTCTTTCTGGCGCTCCTGCAGAGCTACAGCAGGTAATCGCAGCAGGTAAAGAACGTGAAGCTACTGAAGCACGAGCAATCGCTAAGAAAACTCACGGCGGTAAAGGCTTCGAAGCTCAATTTGATTTCTTACAACTTGGTGCACCTTACCATTCAGAACTTTTGACTCAGGCTTATCATCAAGTCTTGTCATGGGCAGAAACAGCTGGGCTTACTAAAAAGACTGTGGAACCTCTAGCTCAAAAAATATTGCTTGAATCAGTTGATTGGCCTAAGCAGCTAGCTGGAATTATTGATGCTGGTGCTGGCTGGGTACTTGATTTAGGCCCAGGTGAAAGTCTTAACCAAATCAATGCTGAAAACTTAAATGGTACTGGTATCGGCACTGTCTCTATCGGCACTACTTTTGCCCGTGATCAATTTATGACACTAGGTAACACTCCAACTAAGAGCGTAGATTGGGCACAATTTGCACCTAAAGTACTGGAATTACCAAATGGTAAAAAAGCTGTCGACACCAAATTCTCACGTCTAACTGGACGTTCTCCAGTCTTATTGGCAGGTATGACTCCTACTACAGTTGATCCAGAAATCGTTGCTGCAGCAGCCAATGCTGGACACTGGGCCGAAATGGCTGGTGGCGGTCAGGTAACTGAAGAAGTTTACACTGCAAACTTAAAGTCATTGCGCAAACAGCTTAAACCAGGTCACACTGCACAATTTAATGCGATGTTCTTAGACCGTTACTTATGGAATCTACATTTTGGTACTCAAAGTATCGTATTAAAATCTCGCGCTGCTGGTGCCCCATTAGATGGAGTAACTATTTCTGCAGGTGTTCCAGAGGTTGATGAAGCTGAATCATTCATTGAAGAACTAAAAACTACTGGTATGCCTTATGTTACTTTCAAACCTGGAACTGTAGCGCAGATTCGTCAGGTACTGGCAATTGCTCGTGAAGTTGAAGGCACTAATATCATTATGCAGGTAGAAGATGGTCACGCTGGTGGTCACCACTCATGGGAAAACCTCGATGACTTGCTACTTTCTACTTACACTCAAGTACGTGAGCATGAAAATGTAGTGCTTTGTGTCGGTGGTGGTATTGGTACCCCAGAACGTGCTGCTGATTACATAAGCGGTGAATGGTCACTGCCACACAATAATCGCTTAATGCCAGTTGATGGAGTATTAGTCGGTACAGCAGCAATGACTGCTAAAGAAGCAAAGACTTCTGAAGAAGTGAAACAATTACTGCTAGAAACTAAAGGTATTCCTGACCGTGCCATTGATGATGCCCAAGGTGGTTGGATTGGTGAAGGTCAAACTCGTGGTGGGATGGCTTCTAGTCTTTCACATCTACGCGCAGATATTCACGAAATTGATAATGCTGCTTCAGCTTGTGCTCGGTTAATTGCTCAAGTAACTGGTGACGCGGAAGCAATTGCAGCACGCAAGGATGAAATTGTCGAAGCTTTAAATAAGACTTCAAAGCCATACTTCGGTGATTTAGATAAAATGACTTATCTAGAATGGGCTACTCGTTTTGCAAAATTATCACATCCTTGGGTTGATGAAACTTGGATCGACCGTTTCCTTGATTTATTACATCGAATTGAAGGGCGTCTAAATGATGCTGAATACGGTGAAATTGGAACCTTATTCCCAGACATTGAGTCAGTACGTGAACCTTTTGGTGCAATCGATAAACTTGTCGAAGCCTATCCTACTGCAAAAACTTTACTAGTTACACCACGTGATGCAGCTTGGTTTACTGAACTTGTCCGAAAGCACCCAAAACCAATGCCATTCGTACCAGTACTAGATGACGATATCTTACGTTGGTGGGGTCAAGATAACCTATGGCAGTCACAAGATGATCGTTATACTGCTGATCAAGTTCGTATTATTCCTGGACCAGTTTCTGTTGCAGGTATCGACCGAGTTAACGAACCAATCCATGAATTATTAGGTCGTTTTGAAGCTGCTTGTGCGACTCGAGTTACTGACAAAGCTAAGCAGGCATACGCTCGCCTAGCAAATGCAAAAAATGCTACTGAGTTTATTACTAATGCACCACATATTATGTGGAATGGTAATCTAATCGAAAACCCAGCAAATATTCTCGAACCAGATACTTTTACCATAACTGAGCAAGAAGATAATGCTGATGTTTATGATTTAACAATCGAATTCGATACTTATTGGGATAAAGATCCAAATGGTACAGAAAACCATGCAGTACGTTCACTTACTATTCCATTGCGTTTAGGTGAAGAGGCTACTCTTGGGGCAATGCCAGTAGTGGATCACGATACATTACCTAAGAACATGTATGCATTATTGGCAGCTACAGCTGGCGTTGGCGGAACTACTATTACTGGAGATCCAATTACGGAATTGCCAGTTATGAAACTAGCTAAGGATTCTGAATTTGGTGAAGCAACTTGGAAATTCACTGTTAATTCAAATCTTGCAGCACTACACCGTACTGCAACTGCAGAAGCATTACCAGCAGAATATCAGCCTGTTGAATGGGTTCCAGATACACTATTAGGTATGTGCTGGCCAGCAATTTATGCAGCGCTTGGTTCTGCAATGGTTAATGATTACCCAGTAATTGAAGGTTTACTTTCTGCGGTACACCTTGATCATACTGCTCGTCTTGATGTAGATCCAGCGGAACTACTTGCTGATGGCCCAGTAGAGCTTACTGTCGTAGCTCGCACGGTAGATTTACTAGAATCTTCTGCTGGTCGTATTGTGGTAGTAAAGGAAACTTTGCTACATGAAGGTAAAGAAATCGGTGAATTTAGCGAACGTTTCGCAATTCGTGGTCGTATCGGTGCTACTACCCCACCTCCAGCTGTTGCTGATGCTGGTGGCAATGCTAGTGAGATGCTTGATACTCCACGCTCTACTTTGCGCCAAGTTCAAGTTACTGCTCCAGCAGATATGACGCCTTTTGCTAATGTTTCTGGTGACTTTAACCCAATTCACACTTCAACTCACGCTTCTATTGTGGCTGGTCTACGAGTACCACTGGTACACGGTATGTGGCTATCAGCAGTAGCACAAAACTTAGTTGCAGCTACTGGAAGTGATGGCATCGGCAATAAGATTACTGGTTGGTCTTACAATATGTATGGCCTAGTTAATCTGAATGACAGTATTGATATAACTGTAGAACGTATTGGTAGATTGCCAGATGGTGGTCAAGTCATCGAAGTTACTTCTAAGATTGATGGCCAAGTAGTTTCCCGTGGTACTGCAGCAACTATTCCAGCTCGTACTGCTTATGTATATCCTGGCCAGGGTATCCAAGCTCAAGGTATGGGTCTTGATGAAATGGAAACTTCACCAGCTGCTAAGGAAGTTTGGGAACGTGCCGATAAAGTTACTAAAGAAAAACTAGGCTTCTCAATTATTAGCGTAGTGCGTGATAACCCTACTGAGATTGTTTCTGAAAAACAAACTTGGCGCCACCCAGATGGTTTGCTGAATTTAACTCAATTCACTCAGGTAGCAATGGCTACTATGGCATTTGCACAAACTGAGCGACTACGTGAACAAGATGCCCTAGTATCTGGTGCCTACTTTGCTGGTCACTCACTAGGTGAATACACTGCACTTTCATCTTATGGTGAAGTAATTCCACTGGAAACAGTTTTGGAGATTGTATTCCATCGTGGTGCTACTATGCACAATCTAGTAGAGCGTGACGAAAAAGGTCGTTCCAATTACCGCATGGGAGCATTGCGTCCAAATCAATTTGGTGTCGGTGATGCAGAAGTAACTGATTACATTGAGTCAATAGCCGAAAAATCTGGAGAATTCTTACAGATTGTGAACTTTAACCTTGCTGGTCAGCAATACGCAATTGCTGGAACTATTGCAGGTTTGAAGGCACTAGAGGCTGATGTAGAAGAACGTACTGCAGCATTTGGTGGTAGGAATGCGTTTATGTACATTCCTGGTCTTGATGTACCGTTCCACTCTAAGGTGCTTCGTGATGGTGTTGAAGAATTCCGTGAAAAGCTATTAAAACTGTTACCAAAGAACATTGATCATGAACATCTAGCAAATAGCTATATTCCAAACTTAGTTGCTGTACCTTTTGAGTTAACTCGTTCGTTTGCAGAAACTATTGTGGAAGAAGTAGATTCTAAACCAATTCGTGAGCTACTAGAAGAACCTGGTGCTTGGGAAAAAGCTGCTAAGAAGCCAGAAAAATTAGCACGTTTGCTATTAGTAGAGCTACTTTGCTGGCAGTTTGCCTCTCCAGTACGCTGGATTGAAACTCAAGAGTTACTATTAACTCCAGTTAATAATGGTGGCCTAGGGGTAGAGCGCTTAATTGAAATTGGTCTAGCTGCATCCCCTACTCTAGCTTCACTTGGTGAAAAAACTTTAAAGCTACCACAATTTAGTGGCACAAAGTGTGCTGTACTTAACGTACAACGCGATGAAAAGGTAGTAACTCATAATGATGTTCGCACAATTGCAGCTCCTGAAGAAGAGGTAATACCAGCGGCAGAGCCTAGGCAAGAGGCTGAACCAAAAGCAGAAGCTCCAGTAGCTGAAGTAGTAGAAACTGCTCCAGCTCCGGTAGCATCGGCACCTGCGGCTTCGACTGAACGTCCAGCAGACCTATCATTCACTGCTTCTGCAGCAATTCGTACTTTGATGGCATATACGAACAAGTTACGAATTGATCAGATTACTGATGATGATACTACTGATACTTTGACAAACGGTGCTTCTGCAAGGCGTAACCAATTATTGATGGATCTATCTGCTGAGTTAGGACTGGCTTCTATTGATGGTGCTGCTGATGCAAATGTGGCAGAACTAAGCATTAGCGTGGATCGCCTAGCACATAACTATCAGCCTTTTGGTCCAGTATTAGGTGAAGCAATCCGTGATCGAATTCGTAAGCTATTTGGTAGTGCTGGCGTTAAGGCTACTCGCATTTCTGAACGAGTCAAAGATACTTGGCTGCTAAGTGATGGCTGGGCAAATGCTGTAACTGCGGAAATTTTACTTGGCACTCGTGAAGGTGATTCTGCTCGAGGTGGTTCATTAGATACTTTGCCACTAGCAGTATCGTCAGCTGCTGAAGCTGATGATTTGATTGATAAAGCAGTTCAAGCAGTTGCAACTGCTAATGGTGTTGCTGTCGCATTACCGCAAGCTGGTGGTTCCAGTGGTGGAGGCGCTGTAGTTGATTCTGCTGCTCTTGATCAATTCAAAGAAGAGCTCCTTGGCGAAAATGGTTTGCTAGCTGACTCTGCTAAATCATTGTTAGAAGCATTAGGTCTTTCGGGTGTCGCTACTCTAGCTGAGGGTACTCCTGAAGAAGATGCTGATACCCAGTTAGCTAATCACATTGTCGATGCGGTTAGTGCTGAATTAGGTAGCACTTGGATTGATCAAGTAACACCAACTTTCGATGAAAAGAAAGCAGTACTAATTGATGATCGTTGGGCTTCAGCTCGTGAAGATTTAGCACGTTTGTGGAATGAACCAAAACTTAAAGCAAACTTCACTGGTACTGGCGAAGCTGTCACTAATCAGGCCATTTGGTGGGCTGATAAGGCAAATGCTGCTAATAAGTCAAGCTTGGCAAAGAAGTATGACAAGATCGCTAAAGAAGCTACTGCTGAAAAATCTGGTAAATTTGCAGATGATGTGGCATTAGTTACTGGTGCTACGCCAGCTTCAATTGCTGGAGCTGTTACTGCCAAATTACTTACTGGTGGAGCTACTGTAATTATGACTGCTTCTCGGATTGATGCAGCACGCTTAGATTTTGCCAAGCAGCTTTATCGTGAAAATGCTATTGCTGGAGCTAAACTATGGGTAATTCCAGCTAATTTATCTAGCTATCGTGATGTTGATGCAGTAATTGACTGGGTTGGTTCAGAGCAAGTTAAGGTGGTTGGTCCTACTACTACCGTGTTGAAACCATCACTTACTCCTACGCTATTCTTACCATTTGCGGCACCATCAGTTATGGGTACGCTAGCAGATTCTGGTGAGAAGTTTGAAGCACAAACTCGTCTACTATTGTGGAGCGTGGAACGTGCCATTGCTGGTTTGGCTAATCTAAATAAAGATCAAGCTAAAGTAAGCAAAGTCCATGTGGTGCTACCTGGTTCACCAAACCGCGGTGTCTTTGGTGGCGATGGTGCTTATGGTGAGACTAAGGCTGCATTTGACGCACTAGTTAATCGTTGGTCCGTAGAGAAAATTTGGGCTGATAAAGTAACACTGGCTCACCCTCGTATTGGTTGGGTTCGTGGCACTGGTTTAATGGGTGGTAATGATCCATTAGTTGCTGCAGCGGAAAAGGCTGGTTTCCAAACATACTCCACCACTGAAATCGCTGATGAGCTAATCAAACTATGCGCTACTAAGACTCGTAAAGAGGCGCTTGAAGCACCTGTTCTTGCAGATTTAACTGGTGGTCTTGGTAATGGCGTGGATCTGGTAGCTTTGAAGAAAGCTGCGATGGCTGATTTGGCTGAAGAAGAAGTGGCTGAAACTGTAGAAGATAAGCCAGCTATTCCAGCATTATCGGCACCTGCTAATCCAGACTTGATTCCATACGATGCTAAGTTGTGGAAAGATGTCACAGCTCGTCCTGAAGATATGGTCGTAGTAGTAGGTATTGGTGAGGTTAGTACTTGGGGTTCTGCTCGTACTCGTCACCAAGCTGAACTTGGTACGCACACTGATGGCTCGGTAGATCTTACTCCTGCTGGTGTTTTGGAATTAGCATGGATGATGGGGCTACTTCGTTGGAAAGATTCACCAAAAGCAGGTTGGTATGACGCTGATGATGAATTAGTTCCTGAGAACGAAATCTTTACCCGTTTCCGTGATGAAGTAATTGCCCGTTCTGGTGTTAGGTCATTCGTAAGCGAAGGTGCTATTGAAGATAAAGGCACTTTGGAAGATGCAACTGTATTCTTATCGCATGATGTGACTTTCACTGTTCCAGATAAGAAAACTGCAGAATCTTACTTAATTGAAGATCCACGACTAACTCGAATTAAGGCTAGCGAAGATAGTGAGTGGGAAGTTACCCGCCTTGCTGGAGCACAAGCTCAGCTACCACGTCGTGCTACTTTAACTCGTACTGTTGGTGGTCAATTACCTACTGACTTCGACGCTAGTAAGTGGGGTATCCCACAAAGTGTCATGGACGGTATGGATCGGATGACTGCTTGGAACTTAGTAACCACTGTAGATGCTTTCTTATCAGCTGGTTTCACACCTGCTGAATTGCTACAAGCTGTGCACCCAACTGAGGTAGCTTCTACTCAAGGTACCGGTTTTGGTGGTATGACTTCAATGCGTAAGCTATTCGTAGACCGTTTCTTAGGTGAAGATTACCCATCAGATATTTTGCAAGAGACACTGCCAAACGTGATGGCAGCACACGTAATGCAAACTTATGTGGGCGGTTATGGCTCAATGATTCACCCTGTAGGTGCTTGTGCTACTGCAGCTGTTTCAATTGAAGAAGGTGTCGACAAGATTACTTGTGGTAAAGCTTCATTCGTAGTTGCTGGTGCAATTGATGATATGGCAGTAGAGAGTATCGTCGGTTTCGGTTCAATGAATGCAACTGCTAACTCACAGAATATGGCTGATAAAGGTATCAATGAGCGTTTCTACTCTCGTGCAAATGATCGCCGTCGTGATGGCTTCATTGAAGCTCAAGGTGGCGGTACTGTATTACTAGCTCGTGGTGATGTTGCAGCAGAAATGGGCTTACCAGTATTAGGTGTAGTCGGCTTTGCGCAAAGCTTTGCTGATGGTATCCATACTTCAATTCCAGCTCCTGGTATTGGTGCACTTGGTGCTGCACGAGGTGGTAATGATTCCCTACTTGGTAAATCATTAGCTAAGTTAAGTGTTACTGCGGATGATATCTCAGTAGTTTCTAAGCACGATACTTCTACTAACGCCAATGATCCTAATGAGTCTGATTTGCACACTAGGTTAGCAAAAGCCCTAGATAGGACACCTGGTAATCCAATGTTTGTCATTTCACAGAAGACTTTAACTGGGCACTCTAAAGGTGGCGCTGCGGTATTCCAGGTTTCTGGTATCTGCCAGTTATTTGCTGATGGTCAAGTGCCTGGAAATATCTCACTTGATTGTGTAGATGATGCTTTGGCTGAGGAACCATGGTTAGTATGGTTGCGTAATCCGCTAGATCTAGAGTCTGTTGGTACTGTGAAAGCTGCAATTCTAACTTCACTTGGCTTTGGTCATGTGTCTTCACTGGTGGCTATGGTACATCCGGGTGCTTTTGAAGCTGCATTACGCTTAGCTAAAGGTGATAAAGTTGCTGATAAGTGGCGTGAACAAGCAGAAACTAGACTTCGCCAAGGTGCACGTCGTCTAGAAGCTGGAATGATTGGTCATGCTGAACTATTCGAAGTAGCTCCAAATCGTCGCTTCTCAGCTGATAAGTCAATTGACGCACATGAGACTGAAGCTGCTATGCTACTAGATCCATATGCTAGGTTAGGCACAGACGGGATTTATTAATGAGTATCTTAGGAATTGGTATCGACTTAGTTGATATTCATGTATTCTCAGAACAATTAGATTTGCCCGGTTCGTCTCTCTCTGCAATTTTTACTGCACGAGAACGCAGGCGAGCCGAGGCAAAGGCTGTGCAGAATGCGTTGCCCAATGCTGCTCAGCATCTAGCAGGAATTTGGGCGACTAAAGAAGCACTTATTAAAGCTTGGTCCAATGCATTGTTAGGGAAACCTCCAATAATTCTGCCAGATAAAGTTAACTGGCAGGAAATAGAAGTCCGCCATGATAATTGGGGGCGTCCTTACATTGCACTATCAGGACTTATAGCTAAAGCTGTGGCGAGTTCTTTGGGTAAACAAATCCTAATTCATTGTTCTGCTAGTCACGATGGAGATAGTGCTACTGCTTTTGTTATAATTTCTCGGACGCAGTAATTTAATAGCCTTACTTAGTGCTTTCTGCTTTTAAAGCCTTATAACTAGTACCAAAGTTTATTAAGTTTAAAATGATAAAGAACGCTGATAAAAAGAACACATAACGGTAATCAAAATACCCTGCCACTGCAGAGCCCGCTATTGGGCCACCTACTGCCCCAATGGATCTCATTGATTGTCCATAGCTGAAGATTCTGCCTTTGTATTCTTCTGGAGCATATTTTGCCATAATAATTTGTGCACTTGGTGCTAATGCAGCATCACTGATACCGACTAATAATCTTAATAACAATAATTGCCAAATCACATTAGTAAAACCAAGCAATACATACAAGACAAAGGCTAACAGCAAACCGTAAAACAAAACCTTATATTGTCCGACAGCATCACCCAATCTACCAAAGAATGGTGCAGCAAAAATCATCATTAAGCCAGGTGCAGAGGCTACTAAACCAGTCAGCATCGTTACATTATCTGGATTTTTTGCTAATTCCCGCACATACAAACTCAACATCGGCGTAATCGCTTTATCAGAAAGCTGAATTACCAGCATAGTTACTAACATTGCAATGACAATTTTAATATTTGGAATCTCAGCTAAGCGAACTTTATTCTTCGCCATTTTAGCTCTAGTCTTTGGCGTAAAGTCTTCCTTGATATAAAACCAAGTCAATAAAAATACGAATAACATGATGATACCTGTAATCGAAAATGTCATCCGATATCCCGTATGAACTGCTAAAACACCGCCAATAAGTGGCCCTAAAAGCATTCCCGCAGTGCTCCATGCAGATAAAGTTCCTAATGCTTTACCAGCTTTATCTTTCGGCACAATAATTGCCATTAAAGCAGTCGAGTTACTGATATAGCCGGAAAAAGCTCCAAGCAAAAGTCGCAATATTAATAATTGCCAGACATTGGTTACGAACCCCATTAAGAAGATAATGATACCCATACCCAAACTGGCACGAAGCATCATTGGGCGTCGACCTTTTCGATCTGCTAATTTTCCCCACAATGGGGAAGCAATAGCAGAAGTTAAATAGGTACTAGCAATAATCAAGCCACTGTGAAAACTTAACTCAGCTTTTGAGTAATGTCCCAAAGACTCAATATATAACGGCAAAAACGGAATAACCAAGCTGGCACCTACACCAGTCATAAAAGTACCAAAACTAAGTATGTATAAGTTTCGCTGCCAAAGCTCTTTTTGCCGCAGATTCTCGAACATTTCCACCAATTTGTTTTGCCGTAATCACCAACTAACCATTATAAGGGCTGGTGGACTTTTCTTGTAGTGGGTTTTAGTCGATGTAGTGTGTTTAATCACACTACATATACCCAAACGTACTGCAACACATCAATACGACAATCATACACAGGCAACTTGACAAACCCAAAAATCACAATTCACAACTATATATTTGTACACAGATTACAAAAGTTTTGTCCAATAAATATATAATGAGATTAGCTACAAAAAATAAAGGAGCTTCGATAATGAATACTAGCTCACAGCTCACAGCTCACAGCTCACAGCTCACAGCTCACAGCTCACAGCTCACAGCTCACAGCTCACAGCTCACAGCTCACACTATGATTATGTAGCAGCAAAAACTACTGTCAAGCAACACGCTGACCTTAACCAAACAATTGGTAAGGTCTTTTCTTATGCCCAAAACCTTGGCAATAAGGTTGGCAACAGCCGTAATTTTGGCACAAAGCACTTTTTTAGGGTGGTGGCGTGAAGTTGGCTCTAAAGAAATCTGACCTCTACTCATCATTATGGGCAAGCTGTGACGAACTTCGTGGTGGAATGGACGCATCCCAATACAAGGACTACATCCTGACTCTTCTGTTCGTTAAGTACGTTTCCGACAAAGCCAAGAGTGACAAAAACTCACTGATTGAAGTCCCTGAAGGCGGGTCATTCGATGACATGCTTGCAGTAAAAGGTGACAAGGAAATCGGCGACCGTTTCAACAAGATTATCGCCAAACTAGCCGAAGCCAACGGACTTCGCAACGTAATTGACCAGGCAGACTTCAATGACGAAGAAAAGCTTGGCAAAGGTAAAGAGATGCAAGACCGTCTCTCCAAACTTGTCACAATCTTCAACGATTTAGACTTCCGTGGGTCACACGCCGAAGGTGATGACCTTCTTGGTGACGCATACGAGTATTTGATGAGACACTTCGCAACGGAATCCGGAAAGAGCAAAGGCCAATTCTACACTCCTGCAGAAGTCTCACGAATCCTTGCCAAAGTAGTTGGCATTGGGGCAAAGACCCGTCAGGATCAGACTGTTTATGACCCATCTTGTGGTTCTGGTTCCCTTCTGCTGAAAGCAGCAAATGAGGCTCCTCGCGGCATGACAATCTACGGCCAAGAAAAAGACAACGCTACCTGGGCCTTGGCGAAGATGAACATGATTCTGCACGGAAATGAAATCGCAGATATTGAGAAGGGCGATACGATCACAAACCCGCAGTTTACCAAAGGTGGTAAACTGCGAACGTTCGATTACGTTGTTATGAATCCACCGTTTTCTGTTAAGTCTTGGACCAATGGTCTTGAAAATGAGTTTGGCAGATTTGAGTATGGAACGCCACCTCCGAAGAATGGTGACTATGCTTTCCTCTTACACGCACTAGCTTCTTTGAAGTCAAAAGGAAAAGCAGCAATTATCCTTCCACATGGAGTTCTCTTTCGTGGAAACGCAGAAGGAGTTATCCGCAAGAAACTTCTTAAACAAGGACTGACCAAGGGAGTTATTGGTCTCCCACCAAACCTCTTCTACGGCACACCGATTCCTGCTTGCATTATCATTCTTGACAAAGAAAATGCTCAAGCTCGCAAAGGCGTATTCATGATTGATGCATCCAAAGGGTTCATCAAAGATGGCAACAAAAACCGTCTGCGTAGCCAAGACATTCACAGAATCATTGAAACTTTCAACAGCCAGACTGAAATTGACCGCTACTCACGCATGGTACCGTTGAGCGAAATTGCTGACCAAAAGAATGACTATAACCTCAACATCCCTCGCTATATTGATTCATCTGAACCAGAAGACCTACAAGATTTGAACGCTCATCTCAACGGTGGTATTCCTGATGTAGATATTGATGCTTTAACTAGATATTGGGAAGCATTTCCAAAGTTGCGAGATTTGCTTTTCAAACCGAATAGGCCAGGCTACAGTGACCTAAATATTGAAATGAATGATGTTCAGCAAACATTTTTGGAATCTGATGAGTTCAGAAAATTTTCAGATGAAGTGAAAACAATTACAGATAGCTGGTTTTCTGCCCATAGTGGCATGCTTAAGTCAATAGATGACAACACAAATTCAGGCGATCTCATTGAAACTTTAAGCAATGATTTGCTTGAGCGGTTTAGGGGCGTTCCGCTAATCGATGAGTATGATTTCTACGAGCAACTTATGTCGTACTGGAATGACACAATGCACGATGACATTTACCTGATTATGCCAGATGGATGGAAGAACGCTGCTAAAGTGCGGTTGGCAATTAACGACAAAGAGCGCAAACTAACCGAAACACCTGACCTAACCATCGGTACAGGCAAAAATGCCAAGAAATACAAGATGGACCTTATTCCACCTGTGCTGATTATTAACTACTATTTCGCGAACAAACAAGCGGAGATAAATCAACTGAGTACCAAGCTTGAGACTGCATCTGCAGCAGTCACAGAGCATGCTGAAGAACACGGTAGCGATGAAGGACTTCTTTCTGAAGCTACCAATGATAAAGGTGCATACACGCAGAAAGCACTAACAGATGTAAGTGAGGAAGCGAAAGCCTCAAAAGATGATGAAACACTAGAGCGCGCCAATGAGGCATTGAAGCTCGTGAAGGCCGAATCGGCAGCAAAGAAAATCCTCAAAGAAGCACAAGCGGAGCTAGATTCGATGACACTAAATAAATACGGCGAAATAACAGAAAACGAAATTAAGTTTCTGGTGATTTATGAAAAGTGGAGAGCTTCCATAGAACACAGAATGAATGAACAGACAGAGGAACTCACATTTGAACTAGTCTCTAGGGTAAAAACATTAGGTGAACGTTATATGACAACGGTTGAAGCCCTTGAAGAGCAAGTTGATAAACTCTACCTCAAAGTTAATGAGCATCTGAAAGTAATGGGAATCGTATGAAGAAAAGTAGTGGCTCAAAAGTTGGAATGAATCAAGAAACACGGCTCGAAAAAACCAAGCACAAAGGCAGTCAGAAAAAATGGCAGTCCGCAAGATTTGGTGAAGTCGTCACATTTAGAAGCGGATCTATTCTCACACGAGCTCAGGCAGGAAAAGGAACCATACCTGTGATTGCTGGGGGCAAGACTCCTTCCAGTTATACCAACGAACCAAACCGCCTTGATCCGACAATAACTATTAGCGCTTCTGGCGCCAATGCAGGGTATGTAGCTATACATTTTTCTCCCATCTTCGCATCTGACTGCACTACAATCTCAGCTTCCTCTAGTTTCGATCTACAATTCATTTTCTATAGTTTGAGTTTGAAACAAGATTTAATCTACCGCAGCCAAACAGGTGGAGCTCAACCCCACATACATGCAAAGGACATTGCCCCGTTAATCTTTGAACTTCCACAAGACCCTGAAGAGCAACGAGAAATAGGAAATATGCTAAGTGATGTTGACTGTATAATCGCTTCACTTGAGCAACTAATCGCCAAGAAACAGGGGATCAAACAAGGCATGATGCAACAACTGCTGACCGGACAAACTCGCCTACCTGGTTTTGCGCAAGACTGGACGAATCGTAAACTCTACGACATGCTAGAGTACGAGCAACCTGGCCGATACATCGTTTCTAGTACTGACTACACAGACACCGGGACACCTGTTTTGACCGCAGGCAAGACTTTCCTACTCGGACACACGCGCGATATGCACGGTGTCTATAACAACGTTCCGGTCATCATCTTCGACGACTTCACTACAGCATCAAAGTATGTCAACTTTCCATTCAAGGCGAAATCTTCCGCTATGAAGATACTGCGAGCACGACCTGGGACAAACCTTCGCTACATCTTTGAACGAATGCAGTTAATCAACTTCGTTGCTGTCGATCACAAACGGAGATGGATTGCTGAGTACAGCAAGATTAGAATTGAGATTCCTGATGAAGATGAACAGCGCGCTATTGCTGAAGTATTGAGCGACGCAGATTCTGAGATAACTTCCCTTCAAGAGAAATTGGCAAAGATAAAAGAATTAAAAAAGGGAATGATGCAGCAGCTTTTGACTGGACGAATTAGGCTTCACAAGGAGGATAAGCAATGAGTGATGTAGGGCAGATTGAACGTAAGACACAGAATCGTGTTGTTTCGTTGTTTCGGAATCGTCTTGGATACGATTACCTCGGTGACTGGGAATACCGCGAGGGTAACTCAAATATCGAGACCGAGCGGTTAGAAAAGAACCTCCGTGCTCGTGGGTATGATGACAACTTAATTACCAAGGCACTAGATCAACTGAGTAAAGTAGCTTCCGTCGGCGCTGGACATGATTTGTATGAGGCAAACCGTGATGTGTATGGCCTCTTACGTTACGGCGTGAAGGTGAAACCGGGTGTTGGAGAGTCAACAGAGACAGTCTGGCTGATTGATTGGAATAATACTGAAACTAACGACTTTGCTATTGCTGAAGAAGTAACTGTCAAGGGCGAACATACTAAACGCCCAGATGTTGTTTTGTATGTAAATGGTATTGCTCTTGCAACGCTAGAACTCAAACGCTCTAAGATCGCTGTTTCTGAGGGTATTCGTCAAACTATTGGTAATCAGAGCCCGAAGTTCATTCGTCCATTCTTTTCAACGGTTCAATTCGTTTTCGCAGGTAACGATGTTGAGGGTTTGCGTTATGGCGTTATTGATACTCCTGAAAAGTATTGGTTGAAATGGAAGGAGCCTTCAGAAGTTGAGGATCCACTCGACCTGGCAATCTTACAGATGTGCGACAAGTCCCGTTTGCTTGAACTCATGCACGATTTCATCGTCTTCGACTCTGGAGTGAAGAAAGGACCGAGGCCTAACCAGTACTTTGGTGTGAAGGCGACTCAGGCAAGGATTGCCAAGCGTGAAGGTGGCATCATTTGGCATACTCAGGGTTCAGGTAAGTCTTTAACAATGGTGTGGCTAGCTAAGTGGATTCGTGAGAACCAGCCAGATGCACGTGTGCTTTTGATCACTGATAGAACTGAACTTGATGAACAAATTGAGAAAGTCTTTAATGGCGTTAATGAAAAAATCTACCGAACTAAGAGCGGCGCTGACCTGATAAATACACTGAACACAGATAAAGAGTGGCTAATCGCTTCCTTGGTTCATAAATTCCGTGGAACTGACGATGAGGATATCGAAGACTGCGAGTCCACCGATGAGTTCATCAAAGAGCTACACACCAGAATTCCAAAGGGTTTCAAAGCCAAAGGAAACATCTTCGTGTTTGTTGATGAAGCGCACCGTACTCAATCAGGCAAGATGCATACAGCGATGAAAGAGTTGCTACCCGAAGCAATGCTCATTGGCTTTACTGGTACTCCTCTTCTCAAAGCAGATAAGGCCACAAGTATCGAGACGTTCGGTTCATTTATTCATACCTATAAGTTCGACGAGGCGGTCGAAGATGGTGTGGTTCTCGACTTGCGATACGAAGCTCGCAACATTGACCAGCAACTAACCAACCGTGAACGAGCCGACGAATGGTTCGAAATCAAAACCAAGGGCATGACCGACCTTTCCAAGGCAGAACTGAAGAAACGCTGGGGAACGATGCAAAAAGTTGTTTCCTCTGAGCCACGTGCCAAGCAGATAGTAGACGACATTCTGTTCGATATGGATACCAAACCTCGTCTGATGGACCAGCGTGGCAATGCAATGCTTGTGGTCTCCAGCATATACCAGGCTTGTAAGTTCTATGATATGTTTGTTGCGGCAGGTTTTAACGGCAAGTGTGCGATTGTCACAAGCTATGTTCCAAATGCCGGAGATATTTCCAAGGAAGATGCTGGTGCTGGTAAGACTGAGAAGATTCGCCAGTACGACATCTACCGTAAAATGCTGACCGATTATTTTGATGAGCCTGAAGATACTGCTGTCAGCAAAGTTGAAGAGTTTGAAAAAGCAGTCAAAAAGCAGTTCGTTGAGAATCCTGGTCAAATGCGACTACTTATTGTAGTCGATAAGTTGCTAACTGGATTTGATGCGCCAAGCGCAACATACTTGTATATCGATAAGAAAATGAGTGATCATGGCCTGTTCCAAGCAATTTGCAGGGTGAATCGACTTGATGGTGACGACAAGGATTACGGATACATTGTCGACTACCAAGATCTCTTCAACTCTCTTGAAGGTGCCATCGCTGATTACACAACTGGTGCTTTGGATGGCTACGAGAAGAAGGATATTGAAGGACTTCTTTCAGATAGAATCGAGAAAGCTCGGAAAAAGCTAGACGAAGACCTAGAAAAAGTTCGAAATCTAATTGAACCTGTAGAGTCACCAAGGAACACACTGCAATACCAGCAATACTTCTGCGCTAAAGAACAGGGTAATGCCGAGCAGCTAAAAAAGAATGAACCAAACCGCGTTGAATTGTACAAAGCAATTACAGCGGTAACGCGTGCTTATGGAAACCTAGCTAACGATATGGCTGAAGCTGGTTACAGCCCTGGTGAGGCAGAAGATATTCGGAAGGAAATCGCCCACTACATAGATGTGCGTTCCGAGGTAAAGCTGGGTGCTGGCGAAGATATTGACTTCAAACAGTATGAAGCTGGTATGCGCCACTTGCTAGATACCTATATCCAAGCAGGTGCTTCCGATGTTATCTCTAATTTTGAGAACACTAGTTTGATTGACTTAATCGTAAAACTTGGAGACAAAGCCATTGACAAACTTCCAGAAGGAGTCAGGAAAGATCCAGAAGCTGTTGGCGCAACGATTGGCGGCAACGTACGGAAAACAATAGTCGATGAAAGAGCAATGAATCCAAAATATTATTACCAAATGAGTAAACTGCTTGACGCAATCATCAAAGAGCGACGAGACCAAGCGATTAGTTACCAAGAGTACTTGGATAAACTCATAGATTTAGCAAAGAAGCTCGGGACGGAAGAATCAGATGCAGATTACCCAGACTGGGCTAACAATGGAGCTAAACGAGCATTAGTTGACTTCGGATTCCCCGATTCCACAATGCCTGAGAAAGTTGACAGTGCTGTAGTGACAAGTAAACCTCATGACTGGGTCGGCAATCCAATGAAAGAAAAGAAGGTAAAACAAGCAATCGCACATATCCTACCAGAAGATTATGAACGACTTAATGAACTTTTCGAATTAGTGAAGGCACGAAATGAGTACCACTAACGTCAAACTCACTATTAGCGGTATCGATGTTGACGTAATCTACAAGAACATCAAGAACCTTCATATTGCTGTGTACCCACCCATAGGGCGCGTTCGAGTATCAGCTCCCTCTCGTCTCGATGATGAACAAGTACGTCTTGCGGTAATCAACAGGCTGTCGTGGATTAAGCGGCAACGCGAAGCATTAAGTTCTGTTCAACGTCAGAGCGAACGTGAAATGGTAACCGGAGAGTCTCATTATGTGTGGGGAGTACGCCTCCGTCTTAAAGTCGTCGAAAGACTAGGAAAGTCACATATCGAAGTGGATGGCGATCGGCTACTACTATACGTTCCAACAAATACAACTGCTGAGCAGCGTCGTCAATATCTAGACAAGTGGTACCGCGAACAACTCCGCCAGGTAATCCCATCGTTAATCAACACCTGGGAAGAGAAGTTGGGAGTCACGGTACTTCAATGGACCATACGCAGAATGAAAACCAAGTGGGGCTCCTGCAATCGTGAAACGAAGCACATCTGGCTTAACGTGGAGTTAGCCAAGAAACATCCTGACTGTCTTGAATACATACTTGTCCATGAGCTTACTCACTACGATGAACGTCTTCATGGCGAGCGATTCACCAAACTGATGGATGCACGACTTCCAGACTGGAAAAAGCAACAGAAACAACTTAGTGATGCCCCTTTGGCTGAAGAAAAATGGGGATTATAATAATTTACACAGAAAACCACAAATACTTATTACTAGAATTTACAATTTCGATAAAATAAGAATATTACTGATAACAAAGGTTTGAATATTGTATTTTCATCAGTCTATTTTGTTCCTTATATATAAAAGGTACAACACAGTTTCTCATAAGTTATTTTAGCGATACTATGTAGGTTATCAGCGGACTCTCGTTCTAAGTTAAGAGCTTAACGAGAGTTCCATTATTTTTTATTAAAAACTGCCTTTTAAATTAACCTTTTTAAAAGTTATTGAATATAGAATTTCTAAGCCACACTAACCCAACTATCATCAGGCATGGAATTCTTCTTAAAATCAAAGCCTCGGCGACATAGTTTAGAGGTCCACACGAGGCTATCAGTAAAAATTGTATTAGAGTTTTATTTACCTGTAAATAAATTATGTACTTGGCACTACTAACTTTTCACCAGTATAGACAGCAGAACTATCCATGTTGTTTAGTTTAATAATATCGGTAACCACACCACGCACATCACGATCTAATTCTAAGCTAGCAGCTACTGCCCAAAGGGTTTGCCCTTGGGAAACAGTTACTGTAGTTGGCACTGAGCTAGCGTCTGCTTTTGGAGAAAACAACATGCTTCCAATAAACGCTAACAATACTGCAATAGTAGTTAGAACTGGTAATCCTATAAATAGAAAACGACCTCTCCTAGTCAGCTTCAGTGAAGACTGAGGGTAACTCTTGATTGAAACTGAAGACATTTTCGATTTCCTTTCTTTCTTAAATCTATATTAGAACAAACATTCTAAGATGTAAAGATGTTCGAAAGAATTAGTTATTTCCTACAATACTTTCGAATATATCTTTGAATTAACGCCTTAGATGCCTTATCTTTTAAGTAAGATAACTTTTTCAAAGTGACTAATTAAAGTTAATCAGTCACCTATGACAAAAATTCTCGAAAGAGAAAAAGAGGTAAGAAATAATGGCAAAACGCGGCTTGACTGTAAGGCAACGTTCGATTTTAGAAACAATTCAAAGGTCGATTGAAACTAAAGGTTATCCACCTAGTATGCGTGAAATCGGAAATATTGTAGGACTTGCTTCTTTGTCATCAGTTACCCATCAATTAGGTCAGTTGGAAAAGAACGGTTATATTCGCAGAGATCCAAAGCGTCCTCGTGCGATGGAAATTCTGAAACCACTTGCATTAGATGGCAGTGAAGAGAATAAAGAATCTCGTGAAATTATTCCGCCTAGGTTGGACACTTCAGCAGACATAGCCACAGTTCCATTAGTGGGTCAGATTGCTGCCGGTAATCCTATTCTTGCTGAGCAACATGTGGAAGACATGATGCCGCTACCTCGACAATTAGTTGGCCAGGGTGAATTATTCATGCTTAAAGTTGTCGGCGAATCAATGATTGATGCTGCAATTTGTGATGGCGACTGGGTCGTAGTCCGCTCACAGCAAGAAGTTAATAATGGTGAAATTTGTGCAGCATTGTTAGACGATGAAGCTACTGTGAAAACTTTCAAAAAGCGTGATGGACATGTCTGGCTACTACCGCAGAACACACAATTTGAACCAATTCTGGGTGACGAAGCAAAGATTATGGGTAAAGTGGTTTCCGTGTTACGTAGTCTATAAACCACTACTCTGCACTAGATAACCTGCTTAATGCCCCAACTACAGTTTCTTGGCTATTTGTGTACCAAAAATTTGGCATTGCCTTAACCATGAAACTTCCGTATCGCATTTTAGCCATTCGTGAGTCTAATACTGCGACTACGCCTTTATCGTCAATTGTCCTGATTAAACGTCCTGAGCCTTGGGCTAATCTTTTGGCAGCAATTGTGGCATTAACAGACATAAAGCCATTACCGCCAGCTTCACTAACTGCTCTATTGCGCGCATTAACTAATGGATCATCTGGACGTGGGAATGGAATCCGATCTATTGTAACCATACGACAAGAATCTCCTGGGACATCTACTCCCTGCCACAAAGATAAGGTACCAAATAAGCAAGCATTCCAATCATCGGCAAATTTAGCTACTAAGGCTGGAGTAGTATCTTCTCCTTGGCATAGGATTGGGTAATCGACTTGCTTTCGCATCCAGTCAGCAGCAAATTCAGCTCCATTTCTAGAGGAAAACAAACATAATGCTCCACCTTTTGATGCTTCAATTAGTAATTTAAGTTCTTCAAGAACTTCTTTACTAACACCCCTACCTGGAGTTGGTAAGTGTTTAGAGACATACAAGATACCTTGCTTTGGATAATTAAAAGGTGAACCAGCGTCAAGTGCTTTGTAGTCTTCAGATTTGGTAAACCCAAGGGATTTAGCCAAAGGTTCAAAGGAGCCACCAAGAACCAAAGTAGCACTAGTGGCAACTACAGTTTTCTCACGGAAAAGTTCCGAAGCTAAAACATAAGCTACATTTAACGGAGCATAGTGAATCGTAGCAGGGTCATTTTTGTCATCGCCTTTATTAAACCAAAGCACTAACTTAGCACCATTAATCTTACCTTTAATGATGTTCTCGCACACTACCTGTAGCTCTTGAACTCGAGCACGTGATAGCTGCCGATTAGTGTCCTTATTATCTTCTTTTTTAGATTCACGAAGCACTGCTTGAGAACTTAATAAAATACTATTTAATATTTCCAAAAGATTTTGTGGCACATTTTCTTGAAGACCAGGCTCCACATTAAATAAATAATCGTTTAATCTATCCACAGCTTTCGCAAAACGGTCACCTTCTTGTGGCGCAAACCTAGCGATACTTTTCACTGCACTACCAGCTGTAGCTATTGAAAGCTGTGCACTCATTGCACCAGTAACTCGATCTTCAAGTTCATGAGCCTCATCAATTATCGCTACATCCCATTCTGGCAAAATATTGGAATCCCCAAAAGTGCCAGCAGCCAAAAACGCATGGTTAGTAACTACAATGTCAGCTTCTCTAGCATCGTTACGACTTAATTCTGTGAAACATTCCGCGAAAAATGGACATTTGCTACCAATACATTCATTGGCATTGACCGAGAAGTTTTTCCAAGTTTCGTCACTAACTCCTGGTTTTAATTCGTCACGATCACCAGTGGCAGTTTTTTCTGCCCACTCATAGATCCGCTTTGACTCTCGCTCTAGACGGGTTTTAAGCTGAGATTTACTTGGCTTTTTTGGTTCTAATTCTGTAAATAAGTCATCTTGCTTAGGCTCTTCATCATACCCACCTTTAAGCTTATGCAGACATAAATAATTGGCTCTACCTTTTGCCAAAACTACTTTCGGAGGGTGCGCTATTTGATCCTTAAGCGTTTTAATTAACTCAGGTAAATCACGTTTAATAATTTGATTTTGCAATGCTAACGTTGCTGTCGCCACCAACATTGGGTTTTCCTGTTTACCTACCTGTTCTAATGCAGGCACTAGATAAGCTAAAGACTTTCCAGTACCAGTGCCAGCCTGCACTAATAAATGCTCTTGTTTTTCAATAGCTTCAGTGACAGCCTTGGCCATCATAATTTGACCAGGGCGCTCCTGTCCGCCAAGCGCATCCACTGCAGTTTCCAGCATCGCTAGCATTGCTTTTTCACTCATTTAAACTTGATATTCCTTAAGTTGGGATAGTAAATCACGGTGAACTTTTGCGTGTAGATAAGTACCCTCGTTACGATGTTCCACTTCAAGCACTTCACCATTTTCATGGATTTGGCTCACAAGATTACCTTTGTCATATGGAAGCACTACATGCACTACAATCTCAGGCCTAGGAATATGTTTTGAGATTAACTGCTCTAATTCCTCAATACCTTCGCCAGTACGAGTAGAGACTACTGCATGATACTTCTCTTTGTGTTTAACTCTTGCCAGCACGAATGGGTCAGCAATATCAGCTTTATTGAGCACAATAATCTCTGGAATATCACGTGCTCCAATCTCACGGAATACTTCACGTACCGATGAAATTTGACCTTCAGGGTCTGGATGCGAAGCATCAACTACATGCAATATTAAATCTGCATCTTCCACTTCTTCCAAGGTAGAGCGGAAAGCCTCCACTAACTGCGTAGGTAAATTCCGCACAAATCCAACTGTGTCTGACAAAGTGTACACTTGCCCATCTTCAGTTTCTGCTTTACGAACAGTGGGATCCAAAGTCGCAAACAACGCATTTTCCACCAGCACTCCAGCATGAGTCAGTCGGTTTAATAATGAAGACTTACCAGCATTGGTATAACCTGCAATAACTATTGATGGAATTTGATTACGTTTACGATTTTTGCGTTTAGCTTCACGTGCTGGTTTCATTGCGGCAATATCCTTGCGCAACTTAGCCATTCGTTTGTGAATCTTACGACGGTCTAACTCAATCTGTGTCTCACCAGGACCACGAGAGCCGATACCGCCACCGGCGACACCGACACGCCCACCAGCTTGGCGAGATAGGGATTCACCCCAACCACGCAAACGTGGCAGCATGTATTCCATCTGTGCATATTCTACTTGCGCCTTACCTTCACGGGACTTCGCATGTTGTGAGAAAATATCCAAAATTAAAGCAGTGCGATCAATTACTTTAATTTTAATAATGTCTTCAAGCCCACGACGTTGGCTAGGAGCCAATTCATCATCGACAATCACTGTATCTGCACCTTTAGCACGCACAATATCTCGAATTTCTTGTGCTTTACCGGCACCGAAATACGTACCAGAATCTGGTTTTAATCTACGCTGAACTACGGCATCTAATACTTCTGAGCCAGCAGTTTCGGCTAATGCTTCTAACTCCAAAAGTGAGTTAATAACTTCTTGCTCACTCTGAGTGGTACGTAAAGCAGCGACTACTACTTTTTCCAAACGTAACTGGCGGTACTCTACTTCGCTGACATCTTCAAGCTCAGTAGAGTGTGTTTGCGTCCTACGCAATGCTCGACGCTCTTCTAAGTCTTGTTGAATACCATCAAAACTTGAGCGCTCATCTTCCAAAGGAGTAAGCACTAATGAACGTTTAGGGTTTTCAGAGCGTTTCAGGACTCGGCCAACTATTGCTTCGAGCTCTTTTTCATTTGGCTCTTGGTTTTTTGGGAAATCTTTTTCTGTAATGTTTTTGTCTTCCTACATATTGTCATTACCTCTATTCTATACTTTGCTCATGACATTTTGCACTTAAATCTCAATGAATGCTTTTAGTTTGTCCTACCGAACTCTTAAAGTCGATAAAATGAAAATTCTGAACCGATAAAATGCAAATTTGAAGACGATAGAATGAAAATATGCTAGGCTTATTCATATGAACAACAAGGTAATAAAGCCTCGAGATGTTTCAGAAGAAATTGATGCACTTTTTAATCATACGAGTGTTATAAAATTGCAAGGTGCTAGACAAGTTGGCAAAAGTACTATTGCCAAAAATGTTTGCGAGAAATATGGAGGCTTCTATACTACTTTAGATGATGACATAACGTTTAAATACGCTAAACAAAATCCTAAAGATTTTGTAAGCCAAGCAGATGGTGGACTTCTTGTAATTGATGAAGTCCAATTATTACCACAACTAATGGGAAATATTAAATTAATTGTTGATGAAATTAGCGATGACTCAAAATTTATCGTTACTAGCAGTGTTTCCCTTTTGGGACTCGATAAAACACGAGATTCACTAGCTGGACGTATTTTTAATATTGATGTTTTCCCTTTTTCCGTCCCAGAAAAAATTCATGCTCAGAATAATCTCCCAGTCTTACTTGAGGACCCAATAAGACCTGAAACCTCAAAAACACCAAGAAAAGATTATATATCCTTAATTCTTAAAGGTGGTTACCCCGTATTTAACGAAATTAACCATAACAAGGCTTCACTAGCTTGGGCAGAAAGCTACATTCAACTTTTATCACAACATGAAGCAGTTTTAGTAAAAGAAAATGTAGACCAAAATAAATTTGTACAATTATTTAGAGGTTTATGTGCACTAACAACAAAAGAACTGAATAAAGAACAAGGTAGTAAATTTGGGCTTTCTAGGTATTTATTTGAAGAATATTTGAATATTTATAAAAGACTATTTTTGCTTCATGAGATACCAGCTTGGCACAATAACTTACTTAAAAAAGCAGTGTCAAAAAGCAAGATCTGTATTAATGACAGTGGACTAGCACTTGCCATAAACAAAATTACAGAAGACACCATTAATAACAAACATTATAATTGCCTTGGCGCAGCTACAGAAACTTTTGTAATTAATGAAATTAAAAAACAAATTTCTTATACGGATTTGCCCTATCACCTTTATCATTTCAGAGATTCTGATAAACATGAGATTGACCTAATTTTAGAAGATAATTTTGGCTCAATCATTGCTATTGAAATTAAATCCAAAAGTACATTTAATACAAGTGATATTAAACACTTAAAATGGCTACAGGGTAAAATCGGCAATCAGTTTAAGCGAGGAATAGTCTTTTACACTGGTGAACAGCAATTTGAAGCAGTACCAGGTATTTACATAGTGCCAATAGATCAGATGTAGGTTAGGAAATAATTTTATGAATGACCATTATTTTTCAGTGAATCCTACCAGTACCCAAAAGCCTAAAAATATTAAGGTGCAATTAAACGGCCGCACTTATACTTTACAAACTAGCTCCGGAGTATTTAGCCCTGGACATCTTGATACTGGTACAGCAGTTTTATTAAAGAATGTACCACCAGCTAAAGGTAACCAACTTCTTGATATCGGCTGCGGATGGGGACCAATAGCATTAACCATGGCATTACAATCTCCAAAGTCCACCGTATATGCAGTTGATGTAAATGAACGATCATTAGAGTTAACGCAAACAAACGCAGAAAAAATAGAACTTGATAACATAAAAACTAATACACCTGAAGAAGTCCCAGCAGAACTTAAGTTTGATTTAATCTGGTCAAACCCACCAATTAAAGTTGGAAAAAAGGAATTGCACAATATCTTAAACACCTGGCTACCAAGACTAAACAAAGGTGGAACTGCCTATCTAGTTGTGGCAAAAAAATTAGGAGCAGAATCACTTCTTAAATGGTTACAACATGAACATCCTTATATGACATGCACAAGGTATGCAAGGGATAAAGGGTTTCATGTGTTGAAAGTGCAAAACTAATCCTATTAAGTTCCTCTTCATACATAAGCGGCAGCTTACGCAGCCAAGAAATCAACTCAAGATAATCTGCAAGAATCTGTTGCTTAAAGGCATGATTCAATTTCTAACAGTACACAACAAATGAGTTAATATCTCAATTTTCATTCCAGACTTTAAAAACTTTAGATAAATTTATAGTTTTTAAAGTATACTTAAAGAACTTCACAAGTTTTCAAAGTAAGCTTAAATAAAACCAGAAAGGCTACTTGTGATACAACGTCTAGAATATATAGACCACCTTAAAAAACTTAGGGATAAGCATTTTATCAAGGTAATCACCGGTGTGCGCAGATGTGGCAAATCTACTTTACTCCAACAATTTCAAGAGTACTTAGAGACTACAGGCATTGACAAAAGTTGCATACTCTCCATTAACTTTGAAGATCTAGAGTACGAACACCTCATAGATTATAAGAAATTGCACGAATATGTTCTAGACAAGATAGTAAAAGACAAAAAAATTATGTATTCCTTGACGAAGTTCAACTAGTCCCAGAATTCCAAAAGACTGTGAATAGTCTGTTTCTTAGGGAAAATATTGACCTGTACATAACTGGGTCTAATGCTTCTTTACTCTCTGGGGAATTAGCAACATTACTTTCAGGGCGGTACGTCGAGATGAACATCTTGCCACTATCTTTCAAAGAATACTCTGAAATGTCAGGCTTGAGAAAACAAGATGCTTGGGACCACTACTTCGAATACGGTGGTTTCCCTTATGCAGCCACTCTGGAAAATGAAAAGGTTTACCGCGACTACTTACTTGGAATTTACAACACAGTACTGCTGAAAGATATCGTGTCAAGAAAAAATATTAAAGATATTACCCTCCTAGAAAGCGTAACTAAGTTTCTTTTTAACAACATAGGAAATACTGTTTCCTCCAAGAAGATTGCTGATACATTAACCAGCGAAGGTCGCAAGAGTAACTCAGTTACAGTGGAGAACTATATTAAAGCACTTGAGAGCTCATTTATCCTCTATAAAGCTCGCCGGTTTGACGTTAAGGGAAAAAACCATCTTAAATCTCTAGAAAAATACTATATAGTAGATATGGGCTTGAGAAAAGTCCTTGTGGGTGACAAGAAAAAAGACTACGGACACATACTGGAAAATATTGTGTACCTGGAGCTAATTCGTCGTGGCTATAAAGTATCGATAGGTAAGGTCGACGACAAAGAAATAGACTTCATCGCTGAGAAATCAGGTGATATACAATATATTCAAGTTGCAACCACAGTCCTTGCCCCACAGACTCTTGAGCGAGAGCTAACCCCGCTAAAAGACATCAAAGATAACTACCCAAAAATGTTAATCACCCTTGACAAATCAAGCCAAGGCGAAGACGGTATCAAAGAGCTTAACGCAATAGATTGGCTCCTAGCTGATTAAAATATTCTTCTAAAGCAGCTATGTTAAAGCTCTTCGCGCAAAAATAACCTCCCAGCCTTACTAGAAGACTTCAAAACCCCCAGAAAAGATTACACATCTTTAATTCTTGAAGGTGGCTATCCTATTTTTAACTAAATTAACAATAATAAAGATTCCTTAACTTGGGCATACAAAACTAATATATTCTGTTAGTTTTCAAAGAATTTTCGTGATTGGCATAATAAATTATGGCAACGGTGTTGAATCGAAGTTATTTTTTAGCTTTATTCTGTATAGGTTAAAGAAAGATTTTGATAGAGATAAGATAAATAATGTTGTCGCAATAATTGCTATCACTAAATTTCTACCTCCAAGTCCTACTAATAAAAATGAAAGAAAGTTTACTACGACTGGATATTAAAGTTGCAAGAATGCTCTCGCCTGTTATCCCTCCATAAAAATCTTTCTTCGAATAAATAGAACTGAAATAAATTAAGAATAATAAAAGTATAAAAGCAATGATTATTATAGAAACCCTGATTTATCTGGACTGATTCCATCTTACCCAGTTATATTTCTATATATAAGTATATAGTAATTACCAATAAAGCTATAAAAGCATGAAGATTAAAGTCCCAATGATATTTTTACTATTGATTCTGATTTCTTTTCCATTTATCATACCTGCTTTCTGGATTTTAAAATCATATAAATATGGGGATTAGGTAAGGTGCACCCAATCCCCTATTTATAAAAATTACTTAACTATGCTTTCTTTTTACGAATAACTAACGTTCCAGCACTCACTGTTGCAAGTGTGGCTATACCAGCAAGAGCAATTTCACTATTGTTTGAAGCAACAGATTTAGAAGTAGCAACACCAGCAGTAATATCAGTAACTGTATTATCCTGCGCAGGGGCCACAGCCTGAGTGCCAACGTTAGCATCTTGTGTAGGCTGTGCTGAAGTATTATTTGCTGCACAGTTATTCAAATAGTTCTGCTTATCTTGGTTTGATCCGCTCCCAGATCCTGAACCACTATACCCCATAGCTCCACCAGCCTGATGACCACTAGTTTCCCCAGTTAGCTGAATTGCTGCACCCCAGGCAGAAGCTAAATCAGCAGAACCAAGATTAACATTACCATTAGTATCCGCAGTGAAAGTTTTTGAAGCTGGAGCACCTGGATATTGAGCTGCTGCAAAATCTACAGTTTCTCCTGGAGTAAAGCCACTAAAAGTTGCTGAACATTGACTGTCAAGATTACCTGTTGTTTCTGCCATTGCTACTGGCGCACCGATTAATAATCCTGTTACAACACTGCCTATTGTGATTATTGCCTTTTTCATTATTATTCCCTATTCTTTAGTTTGTATGACATTCAAATAGTACCCCCCCCCCTACGACAAAAATCAAATATAAAAATAGAGTGTTGCAATGAAGGTTTATAAAGTTTGAGTTATAGGCCATAATGTGTTGTTATTTTTCTTTGTAGGGGTTATTTTTTCTGTGATGTAGGCCTGTTTGTTAGCTTCTAAAGTTAGCTTATGGGTTTTAATCAATATTC
>JASGDC010000019.1:0-76633 GCA_047608145.1 Micrococcaceae bacterium
ATAATAATTTTGGTCAACTAGGTAATAACACCACTACTAATACGACCGCTCCAACTTCGATTGATAGTGGCACATGGAGCGCCATCTCAGCAGGACAATACCATTCACTAGGGATTAAAAACAGCACACTCTATGCTTGGGGAGGCAATAATTATGGTCAGTTAGGTACCACGACCAATAGTGGTACTGCCAACCGTAATCCTACTCCGATTTTACTTGATAGTGGCAGTACTGGTTGGAGTGCTATCGCAGCAGGACTATACCATTCGTTAGGGATTAAAAACGGCCAGCTCTACGCTTGGGGCTATAACTATAATGGTCAACTAGGTACCACGACCAACAGTGGTACAACCAACCCTAATCCTACTCCGATTTTACTTGATAGTGGTAACACTGGCTGGACAGCAATCGCAGCAGGTTTCAATCATTCTTTAGGGATTAAAAACGGTGTACTTTATGCTTGGGGTGTCAATCAATACGGTCAACTAGGCACCACGACTAACAGTGGTACAACTACTGCTAATTCTACGCCAATTAAAATTGATAGTGGTAACACTGGCTGGAGTGCCATCGCAGTAGGACAAGTTCATTCTTTAGGGATTAAAAGCGGTGTACTTTATGCTTGGGGAAGTAATAGTTATGGTCAGTTAGGTACTACAACTAATAGTGGCGTGGGCACTGCTAATCCTACGCCAATTAAAATTGATAGTGGCAGTACGGGTTGGACAGCTATCGCAGGCGGACAATACCATTCACTAGGGATTAAAAGCGGTGTACTTTATGCTTGGGGTAGGAATAATTATGGTCAGTTAGGTACTACAACTAACAGTGGCACAGGTACTGCTAATCCTACGCCAATTAAAATTGATAGTGGCAGTACGAGTTGGACATCCATCGCAGGCGGACAAGCTCATTCGTTAGGGATTAAAAACAGCACGCTCTACGCCTGGGGTCTAGATAGTTATGGTCAACTAGGTAATAGCACCAGCAATTCAACACCTAACTCTACACCAATTAAAATCGGTAGCGACACTTGGACTAAAATTGCAGCAGGCGCATATCACTCACTAGGCATCCGCACCTAAAAAATTAAGAATAAATGGAATTATATACTTAACTTACAAAATTCCCGTCCTTTCTCTTATGGATACTAGCATAGGTTAGCATTCATGTATTTTTGTCGGTGGTGGGTGCGATTATGTTTTTTTATGAAACAGATTAGTTTAAGTGATTTACATCGTTTATATCCGACCGTTGATAAGGCTAGACGGTATTTTGAACTGATGAGTTTTGGTGGACATTCGCAATTATTCGAGTAAAACAAAGGGTAAAGGGAATTTATGAGTAATGTGGTTCAGAGAGTTATCCGCACAGCATTAAAAGTGTTAATGCTGGTAAACTAGCCATGCTCATTGATTACTCTAACCGTTATGCAAAGTCAAAGTCTGTAGACTGGTTTTTAACACGATACGAACATACGCTTTGCACTGGTAGCAAAATAGCATTGCAACATCTTAAAGAAACTGATGTACCCAAACTCTACGAGCTTACTAATTTCTTGCACGCCCAGTATCAGAGTGTGCAACGCCAAGCCTTTAAAACATACAAGAGCTTTACCGCGACACTTACTAATGCTGTCCGCCGTAAGATTTGGAAACTACAATACGTCCTAACCGAAACAGGACGTAAGGAGTTATTTAGGACTAAGCTACGCCAAGAATGGTTTACTAACCCCACACTTAAAAGCTTAAAAGCATTGTGTACCGTCTTGTTAAGACTGGCATAGTATATTCCCAAGATTAGAAAACAATAAGCTGGTATTACACGCCGTCTAATAGTGCCACTAACTGAAAGTGAGCATTTTTCTGGCTAAGTCCAAGCACGCCTTATAAGAATAGACTAAACTCTACCCAAAAGGTACAGCTAAAATATACTCGCGACTTACTTTTGTAAATTAAGTACATAATTTTCGAATAATTTTATACTTAAAGGTCAAATAATTGAGTGCTTTGTTTTATAAGAAAGAGTTGGAATTTCCAAGCGCTTAATGAGAATATAGTAATTAAGTATCTGTACATTTAAAACATAAGTAGGAAAAGCCTTGTCGCCAAAAGCAACTGATATTCCCGTGCCAGCAAAAACTGACCCTAAAATTATCAGAAACTTCTGTATTATTGCCCACATTGACCATGGTAAATCTACCTTGGCCGATCGGATGCTTGGGGTTACTGGAGTGCTGGCAAAGCGCGATGAAAAAGCTCAATATCTAGACCGTATGGATATTGAACGCGAACGCGGTATCACTATCAAATCTCAAGCAGTTAGGTTACCTTGGGAAGTTAATGGCACTACTTATGCCCTTAACATGATCGATACGCCAGGACACGTAGACTTCACTTATGAGGTATCACGCTCGTTGGCTGCTTGTGAAGGGGCAATCTTACTTGTAGATGCAGCACAAGGTATCGAAGCTCAGACTTTGGCAAACCTATACCTAGCAATGGAAAATGACTTAACAATTATTCCAGTGTTAAACAAGATTGATCTACCAGCGGCACAACCTGAAAAATACGCTGAAGAACTAGCACAGCTTATTGGTGGCAACCCAGAAGATGTGTTGCAAATCTCAGCTAAAACTGGTGTTGGAGTAGAAGCTGTATTAGATAAAGTGGTTGAAGAAATCTCTGCTCCTACTGGAGATGCAGATGCCCCAGCTCGTGCTATGATTTTTGACTCAGTTTACGATACTTATCGCGGGGTAGTGACTTATGTGCGTGTAGTAGACGGTGCATTAAGACCTCGTGAACGTATTCAGATGATGTCGACAAAAGCTACTCACGATACTTTAGAAATTGGGGTAATCAGCCCAGAACCGAAGCCAACTGACGGTTTAGGTGTTGGGGAAGTGGGTTATCTAATTACTGGAGTAAAAGATGTCCGACTCTCTAAAGTTGGTGACACTATTACCACTTCCAATAACCCAGCCACCGAATCTCTTGGTGGCTATGAGAACCCAAAACCAATGGTGTTTTCTGGGTTATACCCAATTGATGGCTCTGATTATCCAGCATTGCGCGAAGCTCTTGATAAGCTCCAGCTTAACGATGCTGCATTAGTCTATGAACCTGAGAACTCTGCAGCTCTTGGCTTTGGTTATCGTTGTGGTTTCTTAGGATTATTACACTTAGAAATTACTCGTGACCGACTAGAACGTGAGTTTGGTCTAGATCTTATTTCTACAGCACCAAACGTAGTTTATGAAGTAACCAAAGAAGATGGCACGGACGTAGTAGTAACTAACCCAAGTGAATTCCCAGAAGGTAAGCTATTATCAGTCCGTGAACCAATGGTTTCAGCGACTATAATTGCACCAAGTGAATTTATTGGTACCATTATGGAGCTATGTCAGCAGCGTCGTGGCATGATGAAAGGGATGGACTATCTTTCTCCAGAACGTGTGGAAATTCGTTACGAACTACCACTTGCTGAGATTGTTTTCGACTTTTTCGATCAATTGAAGTCTCGAACTCGTGGCTATGCTTCACTTGACTGGAAAGCAGAAGGTGAGCAAGAAGCTGATTTGGTCAAGGTAGATATTCTATTGCAAGGTTCTAATGTAGATGCGTTTAGCTCTATTACGCACCGTGATAAAGCTTATTCTTATGGCACAATGATGGTAAATAAACTTAAAGAACTTATTCCTAGACAGCAGTTCGAAGTGCCGATTCAAGCAGCTATTGGAGCTCGTGTTATTGCACGCGAGAATATCCGTGCAATCCGCAAAGACGTCCTTGCTAAGTGTTATGGTGGCGATATCAGCCGTAAGCGTAAGCTACTGGAAAAGCAAAAAGAAGGTAAGAAACGTATGAAGAATATTGGTTCAGTAGAAGTGCCACAAGAAGCCTTCGTAGCTGCACTATCTTCTGATGGCGGTAAGAAAGAAAAGAAGTGAATGGTTTCGTAACTGCCCTTAGCGATGCTATTTCCACTCGTAACAAGCAAACTCCACTAGCACTATATATCCATATTCCATATTGTCTAGTACGTTGTGGTTATTGTGACTTCAATACTTACACTGCACAAGAATTAGGTGAAGGCGTATCGCAGCAAAGTTACTATCTGCAAGTAATTGAAGAATTAACTAATTATGCGGATAGTTTTAAACAGCAAAGAAGTGTCCCTAAAATTGACACCATCTTTTTTGGTGGTGGCACCCCAACGTTACTTCCTGCTAAACAGTTAGGCACAATAGTTAATAAAGTTAAAGAGTTATTTAGTTTTGCCAAAGACTGTGAAATTACTACCGAAGCTAACCCAGATACTCTTTCAAAGGAATATTTAGCCACTCTTAAAGAATCTGGTTTTAACCGAGTTTCTATAGGCATGCAGTCTGCAATGCCGCATGTATTAAAAACTCTTGACCGCACCCATAACCCAGAAAATGTGACAAAAGCAGTAGTTTGGGCAAAAGAGCTTAATTTACAGGTCAGTGTAGACCTCATTTATGGGACTCCTGGCGAAAGCTTAGCGGATTGGCAACAGAGTCTTGATACAACTATTAAGTTAAAGCCAGATCATATCTCAGCTTATGCCTTAATAATTGAGTCTGGTACCAAAATGTATCGTGATATTAAACGTGGTATTATTCCCGCACCAGATCCTGATGACCAAGCAACTAAATATGAAATGGCAGATGCTACCTTTAGTAAAGCTGGATATGATTGGTACGAAGTGAGTAACTGGAGCACTAGTAAGGCCACTCAATGTCAACACAATATAAACTATTGGCGTAATACTGATTGGTTAGGTATCGGTCCCGGCGCCCATGGACACCTTAATGGAATGCGTTATTTCAACGCTAAACATCCTCGTGCTTATGCTGGGCGTTTACAAAGTGATACTTTCCCAGTTCAAGACTATGAAGTTTTGACTGTTTTAGAAAAGTACGAAGAACATATTATGTTAGCACTACGAATCCAAGAAGGAATTAAAATCGCTGAACTTGCTGAACATAAAATATTACTGGAGCAGTGGCAACATTTAGGCTATATCAAGTCCATCTCAGCTAACACTGAGTACCTAGAACTCACTCTTAAAGGGCGGCTTCTTGCTGATATGCTAGTAAAACAACTACTTGTTTAAAGATAAAAGCCATTTAATAGTTATCCAATTTTATTTGTTTTCACTATTTGTTTCTATATCATTTTTTGCAATATTCTTAGTGTGTTCTACCATTTGCTGGACTTATTCTTCTGACATACCTTTAGTATCAGATAGGAAATTGGCAGTAGTGCTTTTATAAAGCTCAGGCATATCTGGCATTAGTTCAAATGACTGGTAGGTTAACTTGACCTTTGGAGTATCTTTACTAAGAGTATCTAAAGCTTTTTCTAAGTTGCATTTACCGATATAACACCATGGGCAAACTACGTTTGACCATGTATCAATTGATATACGGTCAAATATTATTCTGTGTTTACACATTCATATTGTTACCTTATCATTTAACACAATATTGTAAATATGCATAAAAATGGGAGAATCTGTTGATAGACTCTCCCATTTTTAAGTAGATATTTTCTCGTATTGAGTTTAAACGATACCTTCCATACGCTTGTTAATCCAAGGATTAAGAGCGAAGATAATACCACCCAATATGATAGATGAAATACCCAAAGTAGTGAAGTATGGAACTTCGTTAGTCGGATCATAAAGTTGGGCAATACTACCTGCTGCTGCGGTACCAATTGCTGCTGCTAATGAGAAAATAGCAACCATTCGAGTAGTGAATGCTTTTGGTGCAAGCTGAGTAGATACTGCCAAACCAGTAGGAGATAGGAACATCTCACCGATTGTGAATACAAACAAGATTGCAGCAATTAAAAGAATTGGCGCACTGTTTGGACCTTTATTAGCAAATGGTAAGAACATAAAGTATGCGAAACCAATTAAAATATTTGCCCAAGCGAACTTACCAGAAGTACGTGGCTGCCCCTTCCACTTAGCCCAAAGACCAGCGAAGAAACCAGAAAGCAAAATAATGTAAATTGGGTTAATTGACTGTACCCATGATACTGGCATTTCCCAGTTACCAATGTGACGGTTCAAACGCTTATCAGAATAAATAGTCAATACAGTAAACTGTTGCTGGTATAGAGTCCAGAAACCAATCTGTGAAATGAATAGTGGAATTGAAGCATATACGCGAGTACGTTCTTTAGAAGTAATTTTATCGCTCTTGATCATTGTAGTGTAAATAACGATTGCTGAAACAATTGAAATTACTACTACAGAGTTAGCAGCGTCACCAGCATTAAGAACATTTGTAGCAATCAAGATAGCGAATACTAAAAGAATACCAACTAAAACCATTAGAGATTTCTTCTTTTCGTCTGCATTCAGTGGGTTAGCCACATGGTTTACTGACTTAGGCAAGAAACGACGGTAGTATGTGTATTGTGCTAAACCAAGTGCCATACCAATAGCTGCAGCACCGAATCCATAATGGAAACCTTTGCTAGTCTGTAACCAACCAGTAATCAATGGTCCAAGGAATGCTCCAAGGTTTACACCCATATAATAGAGTGCGAAACCAGAGTTCAAGCGGATATCACCACGACGGTAAAGACTACCAATAATTGAAGTGGTAACTGTACCCACAGAACCGTATGCTACTAAGAATAGACCTAATGCTAGGCCTGTAGTACCTGTAGTAAATGCCATAGTTAAATGGCCAAGCATTGTCATGGTCGCAGTGATGAATAGGACACGTTCACGTCCTAATACACGGTCTGCCAGCCAACTGTTAGCAACTGAGGCTAGCTTTGCGCCACCACCCATTGCACCAACGATTGAAACGGCTGTAGCCTGAGATAAACCAAGACCACCTTGCGTAGTGTTGTAATAGATATAAAGTAGTAGTACACCTGTTAAACCGTAGTATGAGAATGAACACCACATCTCAACACCGGCCACGGTACCCATTTGCATAGGGTGCCCAAAAAACTTGGTGTTTTTCGGCACATCCTCTTCTTCAGCTAGTTGTTCATTATTAGCGAGTGCAGCAGCTTCTTCCATTTCGGCGAAGTTGCTATCCACGCTTTGAACTATTTTTGTGTTTTTCTCTTCCATAGTTTATAAATATAATTTACATCATGGAATATGAATAAAAACACACACTAAAAACTTAAAATTTTATTAAAAAAATATTAAGAAGCCTGAGAAAAGAAATTTATTACTTTTGTGCCTCAGTGTGATTTCTTGATGCTGAATTAGGCTGTACAGCTTCGTTATTTTGAGTTGCTTTAGGAGCAGTAGAAGTCGTTGCATCCACGATTTGCTTACGAATCTTCTTTTTAGGCTTGATGCTAGTAGCATTTATCGGCTTTTTACTTGAGCCTTGAATGCCTTTAGTTCTAGCTTCTTTTTTAGCCTTACGAATTGCTTTATTTTTAGCTTTGCGTTCACGCTTAATTTGCTTTTGACGTTTTTCTTCCTGAATATCGCGTTTTGGATAAACAGTAGGTTTTTCTTTTTCGGTAACAATGCGCCAGTATTTCATAATATTAAATGGATAACTATACGGACGCCCTAAATTACTCTGTATCCCAGCTCGAATTGCAAAATAGCCCATAAACAACCAAAGCACTACACCAATACCTCTAAATATAACGTTAAAGGGATGTATTGGTAATAAGCCAAGCAAGAAAAGGATAATGATAAATACAAAGAGTGGGAAAGTAAATTCAAAACTTTCGCGTGATTCACGTTTGGTGAATTTACCATAGTCACCTAAATAATGATTGATCAGGAAAGGAGCTATCGGCCCTACAACACCACCAAGGTGAGCAAGGGTAGCCCAGTCTTTATCTTCTTTCGACCTAAACTGATTTGGATGCGGTGCTTTTGTAATTGTCATAGTGCCTCAATTATCGCTGAAAATGTAATCAAACATTGTTACTGACATGCCACTTTACCAAAAAATCTCGTAAACCCCTACGAAAATTATAACTTTTATCTAAACTAGATAAAAATGTTCTAAGTTATCTCGCTAATAGCTTAATAACTCACACTTTTTAGGTATTAGGGCTAGAATAGTTTAAAGATTTCAAATATTTTGAACAAATTTCAAATCTTTTAAAAGTTAGGAAGAATACTCTAGTGGCAGATCATTATTCAGTACTTGGTGTATCAAGAAACGCAAGCGAAGCTGAAATTAAAAAAGCATACCGCAAGCTTGCTAGAAAATTGCATCCTGATGTCAATGAAGGACCTGAAGCAGCAGAAGAGTTTAAAAAAGTCTCTCATGCATACGAAATACTTTCAGACCCACAAAAACGTGAAATTTATGATCGTACTGGCAACGAAAATGGTCAAGACCAGTTCGGAGGTTTCCCCGGTGGTTTCAGTGGCAATGCTGGATTCGATATTGGCGATATTTTCAATATGTTCGGTGGCGGCGCTACCGGTTTCACCCAGGGGCCATACCCTCGCAAACAACGTGGTGATAACTCAATAGTTGACATTACTATTTCACTTAAAGAAGCTGTATTTGGCGTTGAAAAAAAGGTGGATATTCATACTGCAGTATATTGTCCACATTGTGACGGCCAATGCGCAGAGCCAGGCACCACAATTAAAACTTGTGAAAGCTGCCATGGCAGTGGACATGTACAGCGTGCAGTTCGCTCAATTTTGGGTCAAGTTATGACGACAGCTCCATGCCCTACTTGTGATGGTTATGGCTCAGTAATCCCGACTCCTTGTACTGAATGTAATGGCGAAGGCCGCATTAAAAAAGATAAGACTATTACAGTAAAGATTCCAGCTGGAGTTCGAGATGGTAACCGCATGCAACTAGCAGGACAAGGTGAAGTAGGTCCTGGTGGTGGACCTGCTGGAGACTTATACCTTGAAGTTAAAGTCGAAAAACACGATGTATTCACTCGTGATGGGGATGACTTAATCGCAAATATGACTATCCCAATGACATCTGCAGCTTTAGGCACTGAGCTTACTCTTGACACTTTTGATGGTGAAGACAGCATTAAAGTTAATCCTGGTGCACAAACAGGTGACATTTTAACTCTTAAAAACAAAGGGGTTACACATATGAGTGGCTCTGGTCGTGGAGATATAAAAATTCATCTTGGCGTTGAAACTCCAAAGAAACTTTCTGGAGAAGAGCGAAAACTCCTTGAACAGCTTGCGGAACTACGTGATGAAACTGCTCATACTGGCACAGTTACTACACAAAAGAGTAGCTCAAGCTCGTTCTTTGATAAACTTCGTGACACCTTTCGTAAATAAACGATGACAGCACATCTTTTTTATCTAGATGAGACTGAACAACTAAATGTTGGCAGTAAAACTAGGGTAGTGGGCGCTGAATTCAAACATGCAAAGGTTCGCCGGATAAATATTGAGGAACAAATACTCTTAGCAGATAAAAATGGTAATAAGTATTTTGCTACAGTCAAAGACCTTAACAAGGTTGCACTCATCTGTGAAATTCAAGAAGCCTTGCAAACAGAGCTTCCAACTCCAGAAATAATAATCGTACAGGCATTAGCAAAAAACGGTCGTGATGAACAAGCTATTGAAAGTTGTACTGAAGTAGGTGCTCATACTTTTATTCCATGGCAATCTAGCAGAACCATTGTTAAATGGGACCTCAAAAAACAAAAGAAGATGTTACAGAAGTGGGAAAATGTAGTCACTGCAGCAGCAAAGCAAGCTCGTCGAGCTTATGTACCAAAAGTAACCTCACTGCGCACCACAAAACAACTACTACAAACATTAGAAGATGCCAAAGTATATGTATTGCATGAAGATGCAACTCAATCATTAGCTCAAGTCATTAAGCATGATGATTCAGTTAAAAAGATAGCTTTTATTATTGGCCCTGAAGGTGGCATCAGCTCTGAAGAACTTAATCAGTTTGGTGAATTAGATAGCCAAATAGTTTCAGTAAATAATCATGTATTGAGATCTTCAAATGCTGCAGTAGTAGCGTTGGCACAATTTCAAGCACTGCAAGATTAAATATTAAAAGATATTTATTTTTAACGTAAAACCTTTGCACTAATCCAAAGAATAAAAACCTATTCCATAGTCTTAACCACAAACAACATCTATATCTTAACCTATTAATTTTAACCAATTAAGAATATGGCGTTTGAATAGCAATATTTATTCTTTTTCGCCCGCCTTATGATATTTTTGCTCATTCCATACACTAAGTTAAAGCGCATAAAGAAGTGTGGGAATTATATACTTGTTGGACAAACCAGTTAGTATATTTTAGCTGTACTAACAGCATTACTGCCATGAGTAGAACTTAGCCTATTCTTATTAGGCGTGCTGGTCGCTTGATTAAAAGGGTAACCAAATCTAGCTAAAAATTGGTTATCCAAGTAATCAAGAGTTTTCTTACGCTGATACCTACTATTAGAGCTTGAACTAGCTTGTAGTTCGGGGGTAGAACGTCTACCCAGTATTACTCTACTAGCGTTAGTATCAGCGTTAAGTCTATATCCACAATGCAAGCACTTAAACTTGGCTTGTGTTGGTCTATTTTTCTTGTCAATGTATCCGCAACGGTTACATTCTTGGCTAGTGTACTCAGGCTTTTACTTCCGTTACTTCTATGCCTTGCGTTTCCTGTAGGTTTTTGAGTTTTTGGTTAAGTACAGCTCTACCACACTTGGAGATGATACGGTTCAATCGTTTAGAGAGCTTACTACTACGGAAGTCTAGTTTCTCAACAGTTAAACTGCGAATATCAGTGTCTGCTATACGATTAAGAACACGGTTTACTTCTGTTTTAATGTATCCACGTATATGTTTAGTTAATGAATGGTAGCGTTTTGATGTGCTTAAACGGTGTCCTCACCTTTGTAAGCCTTTAGCACATTCGGTTAGTATCTCATCAAGCTTTTAGTAATCGTTGCTGGAAGCCTTGCCCGTAACGTGAGCCATCACTGCTAGTTAAGGCGTTTACTAAGCCAATATCAGCACCAGTTTCACGCTTTTCCACGCTCTTAGCCTTAGTGGTTAGAGTAACCGTCATATTAGCCATATTCAACTGAACACTATCCAGCACCTTATCAGCGTGCTTGGACTTAGCTAAAAAATGACTACTATCATTTAATGGCATGATTAGACAACGTGTAATACCAGCTTGTTTCTTAATATCATCTGACAATGAGATGTGAACAAAATACTCAAAGCCAGTGGCAGTCTTTGTTTTGTTTACTTGGCAGACGTTTTCCGTGAGCTTGATTGTGTTAGTGTTCTTTAAGCGTGGGAATGAGATTTTACCAGTCTTAACTAGCTGAAACACAATACTTTTAAGCGTGGAGTTAGTAAACCATTCATTGCGTAGATTAGCCTGAAACAGCGTTTTACGCCCAGTTTCAGTTAGGACGTACTGTAGTTTCCAAATCTCTTTACGCACCGCCTTAATCAGCAAAGCTGTAAAAGACTTGTATGTTTCCATAGCTTGAAACTGCACAGCCTGATACATAGCATGAGTAAGACCAGTAAATTCATAGAGTTCAGGTAAACGTTGCAATAAAAACCATGAACTCTTTTGTGTAATACCAAGCACCTTGCCTAGCTGGATACTTGATATACCTTTACGACTTGTAGTAAAAAGATACATAGCTAACAGCCACTTATTAAGTGGAATATGAAAACTCTCTAACATAGTGCCTGTACGGATAGAAAATGTACCTTTGCACTCTAAACAACGATAAAAACCAGCAGTTTTAACAGAAACACGATTAACAGCACCACATTTAAGACAGTCCGTAGGTCTACCACCAAAACGCACCACCTCAAAATACCTAAGAACCTTACTAACAGCAGGAAACTCTTGGCAGAACTCGTCTAAACTCATCTGTTTCATACCAATCAAGGTAAACGCTACCACTGACAAAAAACTACATCACAGTATTCACAAGAGTTCTAAGGCATTATATCCAGCAAGTATATAATTCCCTAATTTTGTATAAAATTGAAAGAAAATTGAGATTCTATAGCTACCGAAACTTTAGGCATATATACTATCTCGAAAGAACACATACTTTGAGGGGACGGACATTAGTTATTAAATACCAATTAGTTTAAAAATAAAACTATTGTGTTTACTAAAGGTTATAGTAGTTATGTAGTAAAAGTTTTTATGAAAGGAATAGATGTCAGTAGATACTCAACTTGATGCAGAAATCCCAACTCATGAAATTGACTTGAGTGAAGATGCCCAAAATAAAGTTAAGACTCTGTTAGAGCAGGAAGGTCGTGAAGATTTACGACTACGAATTGCAGTGCAGCCTGGCGGTTGTTCTGGTTTAATCTATCAGCTTTACTTTGATGAGCGCATTCTTGATGGCGATGCAATTCGTGACTTTGATGGAGTAGAAGTAGTCGTAGATAAAATGAGCTTGCCATATCTAACTGGCGCCTCAATTGATTTCGAAGACACTATCGAAAAACAAGGCTTCACCATTGATAACCCAAGTGCTACTGGTTCTTGTGCTTGTGGCGATTCATTCCACTAAAGAATAATCCTTTAAAGTTAAGCAACACTAAATCGAATTTTCAGGAAACTTCTTCAAAATTCAAGTCTGATAAAGGTAATATTGAGAAACAAAGCTCTTAGGGGAGAAACTTCATGCAAGCAAATCAATTTAATAAAGACGACAAACCACGTAAACTTAAACCAGCTTTAATTAGTCTTATAGCCTTAGTAATAGTTACTGTCATTGGCGCAATAGTATATGCAACTACACGAAATAAAGATAAAGATGTCGCTAATACTACTAATTCTGAAGCAACAGAAACAACTACACCAACTAGAACTACTGCAAGTAGTGCTCCAGCAACAAGTAGTGCTTCAGCAACACCTGCAACAACTTTTAAAGATGGTACTTATAGGGCAACTGGCGACTACACGACTCCAGGTGGCACTGAAAGTGTGACTGTTAATTTAACCATTAAAGGCGATAAAGTAGCTGCAGTAGAAACTACAGGTAGTGCTACTAGTGGAAGCTCTGCTGAATATCAAGAAAAATTCTTAAGTGCCTATAAAACTGAAGTAGTAGGAAAACCAGTTAATGACATTCATCTTACTAGAGTAGCTGGTTCCTCGATAACTATTACTAGAACAGCTGGATCTTCATTAACTTCCAATGGTTTCAATGCTGCTATTGATAAGATTAAGGTCGATGCTAAGTCATAAATTTCAAGCAATTGGTACTCAGTGGTCTATAGAGACACCTGAACCACTTACTGATGCAGAAAAGGCTAAGATTGAAAAGGTAATTGAGGAGTTTGATATTGCTTTCTCACGATTCCGGAAAGATTCATTCGTATGGAGAGCATATAAGAATGCCCCGGGAAGTTTCCAATTTCCTGATAAGATACAACCGATTTTTGGGATATACCAGAAATTAAGCCTTTTAACTAATGGGCAGATTAACCCACTAGTAGGAGGTAGTTTAGAACAACTAGGATACGACACTGAATATTCCTTAGTTTCCAAAATACCGACTCCAGCACCAATTTTTAGCCAAACAGTTACATTGCATGAAAATATATTGGAATTTAATGAACCAGCATTACTAGATATTGGAGCAATTGGAAAAGGTAAATTAGTTGATATTATCGCTGAAGTTATCTCAGAAAATCACGAATACTATGTAATTGATGGCAGTGGGGATATTGCTGTTAATTCTAAAACACCAGAAGTAATTGGTCTTGAACACCCAGCTGATCCTAATTTAGTTATTGGATTAATCAAAATTACATCTGGTAGCCTATGCGCTTCAGCTATCAATAGGCGTAGTTGGGGCAATGGTCTACACCATATTATCGATGCAAAAACTGGTAAACCTATTAACAGTGACGTAGTTGCAACTTGGGCAATTACGGATACTACTATACAGGCTGATGCCCTAAGCACTGCTTTATTCTATAGAAGTCCTAGCGAAGTGCAAAAGGTTTTTGGGGATTTTAATTTTGTAGTTATGCATAAAGATGGGAAAGTGTACCATAATATTAATCTATCGTTAGGAGAGTTATTCTCATAAAATACCTTGAAAAATACCTAACACAAGTGCCAATGTATTTACTAGTAAATAGTGCACTAGGAATCTTGGTTATCTTAGCTATGTTGTTATCGTTATTTGGAGTGTTACCTTTTTCAGCAATAGCGTTAATTGTCACCAATATAGTTTTTATTGGGGTAAGTATAGCAGCTAGCTATGGTTTCGCTAAACTTTACGGAATTTCATCACATTTACAATCAGCGATGATTACTGGATTGATTCTAACGCTATTATTTACTCCAAGCACTGATATAGCTACCTTATTAAATTACGGCTTAATTGCCTTAATTGCCCAAGCGTCTAAATTCATTATTGCTTTCAAAGGCAGACATATCTTTAACCCAGCAGCTTTTGGTGCCCTGTTAGGTGGCTTATTACAACTACAATTTGCTTCGTGGTGGATAGCAACTCCAATATTATTAATCCCGGTAATACTCACCGCATTCTTAATATTGTATAAGACTAGAAATCTACTACTTGGTTCTATATTTATTGCCCTCAGTATCTCAGTACTGGCTATAACTGGAGTTAATGTATGGACTGCTATCTCTTCATGGCCATTATTATTCTTATCTGGTTTTATGCTTGATGAGCCTACAACTCTACCTCCACGCAAAAATCAACAACTTGGTATTGCAGCTATTCTGGCAATTATTGTCAGTTTACCGTTTCATATTGGCTGGTTTTACTCTTCACCAGAGTTTGCTTTAGTAGTCGGTAATCTAGTTGCTTTTGCATTAGCATTTAAGCAACGCAAGGAAATTAAGTTACAACTCAAGACACGCACCAAATTAACTCCTACCACTGAAGAGCTCGTGTTTGCTACTTCAAAACCGCTTACTTTCATACCTGGTCAGTATATTGAGTTGACTTTGCCCCATCGTAAACCTGATATGCGCGGCTTACGCAGATCATTTAGTATTACAAATGCTCCAAAAGAGAATGAATTACGTCTCGGAGTTAAGTTTAACAACCCCGGTAGCACCTTTAAAAATAACCTAGCCAAACTACCTACGGAAGCTATCATTCAAACTACTGGTGTAGCAGGCGATTTCACACTACCAAAAGACAGTAACGAAAAATTACTGTTTATCGCTGGTGGAATTGGTATTACTCCGTTTATTTCCCACATTAAGGCCCACCCTGATAGAGATATTACTTTACTTTATTTCGTACCTAGTGCTGATGAGATTGCTTATAAGGATTTTCTAGATATAAGTGGAATAAAAGTAGCTTACTTCACCACTAGAGGTGAAAAAGTGTCGGGAGTTGAAAACGGGCGATTAAGTGCAAATATAATCCAAAAGTATGTCCCTGATGCCAAAGAACGTATTGCATATATTTCAGGCCCACCAGCTATGGTTACTGATACCAAGAGCCAGCTTAACCGGAAAGTTAAAAAGATTAAAACTGATTATTTCAGTGGTTACTGATTATAAAGGTTTTGAAAGTCTAGCAGTTTGACGCTCAGTAGCCATACTGGCGCGTTTTAAAAAGTTTACTATAGTATTTAATTCATCATCGCTATAACCGTCTAAGAATTCCATTTTTCCTACTAATGCAGTAGGTGTAGTAACTTTAAATGCTAATTTAGCTACTTTTAGAGTAGCTTGTACTACAGTTTTACGGCGATCACTAGGATGTGGGCTCCGTTCTACATATTCTATCTTTTCTAGACGATCTAACATGGCAGTCACACTTCCAGTAGTTAAATTAAGCCTTTTGGCAAGGTAACTAGGTGCAACACCCGTATCTTTATTGAGCAATATTTCAAGACAGTGCAAATCAGTAATATTCACATCTAATATTCGAGCAAATTGCTGATTAAAACTAGCAATTGCATTTAGATATTCATCTAAAAGTTCATTAATTTTCTCTTCATTTTTTTCGCGCTCAATACTCATTATCAACCTAAACTAACTTTATAATCAAGATACTTAAATAATATCACTATTTATTGATATTGCCTGTTATTCCAGCAGATTAGCTACTTAATTAAATGTAGATACCGACTTATTTGAAATATATTACTTGATAATAAAGTTATTAGATAATCAAGTTAAATAGTATTTTGAATTCAAAGAAATTGGAAAATTAAATTATACTTTTGTAATTTTCCGCGTGTAATTACAATTTTTTAGAATTTATGTAATTTAAAGCTTGCAGGACAAAACGTGTGCCTAGTTAATAAGATCAATAAGTTTGTTTGTGAACCGAATTAGTTAGTGTCGTGCGTTTGAGCACATTTCATATGTTTAAACACACGTTTTCTGCTGAAACGCACGACAACCACTCCAATTTAAAATTTTGGGCATAAAAATAGTGGGAAGCTTTTAAGCTTCCCACTATTTTTAATTAAATAATTTTATAGATTTGAATGTAGCAGTTTGTTAACTGCATCTTTTGCAGTCTTGGTATCAATAGCGTTAACAGCAGCATTTGCCATTTCTTCCATTTCTTCCATTGTGTATTCTGCAAGGTGAGTACGAACTTGTGCAACAGCAGGAGCTGACATTGACAAGTAACTTACACCTAGACCAGCAAGTACTAGTGCCAAAATTTCATCAGCAGCAGCCTCACCACAAACACCTACAGTCTTGTTATTATTCTTACCAGCTTTAGCAGTCATTCCGATTGCACGGAGTACTGCTGGATGCCAAGGATCTTGGAAACCGGCAGTTGCAGCAAGCATACGGTCAGCAGCAAGAGTGTACTGAGTCAAGTCGTTAGTACCAATACTTGCAAAGTCACCAATTTCAAGAATCTGATCTGCAAGTAGGGCAGAAGAAGGTGTTTCCACCATACAGCCAGCATGCTTTATACCAAATTTATTACAAAGATCTACGAAGTACTTTGTTTCTTCAGCATCAACAATCATTGGTGCCATTACCCATACATCAGCTTCAGAATCTTTAGCTGCATCAGCAAGAGCTTTAATCTGAGTTTCGAAGATGTCAGGAGTATTACGACAAACACGAATACCACGTTCACCCAAAGCTGGGTTTGGCTCTTCATTGAAGTTCAAGAAACTAAGTGGCTTATCAGCACCAGCATCAAGAGTACGAGCAACTACCTTCTTACCAGGGAAAGCATCGAATAGTTCTTTATATGCTTCATACTGCTTGTCGTAAGATGGAGGAGTGTCGGAATCTAGGAATAAGAACTCAGTACGGAAAAGACCAACACCTTCAACATCAGCTTCAATTGCTTCTGGGGCGTCCTTTGCTGAGCCAACATTAGCCATCAAAGCAATATGCTGGCCGTCTTTAGTTTTACCTTCACCTTTTTCGATGATCTTCATGCTAGAAAGAGTCTCTTGCTTCTTCTTAGCTTTAGTAATTGCATATTCATCTGGATGAACTAGCACTTTACCTAGACCAGCATCAACGATAACTTCAGTTTCTTCTTCTAAATCAAGAAGTGTCTCTACACCAACAACTGCAGGGATACCTTTTGCACGAGCCAAAATAGCAGTATGGCTTGTAGGTCCACCTTCTTGAGTTACCAAAGCTTTAACTTTGTTTAGATCAAGAAGAGCAGTGTCAGCTGGAGCTAGATCACTAGCAATTAAAATAAATTCTGAGTCAGACTCTGGAACACCTGGCGCCTGCACACCAACAGCTGCAGCAACTGCACGCTGGCGTACATCATCAAGGTCAGCTACACGTTCAGCCATGTAACCGCCAGCCATTTTTAACATTTCACGGTACTGCATGAAAGATTCATAAATTGCACGCTGTGCAGTTTTACCATCACCGATTGCAGAATCAATTGCTGGTATCAAACCTGGATCTTCCGCCATCAAAGCTTGCGCATCCAAAACCTGCTTAGCTTCATCGCCAGCTTTTTCACCACGTTCACGTAAGTCTTTCGCTACAGTTGCCAAAGCATCACGTGCGATTTCTTTTTCTTTTGCCACTGGTTTATCACTTGTTACATCTTCAGGCTCTGGCAGAGCTTCTCCCATTTTCAAAACTTTTGAGATAGCAACGCCGCTACCAACGCCTATGCCTGTTAATGTTTTTGACTCAGTCATTATATAACTTTCCTTAACTATGAAAATAAAAAAGGTTGTTTGCACTCATGGTGCAAACAACCTTTAATCGACTATGCTTCGTCTAGATCACTATCTAGCATATTAGCTAGTTCTTCAAGTTTTTCTTCTGCTCCGTCGCCTTCAGCACTCAAAGTTACCTTTGTACCGTATGAGAAACTCTGTGCCATTACAGCAAGTAGGCTACGAGCATCAACTGGATCTCCGCCTTCTTTTGCAATTGTCACTGGAAGACCAGTAGCAGTTACTGCCTGTACGAACATAGCTGCTGGACGTGCGTGTAGACCAACTTTTGATCCGATTGTTGCTGTTTTAGTTGCCATATTAAATTTAGCTCCTTAAGTTTTATTAATTAATAGTAAGTAGTGGGTCTCCGGCTTCGACTGTTTCCTCATCAGTAACTTCAATAACGTCCTTTTGAGTATCTAGTGCGATAATCGGAATAACAGGGGAAAGACCTTTTCCATCAATTTCTTTTGGATTCCAAGTAACTAGCTTGTCGCCTTTAGAAACTTTATCTCCAGCCTCTGCATGCAATTCAAAACTCTCACCATTAAGGTTTACAGTATCAATACCCAAGTGGATAAGAACTGCCTTTTTGTTTTCGTCTTCGATAACCATTGCATGTGGTTTAAGAGTACTAATTGTGCCATCGATTGGAGAAACCACTGTTTGCTCTTCACGAGTTGGATCGATTGCAATACCTGGACCAACCATTTCTTGTGCGAATACTGGATCTGGTACTTCTGATAGTGGAATTACTTTACCTTCAGTTGGGCTATATACTTTAATACTCATTAGATTAAGTCCTGTACATCCTCTGCTATTGAATCTGCGTCTGCACCTACTACAACTTGCACTGCAGAACCTGCCTTCATTACGCCAAAAGCTCCAGCTGCGCTAAGAGCTGTTTCATCAACTAATGATGGATCTTCAACTTCCGTACGAAGACGCGTAATACAAGCTTCGACTTCGATAATATTATCTGCTCCGCCGAGCCCTTCTACAATTGCTTCTGCCTTATCCGACATCATTATCTCCTTAGTTATAGAAAGTTTCTACTGTTTCATAATAGCGCAAAAATCATTGAAACTGTCTTAAGTCCTTTATTAGTGGTTAAAAAGAGCACTTTTTGAATGAAATTAATAACTTAAATCCCTTTAAGATGAAAGGAAAAAACAGTGAATAAATCCTGTAAAAATGAAATAAGCTTGCCCCCTTATTCACTGGTTAAATACGGGGGTTTTAGGCAAATAACCTATATAATAAGGCTTGTCTATTAAGAAAGGCTGGATGATGAGCGAAGCATCTATTTCACAAAATAAATTCACGGAAGGTAAAGCCTTCCAAATCATGCAGCGCCTTGGTAGAAGCTTCATGCTACCGATTTCCGTACTTCCTGCAGCAGCTCTCTTGCTCCGTTTGGGTCAAGATGACATGCTGGGTAAGGACGGCCTTAATCTGGGCATGTTCGCCGACATCATTGGAGCTGCCGGTGGAGCACTATTTAACAACTTAGGATTCCTATTCGCTGTAGGTGTCGCTGTTGGTTACGCTAAGAAAGCGGACGGATCAACAGGACTTGCTGCAGTTGTTGGTTATCTGGTGTTTATGAACGTCTTAGACGTTATGTCACCACACGTAATGCATGAGAGTCCAAGTATGGACACTCCACACCCAATCGATTATCAGGTACTTGGCGGTATCGTAGTCGGTTTAATTACCGCATTGTTATATGAACGGTTCTATCGAATAAAACTTCCACCATACTTAGCGTTCTTCGGTGGACGTCGTTTCGTGCCAATGGTTACAGCAATCAGTTGTATGATTGCCGGTGTAATTATGGCATACCCATATCCTGCATTCGAATCAGGTTTGAATTCAGTAAGTACTTGGGTATCTCACCACGTAGTAATTGGTGGTTTCGTATTCGGTATGGCTAACCGTCTATTATTGACATTCGGTCTACACCACTTATTGAACAATATCCCATGGTTCCAGCTTGGTTCTTACACTTACCAAGGCCAGGTATACCACGGTGATATCGCACGTTTCTTGCACCATGACCCAACAGCAGGTACTTTCATGACTGGTTTCTTCCCAATCATGATGTTTGCACTTCCAGGTGCTGCACTTGCTATCTGGCACTCAGCTGACAAAGAAAACCGTGCTGCAATTGGTGGTTTGATGACATCTGTAGCTTTGACAGCATTCATCACCGGTGTGACAGAGCCACTAGAGTTCTCTTTCATGTTCGTTGCATACCCGCTATACCTATTCCACGCATTCATGACAGGTACTTCACTTGCGTTAGTTAACGCACTTGGTATCCATGATGGTTTCGGTTTCTCAGCAGGTGCAATTGACTACACATTGAACTTAGGTATCGCTACTAAACCATTGTTGCTGATTCCAATTGGCCTAGTATACGGAGCTATTTACTACTTCGTATTCCGTTGGGCAATTGCTAAGTTTGACTTTGCAACACCAGGTCGTACTAAGAAAGACTTGCGGGATTCTAAAGAAACTATCGAGAAGCAACCAATTGCTAATGATATGAAGAAAGTTAACAGCAAAAAAGCTGCTAACGAAAAAGAGGTTACTGAAAACAAAGGTGAAAGTAACGTTAAAACCTTAGATGCTGATGAATCACAAGCTAAAGAAAAAGTTGAATCTAAAGCAGCTGATGCTAAAGCGGAGGGTAAATTGGCTGAAAAATCTGAACATCATGGTGAATCGCTAAAAGGGCGTCTACATCATTTAACAGATAAAAAGCATGAAGATAAGAAATAATCTTCTACCTTAAAAATAGTGGGCTATCAGTTGATAGCCCACTATTTTTACCTAATTTTATTAATTTTCACTAATAATTAACTGCCATGTACTTTAGCCACTGCTTCAGCTACGGCTTTTGGATCAGTTACATCGTAGCTAGTATCACCAGCATCAGCAGAGCCTAAAGTAACATTATCGCTAACTGCTGCACTTTGCTTAGTAGTCTTAGCAGATAAATGGATAGTATCTACACCAGCATCCATCAGTGGCTTAATATCATCAATCTTAATGCCGCCACCAGCCATTACTTGGATACCACTGACTTCTTTCTTTAACTTAACTAAGTTATCTTTACCCTCAATGGCACTATTATGTCCACCAGAAGTAAGAATGCGTGTAAATCCCAGCTCTTTCAGCTCAGTTGCTGCAGCTTCAGGGTCTTTAACTTGATCAAAAGCTCGATGAAAAGTAAGCTCTTTATCGCCAGCAGCTTCTTTCAATACCTTAATTGCATCGGCATCTACTGTACTATCAGGATTTAACGCACCAATAACAAACCCTTCACAATGTGCTGAAAGTTCTTTAATATCTGCTGCCATTGTCTGCACTTCATCATCACTGTAAATAAAGTCACCTGGACGTGGACGAATTAAGGCATGAGTTTCGATACCAATATCAGTTACTCGTTGAGCTAAGCCAGTAGTAGGGGTTAAACCACCTAATGGCAAACCTACACAAAGCTCAATACGATCAGCTTTCTCATCTTTAGCTACTTTAGCTCCAGCATAATCTTGGACTGCAATTTCAATTTTCATATCAACTCTTTCGTCGTAATTCATTTAATGCCAACAAATAAAATTGTTAGTTTAATTTAATTGTAATTGGTCAATAATCCTAATTAAGAAATTATAGACACGGCATCATTTAAAAAACACTTAAATTATGCTCATACAATCTGCATTAGGTACTTAAAGGGCATTGATAATTAATGTATTCTTAATATTTAGTGTTCATTAAGAGGATAAATAGGGAAGTGCGATGGAATCAAATAAAGCCACTAAACGTCACACTGTAGAAGATCAAACTAGCGTAGCTAATGAAACAACGGAAGCTATAAAACACAAAGAAATAACTGATCAAGGTAAAGTCATTGAGCTAACTCCTGAAGAATTTATCCAACGCGAAGAAACTAGCACAAACGAACTTCCTGTAGTAGAAACCGAAAAACAGAGTAGTGCTGTGGAAGATTCGCCAAAACAACCAAAGAAGTTTAATTTTCCTAAAACTGAAGGCCTTGAAGAGAATGGCTCTAAAGCAAAGTGGAGAGTAAAACACCTTATCGAAAGTGGTAAACAAACCATTAATAACTTTGATAGGGAAGAAACGCTAGAAAAAGCAAAGAATACTAGCTCCAAATTATTTAAAAATATTCAAAAAGGTATCGGACAGCTTAAGAATCGAAAGTAAAACCATAAAGTTTAACACCACACTTACAGCTAACCATACTTTTGTCTCATAGCCTTTTTGTAAACCGTCTGAAGCGCCGTGACCGCCCATTTTGGTAGGAAACCAATTAGAGCCTACTGCATTCACATACACTTCAGGCCATAGTCTTGCTACAGCTTTCATTGATAGTAACTAGTGTCAGTTATATTACCTAAGTCTAAGCGACCACCCAAGTAAGTATTTCATTTGAAGAGCATGCCAGTAATTTGAAGTAAAGAAAAAGTGGCCTAAGTTAAATACTACTTAACATAATATACATTATCGGCTATTTACTAGTCTTGGTCTTTACCTAGGAGAGCTTCACCTTCTAGCTCATTTTCAGGTTTAGCTTCCTCATCATCAATCTCTTCAAAAGCATCTTCACCTTCATGCTGATCTAATTCTGCCAAAGCATCCTGTCCAGTAATAACTTCTGGCTCACCTTCAACACTCATATCTTTATTGGCAGTAAAATGAATTACCGGCAAATCACCATCAGTTTCAATTGTGTCACCGCCACCGTTACGATCGTGATAACCAGTCGAATAGTTTTTAATAATTTCAACATCATGGACCAAGCCAGTCTCTGAAACACTTTGCACAATATAGTCACGTTCTTCATCAGTACGTTCCGCAATTTTATGAGTAACCTGTAGTGTGTATACTGAGAACCCAATTCTACGGTCAAAAGTACCGGCAGCAAGCCATTCAACTTCGAAACCACCTGGCAATAACCAGCCTTTAGGGGTTTTCCAAAAACGCACATGATGACGTTGTGAGGTGCTGCCTGATACTTCTTGCTGAAAAGCCAAATCTTGTTTGTTTCCAAAAAGCATCAGCGTACTTACTGGTGCATCTGGATAAGGCTGTCTCATGACCGTACATTTAATAATTTTAAGAGTAGATTTCCAATTCAATGGGTCAGCCTCTACCCAACCAGCTTGCACCATTGCTTTACGTAAATCGTCTTCGGTCCCAGTAGCTGCAATATTAACTGGATCTCCTAGTAAACCATCTGGCGTACGCACTCTACCAATAAAGTACGAAGGTAAGTAAATTGCAGATAGCATTTTATGGATTCTTGGCAATATAATATATGCCAAGAGTAACCACATTACGATAAATACCCAGAAAAAGCTTTTTGTGAATGCTTTAGGAAATAGGAAATAATAAACAACCCACCCTGCAGCTAAGAAAATTACTAGGAATAAAGCACGTTGTCCCCAGAAAATAGCTGTATTTAACCAAGTCTTTTCAAATTGCTCTTTTTTAGCATTTAATTTCTCATTCACCATTAGAATAATTTTACCTCATTCCAGCGTTAAATACTGTAGAATAGATTGGAACTATCTAACGAAAGAGGATAAATGAGCGATCGCAGTCTTCGTGGTATGAGGTTAGGCTCTCAAAGTAAAGAAACTGAAGAAGGCGTTGAACCAGCACCACGCCAAGTAGTTGACTACACGTGTCCTAACGGACATGAAACTAAAATTACATTTTCTGTAGATGCTGATATCCCAGAAAAATGGAACTGTAAATGTGGCCAGCAAGCTACAATCACTAGCGGACAGGACACTACTCCTGAAAATATTAATGAAAAAACAGTCCGTACTCACTGGGACATGCTTTTGGAACGTCGAACTCCAGAAGAGTTAGAAAAGATTCTCGAAGATCGTTTAGAAATTCTTCGAAATCGCAGAAAAACTGCAAAGATGAACGCTGAAGCTAACTAAGCTTCAGCGTTTAGTTTTTTGCAAACAAACTCTTTAGCTGCTCTTTCCGGTCTTTAATAGCCCAGCGTGTGATACGAATCAAAGATTCTTTGGCAATTGTGCTATCCATTTTAGACTCACCAATTTCACGCTCAATGAAAGTAATCGGCACTTCTACAATCTTGCACCCTGATTTATAAGCTCTGCGAGCTAACTCAGTTTGGAAACTATAACCAGAAGACTCTACTGTCTCATACTCGATTTTTTCTAAGCACTCTTTAGTATAAACGCGATACCCAGCAGTAATATCACGAATGCCTGTACCCATTAAAATCCTAGTGTATAAATTACCACCGAATGATAAAGCTAATCTAAATAGTGGCCAGTTTATAACTTTTCCGCCCTTTACATAACGCGAACCAATTACTAAATCAGCACCTTTTTTACTTTTAGCTAATAACAGTGGCAGCTGTTCTGGCTGATGTGACCCATCTGCGTCCATTTCAACTAGTAATTCATAGCCGTTCTTAATACCCCAAGTAAAACCTTCAACATACGCTCCACCAAGCCCATTCTTCTTTTCACGATGCATTACATGAATGTGTGAATCAGCTTTAGCTAAGGTATCAGCAACATCGCCTGTGCCATCAGGACTGTTATCGTCAACAACCAAAATATGAGCCTCTGCAACTGAATCACGAATACGTTTAGTGATTATTGGCAGGTTTTCACGTTCATTAAAAGTCGGCATAATTACTAGTATTGTCATAAACTAAGGATACCTTGTGTTTGTATAGCCGTACTGCATTTAAGACCGACTATGCAGTAGATTCCCCGCTAAAACTGTCTCAACACACTGAATATCTTGAACTTCTGAATCAGTTACCATCGGAAGAATTGGTGTCCGTGCTTGCTCATCGGCACTCCATGAGCCAAATTCTTTAGCTCCCGTAGTCTCATCTACAGTTTGTATAGCTAATTCATCACATTCCCAAACAGCAAAGTCTGCTGGAGCTCCTACTGCAATAACACCACGCATTGGGTTAGGTTCTTTTGCTGCTCGCCAACCACTCTTTGTATGAGCATTGAAGGCTGCCCTTGCGGAGATGCGTTCAGCTACATTGTGATGGAATAATGCTGCAGCAACTGTCCGCCATGGATTATATGGAGTAACTGGCGTATCAGAACCAAATGCTAGTAACACTCCATTATCCATAAAGGTAGCTAGTTGATTCATCTGAGCACTACGCTCTCCTAGTCTAGTCTCGTATAAACCACCTTCACTACCCCACCATGCATCAAATGTTGGTTGCATACTTGCAGTAATATTAAGGTCTTTAAACACTTTAAAATGTTCTGAAGCTACCATTTCAGCATGTTCAAAACGGTGCATTGCTGCGATAAACCTATCTTTCCCGACCTCTTTAGCAGCTAGCTTAGCTCCTTCTATGGCTTCTAGCATAGCGGCATCTCCAATAATGTGAAAACCACCTTGAACTCCTGCTAACGTTGTCGCTATTAGATGTTTAGCTACTTGATCTCGGTCTAAGTATTTACTACCTTTTGTTTTGGCATCAGTATAGTCTTCTTGTAAAAATGCAGTACGAGATCCCACTGAACCATCAATATTTAAGTCTCCAGCAAGACCTCGAATATTATATTTATTATGCTCTGTTAAAAATTCTTTAACTTGTTCAGGGCTCTCCATTAACTGTGCCCAATATAACAATATCTCTGGAGAATTCTCATGTGAAAATAAAATATCTAAATCTGCTACAGTACCTTCATGTAAACCATTCATTTCACCAATTGCTACAATTCCATTGCTCGCAGCTGCTTTAAAAGAATGCTTTTGATAATTTTTACGTTCAGCTGGTGTGTAGGAACGAATATAGTCACGCACTTTTTCATTAGCTTGGTTAGTGACATGGGAAGTGTTATCCCAACCAGGATATTTAGCAGCACTAATTTTAGCAGCTAACCCAGAACTAATTAACGCGGAATGTAAATCAACTCGGGCTAAATATACATCAGCACCATTGCCAGCATTTTCTAGTTCCCCTAAAGAAGGAAATCTCGAATCTTCCCATTGCTCTTCATCCCAACTATGCCCGATAATTTTCTTTTTACCTTTGACAGTCGCAACCTTATCTAACACTTCCCTAGCATTCTTACAATTGCTTAAATCAATCGAATCAATTACTACCCCAGCTTCAGTAATATGTGCATGTGAATCTACAAAGCCAGGAGTAATAATGTACTTATCTTCACAATCAAAAACTTCAAGTTGATCATCAATGAAAGTTTTTGCAATCTCTGAATTACCTAGCCAAGCAATCTTGTCATCTTCGACTAACATCGCAGTAGCATCAGGCATCTCTATAGAGTGAATTACTGCATTAAGATATAACTTTTTCATCGTTTCCTTAGCCTTGAGAGATAGATACTGTATAGCTCAATGATACCAACTAACTCTATTTTGGCGGTGGTAACTATTACGATGTTCACACTAATGAAATTAGATAAATTTACTTAAGGAGACCTAAAAAGCTTAGTCTATATTTTAAAGTAGAGTTGCACAATAACAACTCAGATAACGCAAATGCGGTTGCAACCATTCTATTTCTATAAATTTTCCCTTTTCCTGCAGAAATTTTGTCTGGAAATAAGAAAAACAATGGGAAATAACTTAGATCACCAATTTAAAAGGAAAAGATGAGGAAGGCATTTCTGTCTTCCTCATCTTCGGTGTTAGTTGTTGTGTTGGCCGGAACCAGAAGGCTCCGGAACCCTTTATATTAACTGGCAATGTTACCTATATTTACTTAGTATACACTACAAGTAATAAACCTATTTTTTGTCTTTGATTTTATTTAGCTTAAATAATAATCCTTTAGCAGTAACTCATAAAATCTTACTATTACGCTTTATGTAACTCCTAATAAATACACCCTGCATGAAATTATCTCATAATGAAATCATTATGCCATTTTGGATTTCAACTTTGACAACTTTAATCCAATACTTAACTATAGATTAAAAAATCTCTTTTTAAAACAAATATTAAAAATAACTTTTAAGTTCTCTTGTTTTCTTTAAATATTGAGTAGCGCAAAGGGGAAAGCAATAATTGCTCTCCCCTTTGATAAGTAAGTAATTAAGTTAAATTAATTACTTAGCTTCAGCAGTTTTCTTTTTATCTACTTTAGCTTCTACTTTACTTTCAGTTTTTGTAATGCTCTCTTTACCTTTTGATTCAGCAGCTAGAGCAGCAGCTTGTTCTTCTTCTTCAGCTACAAGCTTTGCATCATATACTTTGATGAATGGGAAGTAAATAACGAATGCTAACACTACACAAAGCAATGCAACTACAGACGCTTTCCAGTCACCTGCGGTACCAATGAATGCACCAATACCAGCTGGTGAAGGCCAAGGTACTTGCGCAATAATTGGCTTGACGATATGCAACTTAATTGACCAGTATGCCAAAGAAGCAGTTGCCATCGGAGCTAAGAAGAATGGAATTGCCATGTATGGGTTATACACAATTGGCATACCGAAGATAATTGGCTCATTAATATTAAACAAGCTTGGAACTACAGCTGCCTTACCCAACACTTTAAGCTGCGAAGACTTAGCCATTAATGCGATGAAAATAGTAAGACCAAGAGTCGCACCAGAACCACCCAAAATTGCGAATGAGTTATTGAACTCACCAGCGAATGGGATGTTTGAACCATGTTGGTTTAGCTGCATATTAGTCAAAGTAATCGGAGTAATGAATGCGCTAATGATGTTTGCACCGTGGATACCTACAATCCATAAAGCACTAATCAAGAACATGATAACCATGATGCCCAACCAGCTATTTGTGATGTACTGTACGAATGCGAATGGGATAGAGATAATTTCGTAAATATCAGTACCCATTAGGTTCAAAATACCATTAAGAATTAAGATTGCAAACGCAATAAGGAATGCAGGAATCAAAGCAGTAAATGAACGTGCTACTCCAGGAGGTACTGTATCAGGCATTTTAATTACCCAGTTACGACGTACACAAAGTGTATATATGCTTGTTGCCGCAATTGCCATAATGATAGCGGTAAAGATACCTGCAGTACCTAGACGTTGAATACCATTACCAGCAAACTGAATACCTTCAACCAACATATTTGTTGGATCTTTTGTATCATTTGATAGCTGGATCTTTCCGCCACCTTTAGTGAACTGTGGTAAACACATGAAGAATGCGAATAGTGAAAGTAGCGCACCATTTAATGGGTTTACATTCAGTTTTTCTTCGTCTTGAGCAATACGAGTTAGCTCATAACCGATAACTAACCCGAAATAAATCGCTAAAATACCAACAGTTGCAAAATTTGCGACCATATATAGGTCACTAAAATTAGCAAATGTTTTATTGTAGAATCCTTCTAATCCTGGGAATGTCAACGGTAAAATGTTGAATACCAAGAACATGGAACCTACGATTGTGAAAGGGATGCTGGCCATACCGGCTGCCATCACTGCCCTTACAATTTTGAATTGAGAAATCTTGCCCATAGGCTTCATCAAAGAATTCTCTAAGATCGAAAAGACCTTTTCCATATTAATAACCTTTCAAATTATGTTATAAAATTTTAAAACCCAATAGCCTTTTTATATTCTTTAATGCGGAAAAATTGCTTATCTTGATTTGTTTGGATTAGATAAACCTTCCGAACAAGAATCCCACACAAAAATATCCCTAGCATTAGAAGTATTAGAATAAACCTTTTTCCAGTAGCATCGTTAGCCGCAAAAGGAAAAAAGCTTGTAAACATTGACGTTGCGACAGTCGGCAACAAACAAATATTAACACCTAGCTGGATATATGAGTATGCTTTTAATCTTGGAACTATATTGGTGTGTTTATTATAAATTCGTACTTGCTCAGCAAGGACTAGAACTGTAAAAATAATCAAGGCAAAAGGTATTATTGCCCACGTAGTTCCTGCTAGTGACGCAAACAACATCCAATATAAATTGGCAAAGAATAGGGCCGCTACTACATAACGGACAAGAAGATACCGATTAAAGTACATATTCTTTAAACCAGCTTCTTTCTGGCTCTTTTCTAATGCTCTTTTCTCGGTATCCTTCATCAAATGTCCTAGTTTTTCTTTGCTAGCTCTTGGTAGATAAACATCATTTCAGCAGCAACTTCTTTAAGAGTCATTGTCGTCATCAAATGATCTTGTGCATGCACCAAGATGATTTCCATCTCAACTTTTTTACCACCAGCATATTCCTGAAGCAATTTAGTTTGAGATTTATGTGCGTCAGTAAGTTCTGCTTCCGCTTCATCAAGATGTTTCTGAGCATCTTCAAACTCTCCTGCACGCATTGACTTCAATGCTTTGTGTACAAGAGTACGAGCTTGACCACTATGGATAATGATATCGAAAGAAACTACCTGAATTTCTTCGCTAGTACTACTATTAGTATTTTCTGTCATTAGTATCCCAGCCTTAGCCGTTGATATTTTCTTCAACTAGAGTAGCTAGCTTTTCAATACCAGTTGGTACTGGAACATAAGCTGGGAATGGAATGCTTACCACTGGAACTCCAACTTCTTCACCAATCTGCTGGAATTTCTCTAGGTGCATAGTAGTTTGTGGGCTAATTAGGTATAGATCGAATTCTTTATTACGCATTTTCTCTTCACCTTCAGAAACTGAAACTGCGTCTAGTTCGATATCTTCACCTTTACCCTGTAGATATTCAGTTACTTTCTTAGCCATCATTGATGATGACATACCTGCTGCACAAATGATTAATGCCTTTTTCATTTTTCTCTCCTGTTTTTTATAAATTTTCACCATTGCTGGCGATTACTTCTTTGTACCAATAGAAGGAATCCTTTTTACTTCTTGCTAACGTACCCTTACCAGCATTGTCTTTATCTACATAGATAAATCCATAGCGTTTTTCCATTTCACCGGTGCCGGCAGAGACTAAATCAATACAACCCCAAGGAGTGTAGCCAATCAAATCTATGCCATCTTCGTGTACTGCAAGCTTCATTTGCTCAATATGTGAGCGTAAGTAGTCCACACGATAATTGTCGTGGACTTTCCCATTTTCTACTTTGTCATAGGCACCAAAACCATTTTCGACGATGAAAAGTGGTAAGCCATACATGTCTTCAAACCAGTTCATTGCGTAACGTAATCCTTCTGGGTCAATCGCCCAACCCCAATCTGAGGCTTCAATATATTCATTTTTAACAAGATGATCTAGGTCAATCTCATCATAGTTTTTATCTTTTGGACTTTCGATTACGAATGACATGTAATAACTAAAACCAATGTAGTCTACAGTGCCTTTTTTCAAAATTTCTTTATCTTCATCAGTGATATCAATGTCAATGCCCTTGCGCTCCCAGAAATTAACAAGATGCTTCGGATATTTACCATGCACATGGACATCAGCAAAAAAATACCGACGTTCCATAGCTTTTTGCGCAGTTAGAATGTCAGCTGGTTTACAAGTTTTTGGGTAAATAGGACACATAGCAATCATGCAACCAATTTCAAACTCTGGATTAATCTTGCGCCCAATTTCTACCGCTTTTGCACTAGCAAGTAGCTCATAATGTGCTGCCTGATACATAATAGCTTCACGATTATCGCCTTTTTTAAACACTAGGCCTGAATTCGTGAAAGTAGCAAAATCCATATTGTAGCTAGACTGGTTGTTAATTTCATTGAAAGTCATCCAGTACTTAACTTTGTCTTTGTAACGTTCAAAACATGCTTCAGCAAAACGGTCAAAGAACTTAACTAGTTTTCGGTTACGCCAGCCACCATATTCTGTGACAAGATAATATGGCATTTCAAAATGTGAAAGTGTAACGATTGGTTCGATATCATTTGCTAATAACTCATCAAATAAATCATCATAAAATTTTAAACCGGCTTCATTTGGTTCAGTTTCATCGCCATTAGGAAAGATGCGAGTCCAGGCAATTGAAGTTCTAAAACACTTAAAGCCCATTTCTTTGAAAAGTTCAATATCTTCTGGGTAATGATGATAAAAATCAATAGCTTCATGGTTCGGATAGTATTTACCGTCAATAACACCGTCAGTAATTTCTCGGTCTTTACCATTAGCTCCAGCAGTCATTACATCAGCAACACTAATGCCTTTTCCACCTTCTTGCCAACCACCTTCAAGTTGATGTGCCGCTACTGCACCACCCCAAAGAAAGTCGTTACCCAAACTACTAGCCACTTACAATACCCCTTCGTACTTTTAAATTACTGAAAGTACTTCCAGCACCTTAAGTAAATTATACATTCACGCCAATAATTTTGTGGGCTATATACAAATGTGTCTAATAGATGAAAAACTACTACTAGAATCATCTCGCGCAGTAGCTAACTGCACAGTACAAAACTAGAATAAATCAAACCACTCATGAAAGGCTACCCCTACATCCAACAACCCAAATGGGCAACTTGGCGAAAAAAGTACGGCTTTGAAAACAAATCTGAAGAAAACTTAGACGACCAAATAACAAAAGTCGCAAACATACTAGACCCAATATTCCAAAAAAAACAACTAAACATATAGCATTTAAAAGCTGTTTCTCTGATATTCCCCTAATAACTTATTGAATACTGTTCCATAAAATTAAGGATTTTAGTCACAGCTAATTTAAGATTCTTAGCTAGTTTTTGGATTAGATTCTGCAATCTCTTCTGGCTCATACACTACTACTCCACGTTTTAGCATGGAAACAGCATTCCTTGCTTTATTAGCTAAGAATGGGTACCTATCTCGTAAACCTGCAAATTGAGCTAAAACATCGATTACCTGTTTTATATTGCGGACAAAGTCTCCACCAGTTAATTCAGTATTTTCCAACGCCTCTTCCATAGGTGCACCTTTAGCCCAGAAGTACGTAGGCCACATAAAACCTGGGTCTGGTTCTCTAGTTTGTTTGATTCGATTACTCTGCTCCAAATCATCTATAAAAGACCAGTAACTGACTAACTGATTGTATGCTTTACTGAGTTTCTCACTTGGAAAATAAATATTTTCATTATTTTCATTTTTCCTTGGCTCATAAATACAACAAGATACCAATGCAGCTAATGCAGCCGTATTTAAGTCATCAAAAATTCCATTGTGAATTGATTGAGTGAGTAATAAATCATTTTCACCGTAGATAACTTGCAAGTCTTTACCTTTACTAGTTAGCTTTAAGCTATCTTCATTATTTAAATAGCCAGTTTCAAGCAAAACTTTACAAACTCTATCAAAGATACTGGCAATATTGTTGGTTCGTCCTTTAATTTGGTGCTTTAACCTTGATAAATCTTTATTTACACTTTGCGCACGTCTTGCCCAACGTAGATGTTTCTTTAGTTCAGGACATTTTCTACATGGATGGTTTTCTAACATCTCTTGTAAATCTTCAGCACGTTTTAATTGAGCTGTTTGAGTTTTACTATTAATTTTACGTTTCTTTTTAGGCTGTACTTTATGTAATGCACTTAAAAGTTTGCTTTGATGTTTAGGAATTCGTACATTAAATTTCTTCGGAATTTGTAGATATCCTAAAGTATCAATCTCAGCAATATCAGTACTTTTAGCCAGCTTAACGACTTTCCCTTTTTCAGTCAGGACCAGTAAGCGAGTGCCAGTTGCGTCATTCTTATAAACTCTGATTATCGTTGCTTTATAGCCATACTCTTTATTAGCGAGTTTTACTACATCGCCTGGCTTATAACTAGCTAAATTAACTGCTTCTTTTCCTACTAGTAATCTTCGCAAAGCTGGCACTTTACGTTTGAGCGCTTGTAACTCGTTATATAGAGCATAATAATGTTCAAAATCACCGTTTTCACAACTTAGATTTTTCTGATAAGCAGCTAACGTACCTTCCAAGGAGTGTACTTTCTTAGCAACTCCAACTACAGCCTTATCATCTTGGAACTGAGCAAAAGAGAGCTCTAAAACTTCCTTGGCTTCTTTAATACCCTTAGCCTCAATTAAGTTAACTGCCATGTTATAACTTGGCTTAAAGCTAGAGTTGAGTGGATAACTACGCTTTGAAGCTAGTCTGCCTAATGCATAAGGATCTGTATCTGCTTGCCAAAGCACTACTGCATGACCTTCAATATCGATACTACGTCGTCCAGCACGACCAGTTAGCTGAGTATACTCCCCTGCAGTAATATCTACATGAGTAGTCCCGTTATATTTATCTAGTTTTTCCAAAACTACTGTCTTAGCAGGCATATTTACACCTAATGCTAAAGTTTCGGTAGCAAATACTGCTTTAACTAATCCTAACGAAAATAGTTTTTCTACCAATTCTTTAAAAACTGGAAGTACTCCAGCGTGGTGGGCTGCCACACCACGCAACAAACCTTGTCGGAACTGTCGAAAACCCAACATATCTAGATCAGTTTGTGGAATACCGACAATAGCTGCTGATATTGCATTGTCAATTAATTCTTCTTCACGCTCATTGGTGAACTTTAACGGTGAAGCTAAAATCTGTGCGACAGCAGCATCACAGCCTTTTCGAGAAAAAATAAAATAAATAGCTGGTAATAAATTTTCGGATGCCAGTGACTCTAAAACCTGAAAACGCGAAGTTTTTGGACCAAAATTACGACGATTGCGTCCTTGAGCTCTGCGTGATTTTGGATAACGAGCAATTAATTCTCTACGTATTTGGAGTAACTTTGGATTAACCCGATATTTTTCTTTATTTTGTTTGGCAGCTAAGACATCAAAACTAATATCTTGGTATAAATCGTAGATTTTTCCATCAACCATAACATGCTGCCATAACGGAACAGGGCGATGCTCTGTAACAATAACCTTAGTGTCTCCTCGGACTAATTCAAGCCATTGCCCAAATTCTTCTGCGTTGGAAACTGTAGCACTTAGGGATACTAACTTTACTTCTTGGGGCAAGTGTAAGATGACTTCTTCCCAGACTGCTCCACGATTACGATCAGCTAGGTAGTGTACCTCATCCATAATTACAAATTGAAGTTCATCAAGTGTACTGGAATCTGTGTAAATCATATTGCGCAGCACTTCAGTAGTCATAACAACTAGTGGAGCTTCCGAATTTATATTAGTATCACCTGTAAGAAGCCCGACATTACTTTTACCGTATTTATTACTTAACTCAAGGTATTTTTGATTACTTAAGGCTTTAATAGGTGCGGTATAAAAAGCTTTTTTACCATGTTTTAACGCCACAAACATTGCAAATTCGCCTACGATTGTCTTACCAGCTCCAGTCGGAGCAGCTACTAAAACCCCAGCACCATTTTCAATTACTTTACAAGCTTCTAACTGGAAGTTATCTAACGGGAACTTTAGAGTGCCGATAAATTCATTAAGTAATTGGAAGCTAGTTAAGTTATCCGTTTTAGTGGATACCATGTATTTAACGGCCTATCTCCTCTGTAGGAGTAGGGGCAGCAATCTCTTTTTCAATATCTATATCTTGCTTAACTTTTTTCTTTTCTCGACGTTTATCTAAGAAATAAGTGATTCCAATAGCACCAGCAAATAATAATATTAAAGGTGCAGCTAAGAAAAACATACTCATTGCATCACTACCTGGAGCAGCAAATGCTGCAAACAGACAGATTAGGAAGAAAACTATTCGCCAAGATTTAATTAAAGTCCGTGATGGTAGAACACCTAACGTATTAAGACCTACAACTAATACTGGCATTAAGAACGAAAGACCGAATACCAACATTAAGCGGCTTACAAAAGTAATATAATCTCGTGCCGGGATTAAGTTAGATCCACCCATCGGGATAAAGTTAGTAAGTACCATTACCATATGTGGCAATACTAACCAGGCTACAAATACGCCAAGCAAAAACAGTGGCAATGAAGTAAGTAAGAAACTTACTGAATACCATTTTTCTTTCTTGGTGAAACCAGGAGCTAAGAATGCCCAACCTTCATAAATCCAAATTGGTGAAGAAATTATAATGCCAATAAATATTGACATTTGCAACTGCAAATCAAAGGCCGTGATAATGCCGGCAAAGTTAAGTGAAGCTTCACGATGCGCATCATGCGCTGCATTAATTAGTGGTTGCTGAATAGCCTGTAATGCGTATGGATATAAAAACCAGCCAGCAACACTAGCTAATATGAGAGCTACAGCACAGATTAGTAATCTATTTTTAAGCTCACGAAAATGCTCCTTAAGTGGCATGCGCCCTTCAGGATTTTTCCTTCTGCTCTTAGAAATATTTTTTGGAGCTTCTGTTTGTGCCGTAGTCATATTACCTATAAAAGTTAAGCCTTATTTTTATCCGTATTATCAGTTGACTCTCCGATGATTTCAACTTCTGGTTCTTCATCTTCTACTAATGTAGCTTCAATAGCTTCTGGTTCTTCATCTTCAGTCTCGGCTTCAGTTTTTTCTTTAGCTTTCTTGTCTTCATCTTTCATTTGACGAACTTCAGACTTGAACACACGTAAAGATTGTCCCATACTGCGCGCGATGCCTGGAAGGCGAGGCGCACCAAAAATAATTAGCGCAATCGCAATCACAATTAATATATGTGTCATTGAAATTTTCATTAAAATCCCCCATAAAATAGTGAAGTTTAACTTATAGCTAAACCCGCTCTGCAATCAGTCTACACCAAATTAGGCACAATAATAACGGGTAATCGCAGAATTTGGCTAATAGCTAACTATGATCAGTTATTGCTTTTTCAGCTCGTTCTTTAACCTGTTCTTCAATACCTTCTGGTTCTAGCACTGCAACTTTATCACCAGCACCACAAACTAATTCAACTACGTAATTTTCAGAAGAAGCAGAAAATTCTACAATACTAACCTCTTTATTTTTAGCTATTTCTTTCTTCTCTTTATCAAATTGAATGTATTTAGTCCTAAAAATTGAATTAGGATTATTAACTAGCGCAGTATAAATAACTTTATTGTCTTGCTTCTTAGCTGCTGACTTTTTAATATAATTTTGAATTTCATCAACATCATATTTTTGGTCAGTAACTACAAGGTTTCTCATATTATCTATCCGATAGTTATAACCTTGCCAAGTGTGAATGTACCAATTGCCATCCTTATTAAAGAAACCTTCAATTTCTTTAATTTTCTCTGCTTCGTTGCCAGTCTTAGGTGAAGTATAGGTATACTTTAACTTCTTATTATCTGCTATTGCTTTACTAATTGTTCGTAGTTTCTTAATAACATCATCCGATGAGAATGTAGGCATCAAAGTGTTCTCAACCTCTGGATTATTAGCTATTGGAAAACTAGCTTTAATTTTTCCGATTAACTTTGTAATACTTTCTGTATCCTCTTGTTTAATAACTAATAAAGTTTTTAATATTGAAATTAAGAAAATACTTTCTTTGAAAGTTACTTTATGTAATTTTTCAGCATGTTCTGGATTTTCAATTACGATTAGGAATTCTTCGTATTCTTTTGGATGCTCTAGTATTGGTTCCCAGGTTACATCATCTCTTGAAATTTCTTTATTGGGATGTATAAAATCAATCCAAAATCTACTATCATCCTCTAGATTACTGCCAATATCTCCTGAAAGTTTAAAGAGATCTTTATAAAACTTTTTAGTATTTTCTATGTTAAATAACTTAGCAGTTTCTTTTATTGTCGGTGGATTATCACGTCGGTCCGATATGAAATTAATAATCTCAAGTGTCTCAGTTATCTTTACTTTTTCGCCCCGAGATTTTTTATTAAACTTTTCCTTACCAATAAGCTCCATATAGCTTTTTTTATCTTTTTCCTGAATAGGTTTTTTAGTAATTGTAGCTTTTTGATGCGTGATAAAAGCGTTTACTATTTCTTTAGGTTCAAGAATTTTAATTTGTCCGGCAAACATTGATAAAAAATCTACGGCATCTTGCTGATGAGTGTATGAATAAGTATACGTTTTACCATTATTATTCGAAATAAAGTTATCATTAAAACGTTTAGCAATATTTTCTGCAATTTCTACTTTTACCGTTTTGATTCCATCGTAGCTACCTATGCTACTTAACGCCTTATTAATATCAAAATCTTTTGGTCTTTTAACTTCAACAGGAACTTCAATCGTAGAATTAATTTTTAGCTTTTCTATTCTATTGAATTTAAAGTTCTTTGCGGTGTCATTTTTAGCTAAATCATAGCCGTGGATGTACCATTCATTATAAGCTTTACCAATGCCGTAAGGCACTATCTTACGTTCTTCAGCTTTCAATTCAGGCTTTTGATATTCGAAGGTAATAACGTTACCACGGGCAATAGCTTCTCTGATGTCCATAATTTTATCATTATCGACTGAAGATTCTGTACGTCCAAAGAATTCATATTTTTTACGTGGTTCAACCTCACTTAATTTTCCAAGCAATTTATCTCTAATATCATCGTAGAAGTCATCCTGAAAAATATTAAAAGAAGTATTGAGAATTACATTATCTTCAAGTGTGACATTGAAATCAGCAGTTTCACTAGCATCAAAATCGATTCGGTAACGCGCTTTTCTTAAATCATTACTATCACCATCGACACGAATTACAATACTTCGGTTTTGTAACTGTTTTTTATCACGTTCAAATTTACGTTTAAGACTTTTATATCCTTTACTATTTACATCAATTACGCCATTATTATCTAACGCATTGTCATAGTCATTCTTATAAACTTCGACCTTCTGTGCTATTTCAGGGAAAGTAAGCCCCCAACGAGTGTTCGCTAAAACAAGGAAAAGATTTATGACACGTAAGTCATTAGTCTGTTTCCGTTCCATAATGTACTAACCCTTAAATAGCAACAGAATTATTTAATAGCTTCTAAATCAACTACGAAAATCAAAGTTTCGTTAGGCCCAATAGCAACACCTGCCCCTGCACTACCATAAGCTAGATGTGGAGGGATAGTTAATTGACGACGGCCACCGACTTTCATACCGATTAGTCCTTGGTCCCAACCTTGAATTACCATACCCACACCTACTGGAAATTCTAATTCTTGGTCACGGTTCCATGAAGCATCGAATTCTTCACCAGTTGAAAATGCAACACCAACGTAGTGCACACTTACGGTGTCTCCAGCTTTTACTTCTGGACCAGTCCCTACTTCAATATCCTTAATGTCAAGTTTTGTAGGTGCTTTGCCACCTGGAAAATCAATCTCTGGACGGGTCTTCTTTGTCGCCATTATTTGTAACCTCTTCTATCTTTTCTTCATTTTCTTTAATTATACGCACGATTTTACGCAATTTACGCTCTGGGGATTGTCGATAACCAAGTTCATCAGGAATCCAGGCATTCATATCTTCTTGAGAAAACTCCGTCTTAGACTTACGAACTTTCTTTGGTAATGGTTCATAGCCATCTGCAAGTTTACGAGCTTGTACTATAAAACCAGTGTGAGCTACCATACGATGATCTGGGCGCACTGCTAGCCCATCAACATGCCAACCACGCACCATAGATTCATAAGCTTGTGGTTCAGTAAAACGCTTGCTTGCTCGTAATTCTTCCGTAACACGCGAAAGCTGGGTAGCTGTTGCTACATAAGCTAAGAATACACCGCCTGGGCGCATAACTTCTAGGCACGCGTCCACACATTCCCAAGGCGCTAACATGTCTAGCACTACCCTATCGACTGAATTAGCTTCTTCTTTTTCAGTTAATATTTCTGCTAAATTGCCAATACTAATTTTCCACGCTGGATGTTCTTTGTCAAAAAATGACTTAATATTGCCACGGGCAATCGCAGCAAACTCCTCACGCATTTCAAAAGAATGAACTTGACCGGCTTCCCCTACAGCACGAAGCAGTGATAGTGTCAGCGCTCCAGATCCTACTCCCGCTTCAATAACTTTAGCGCCTGGAAAAATATCACCCATAGTGATAATCTGCCCAGCATCTTTGGGATAAACCACTGTGGCACCACGTGGCATTGAAAGTACGAAATCTGATAATAATGGGCGAAGAGCCATAAACTGGACCCCTGTCGAGTTCTCCAGAATTATACCTTCATCTTTGCCCGCTATTGCATCATGATCAAGATAACCTTTTTCGGTGTTAAAACGAGCACCAGGCATTAAATCTATGGTATAGATTTTCTTTTTTTCGCTAGTTAATTGGACTTTATCGCCATATTTGAAAGGTCCTCTGCGCATTTCAGTGCCAATTGGACTCATCTATACTCCGTCTTCTTCTAAATTTTGTACCATATTAATTATTTGTTCATAAGTCATGAAGCCAATAATACTCATTCGTGAGTCGACAATAAAATATTCTCGTGCAGGAATTAATGCTATTCGCTTAAGCATTTGCTCTTTAGTCATTACATCTAAGAGAATCCCAGATTTATCAAATGGTGAGGCCACTGAAGTTACTAGAGTTTTCTTTAGTTGATCTTCAGGAATTGAGTTTAATGCCTCTATATTTACTACTTGTTCAATAAACTCATCTTTTACAATCGCAATATGTTTAATCTTAGTACTCAAAGCTTTAACTTTATGACAATGCATCTTTGCTGGTATCGCTATCGCTGGTTCCATACGTTCTTTGAAAGGTAAAGTAACTACTGCTTCCTGTACTTTACCGTTAGCTTGTCGCACTGCACTCTGTGCAGCTGAGAATAGATAACTAACTACTATTAGTCCTAATAACGCAGAAAACATATTTACTTGATACCCAGAGACTAGCGGCACGATAAATATCCAGATGACCAAAGCCACACAGAGTACCATGCCTAAGTAACCGGTAACCTTTAAACCTAATTTCGGCTGCTTAGTTTTAGCGGTAATTAGTGATTCTAATGCTCTGCCGCCATCTAGTGGAAAAGCTGGCAAGATATTTAAGATTGCAACAAAAAGATTTACATAGTACAAACTTTGCAACAATAAAAGTACTGTAATATTTGAAAAAACAAAAGTTGCTAAATAACTTATTCCAGCAATTACAAAATTAGCTAACGGGCCAGCTAAGGCAATAACCGCCAGAATCTTTGGTGTAGCTTGTCCTGGCCTAAACTGAGTATGTCCGCCAAAGATATTTAAGACGATTTTGCTAACATTTAAGCTATTTTTTTGCGCGACAACTGTATGTGCTACTTCATGAATAAAAATTGAAACTGCCAATAAAATAGCATAAATAAATGAAATAATCCCAGCTTGAAATGTCGAATAACTTGGCACTATGACCTTTACTGTTGGAGTGAAAGTAATTACTAGAAAAGCAGCAATAAAAAACCAAGATAAAGACAGATAAACTGGAACTTTTCGAAAACTTCCAATTTTAATACCATCACTATTTGCAAGTTTAAGCATTCAATAACTCACTAAAGTCTTCTAAAGTAACCCCAGCCAAAGTTTTCCAGATAGTAATTGTATCCATAGTCTCAATTGGTGAAAATAATGGAATTCCGATAGTTTTAACTCCAGCAGCTACTGCACTAGTTGCACCTGGAATAGAGTCTTCTACTGCTACACATTTCTTTGCAGTAACGTCATATCCTTCTTTATTTAAAAGTTCAATTGCCAATAAATATGGGTCAGGATGAGGTTTACCGTTTTTAACCATGTCACCAGTAACCGTCACTGTAAAAGTATCTTTAGGAACGCTATCAAGAAATGCTTGTGCAAAAGGTCGATACGACATTGTTACCAAAGCACAAGGAATATCATTTTCTTTAAGTAATTGTAGAGTTTCAAGTGCTCCAGGACGATATGGAGCATGCTTTTTTACTTTTTCAATCATTCGCACATTGCAAAAATCCAAAAACTCATCAAGAGTAACATTTACCCCAACTTCACGCATAAGTTTGGCACTATCTTCCATTGAGTTGCCTACCATCCTTTGTGCAAGCTCTTCAGTCCATGTAACTCCATGGTTTGCGGCAAGCTCAGTCTCAATTTCAATCCAGTACTTCTCTGAATCGATTAACGTACCATCCATATCCCAAAGAACAGCCTTAGGAAGTTTCATTTCATTTTTTTTCATCATAATAACTGTAGCCGTTTAGCCTATCTATAGATTTGCAAATGTATTAGTCACGCTCGACAAAGTCAATATCAGCATCATCATCGATAAGTAACTTATCTTGTGCTTTATGAATTGGAGCTTTGAATTCTACATCACCTTCATCTTCAAAAATGACAAATGGTGTGACTTCATCATGCTCATTAGCTAATGTTTGTTCGTAAGCGTCAAACGTTTCCGCTAATGAATAGTAGGCTGCTTCAATTCCAGAATCATCATGATCTGTACTATTTTCTATTGCATCTAGATGATTTTCTAAAGCACCTATTAGTGCTTCCAATGCTGCACGCGAATCTAAACTCATATATAGAGGGTAAAGTAAAAATCTAAAATTTCAAAGTCTTATAGTCAGATGAAACAAAAGTATTTTTTAGTTGCGACAATATTTATTAATATCACCAAACATACTTTGGTAAAGCAAATTCATAATTAAGTAGTGAAATTATGTACAACCAATAAAACAGGTAGTTTTCTGTGTTTAAAATAGTTACTGAAAAACTACCTGTTTTATGATTTGGAAGTCCTCTTTGTATTATTTAGTTTTAGTCGTTTGAAAGATCCGCGCCGTTACTAGCAATTACTTTTTTGTACCAGGAAAATGATTTCTTCTTGCTACGTTTCAGTGTTCCTTTACCTTCGTTATCACGATCAACATAAATAAAACCGTAACGTTTCTTCATCTCACCAGTACCAGCAGATACCAAGTCGATACAACCCCAAGTTGTGTAACCAAGAAGATCGACACCATCAATATCAATAGCATCCCGCATTGCTTCAATGTGCTCAGCCAAATATTGAATACGGTAATCATCTTCAATATAACCATTTTCATCTGGTATATCAGCTGCACCTAGACCATTTTCAACTACAAACAATGGTTTTTGGTAACGATCGTAAATCTGGTTCATTGTAATACGGAAACCTAGCGGATCAATCTGCCAGCCCCATTCACTTGATTCAAGGTAAGGATTTTGCACTGTATCAAAAATATTACCACTTGTAGTATTACCAAGCACCTTTGGATCTACCGTAGCAATACGAGAAGAATAATAAGAAAATGAGATGAAATCTACAGTATACTCTTTAAGAATATCTAAATCTCCATCTTCCATTTTCACGTCAATACCTTCACGTTCCCATAATTTCTTAATGTAATTAGGATATTCACCGCGAGACTGCACATCAATGAAGAAATAACTGTTACGGTCATTATTCATTGCTTCAAATACATCTTTAGGGTTAGGCGTATAAGGATAGTAAGAGCCAGAAGCAAGCATACAACCAACTTTATTTTCTGGATCAACTTCATGAGCAATCTTAGTAGCGATTGCACTTGCAAGTAACTCATGGTGTGCAGCTTGATATTTAACTTGCTCTTTATTTTCATCATCACCAAGGTAAAGACCAGCACCCATAAATGGCGCGTGCATTAGCATGTTAATTTCGTTGAAAGTCAACCAGTATTTAACTAAGCCTTTGTAACGGTTAAAGATAACATTACAAAGATTTTCATAGAAATCCACTAGTTTACGGTTGCGCCAGGCCCCGTACTTCTCTACCAAATGCATTGGGCAATCAAAGTGTGTAATAGTTACCAATGGCTCAATACCATGTTTTTTACACTCTTTAAACAAGTCTTCATAGAACTTTAAACCAGCTTCATTTGGCTCTTTCTCATCGCCTTTAGGAAAAATACGACTCCAAGCAATCGAAAGCCGATAAGTTTTAAAACCCATTTCAGCAAAAAGTGCAATATCTTCCTTATAGTGATGGTACATATCAATAGCTTCTTTAGCTGGATAAAAATGCTCATCATCAAAATCAAACATCTTCATTTCACCAGTAATTACAGCCATACGATCTTCACCAACAGGTGCTACATCAACATTAGCTAAACCACGACCATCTTCGCCATAACCGCCCTCACATTGATTAGCAGCTGTAGCGCCACCCCATAGAAAACCCTCTGGGAAACCCATCGAATTCCTCCTAGAATTATTAAAATTAATTATTTATATTGTACATGCTCAATTCTTAAGGCACTCTATTAGAAATAATAGATATCCAGATAAACTTAGAATATGCACTCAACTAACTATTATAATACTTTTATTTCCGTAGCAGAAGATCGCTCCGTAACTCCACCTAGCCGCAAACAAAAAATCAATAGCAGAGCTTACTTATGAAATGCTTAGTGAGCATGATTGCGAATATACTTCCAACGATACCCTTTATGAAGTTAATGGAAAACGCAAAGGACCAACTCACGAAGAATTCTTTGCTAAAGGTCAGGCCTGTTTTGCGCTTCCTCACTGACTAAACGTTATGGCTGGGGCGTCAATAGCAATGATGAGGGTAAAATTGCAATTTACCCTATGGACTCCGCTGAATATCAACAGCTTGCAAACGATACTAATTTAAAATAATTACATGGAATGCGTAGCTCTCGCAAATCCTAACCTCGATAGCTTTTGTTTGACTTTATCTATTTCACAAAGTATATTTAACCACATGGTTAAACAAGTGGAAGAATTAGATGCGATCTTCAGTTCCCTAGCCGATAAAACTCGCAGGGACATCTTAGAAAGAGTTGCACAAAAAGAGCATACTGTCGGCGAGTTGGTCATTAACTATGACATAAGTTTCCCAGCAATTTCAAAACACTTAAAAGTACTCGAAAAGGCTCGTTTAATCCAAAGACGGAAACAAGGAAAGCAACATTTTGTAAAACTTTCTCCTACTGCTTTGAAAAGTGCCGATGATTATCTTGAACGATATCGTTTGATATGGCAAAGTCGCGTTAATAAACTTGAAAATTTAATAAATGACACTAATGAAAGGTAAGAATCATGGCTAAGGTAAATGTAAGCAAGGATTTAGAGCAAAAAACGCTAACAATTGAAACAATAATAGCTGGCCCTAAGGATAAGGTTTGGCAAGCTTTTACTGAAAAAGAATACTTTGAAAAATGGTGGGGTCCAGAAGGTTGGGATACCACTACAAAAGAGTTCAACTTCGAAGCTGGTGGAAAAATTCATTATGGAATGAAGTGTGTAGATAAATCTCAAGGTGAATGGTACGGGCAAGAAGCTTGGGCCCTTATGGAAATAAAAGAAATAAATCCAAAAGACAGTTTCACCTACATCGATTACTTCTGCAAAGAAGATGACAATGATGAAATTGATACTAATATGCCAACAATGACCGTGACCAACGAATTCATTGCTGAAGGTGATAACACTAAGCTTATTAGCACTACTAAAGCAGATACAGTTGAACAACTTGAACAGGTACTAGAAATGGGCATGGCAGAAGGCCTTGCAAGTCAGCTAGACAAGCTAGATGCACTATTAGCAAAGTAATATAATACCCTATTAAAATTTAAGGTTGCTCATAATCTAATCGTTATGAGCAGTCTTATTTTTAACTACACAATCTCATAAATGTTAATCTGGATAACCAATTATTAATCAAAGACTATCTTCTAAATCTTTCTCCGTAGGCTCTGAATATCTTAAGACATCTTGCCAAACACCGACTACTGCATCAGGTATTGGGCCTGTATTGCTAAACTTCGCGTACTTCCCTGCTGGTACTTCAATAGTTCGTTCATCAGCTTACGGTTTACGATTAATAAAACCAACAATTACACTAAAATCATCGTGATTGTTCCCCCGCATAGTCGGTATAAACAGCAGCTGGTAAGTTCGGATCCACAACTTTTCGAGTCTCTGCCCAAGCTTGTGCAAGCTTACTATCAGCACTGGCTTCTATCTCGTTATTAGTGCGAATTTCTATTCCAGTTACAGTCTTAGCGTCAAGTTCTACAATTTTGAAGTCAGCCATTATTATACTTATCAATTAATTCATTTATTTCATCATATCGAAAGCAACTAGTTAAATGGTCATTAACTAGCCCTGCTGATTGGATATAAGCATAGATAATAGTAGGACCGACAAAGTTAAATCCACGTTTTTTCATGTCTTTACTAATCGCTTCAGAAACTTCAGTAACTGCTGGAACTTCAGCTAATTCTTCCCAGGAATTAACAATGGTTTTATGATTCACAAAACCCCATAAGTAGTTATCAAAGCTATCGAATTCTTCTTGAACCTTCAGATATGCTTTGGCATTGCGCACAGCAGAAGCAATCTTTAACTTATTACGAATAATCCCCGGGTTTTGGCGCAGTTCTTCGCATTTAGCTTCATCATAGTTAGCTACTATCTCAATCTCGAAATTGTCAAAAGCTTTGCGATAATTCTCACGCTTAGTCAGAATCGTATCCCAACTCAAACCGGCTTGCGCACCGTCTAGTATTAGAAACTCAAAAAGTTTTCGATCATCATATAATGGCACTCCCCATTCAGTGTCATGATACTTAACTGCTAATTCGTTTTTGGGCCAACCACAACGCGTCTTTTCCATTATTCTTTAAATCTTTCGAGTTTGTAGAATTTTACTTTATTTAATCTGCTTAAGAGCTTCCATATCACTATCAGAAATAATGAAATCTACCTTGGTGTTAACACGCATATGCTCAATATTGGTAGTTTTTGGCAATGGCAAAGTATCAAGTTGCAGTGCATAACGGATACATAGTTGAGCTATTGATACCTTATATTTATCTGCAATTTCCTTTACCTCAGTATTTTTTAATAGGTCTCCATGCGCAATAGGTGAATATGCCTCCACTAAGATATCTTTATCTTGGCAGTATTTAATAAGGCTTTCTGGTGTATCACCAATATGCACTAGTAATTGATTTACCATTGGCACTACTTTGCAATCAGTTAGGATATTTTCTATATCTTCTTCTTTGAAGTTTGATATTCCAATTGAACGCATTTTCCCTGCTTTATAAGCATCTTCGAGTGCGCGCCAAGCCTCACGGTTACCTTTTTCGTAGCCAGCACCACCTAGATCATCCCATGGTTGTGGGCTATGAATTAGCATTAAGTCTGCATACTCTAGACCCAATTTAGTAAGTGAGCCATCAATTGCTTCTACAGCTTCCTTATAGGTTTTAATTGATGCAGAAAGTTTTGTCGTGATGAAAAGTTCCTCACGTTTAATGTCAGAAGACTTTATTGCTTTGCCGACACCAACTTCATTTTTATATGCTTGTGCAGTATCAATGTGTCTATAACCTACTTGAAAAGCTTCTTCAACACTTTTAGTTACTGATTCATCAGGGATTAACCAAGTACCTAAGCCTAGTTTGGGAATTGTTACGTCATTTTTTAATGTGAAAGTTTCGTTTAAAATCATAATGTTATTTTCTAATATCCTATTTTATTATTTAAGTCTTTCTAGTTTACCTTTACGGTAATTTGAAACAGGGTAAAAGCGTGTGTTGGTAATTTCACACTCCCATAATGCTTCGGCACTTACCGTTGTGCCAGTGTTTTCGCTAGAACCTAGTCTGTAAACCACATCTCCCGTAATGGGTTGTTGCGTGGTTCGATAGTTTCTAGCTACCATACGACCCATAAGGTCATAACCATACAATCTCTTGGAAGTATGGCTCTCCTTACAGGAAGAAATCTTATTTAGGCAAGACATCTTTTAGTCCTTGCCCTTTCCTAGCTATCACAAGTGAAGCTCCTTGATGTCGATTGAGTGAACGGCAACCATACTTCTTGATACCAATCTGACTGGTATAGGCTGGGTTCACTTTCCTTAGTCCTACTTGCTTACGGATACAAGCATTAGTTAAGAGTTGTGTGTATTGTGAGTAAGCAAGTGATGAGAGCATTTTGTTATATGCCTTGCCTTGCTGGCTCTTGCCTTTGGTTTGTTTGGCTTTCTTGGTGTTGAAGTTCAGGTTCTCAATACTGATGTCTTTGTCCGTATTCCTTGCTAGTGCAACAATACTGGCAACAGCTATACGCATTTCATTAAGTGCTTTCTTAGCGTCTTTGCCAGCATGCTCAAACCTGTATTCGTCTATCTTAACTAGGTTTCCATGCTCATTAGTTTCAGCCAACGTAATGAAACCGTCATTGAAGTCCAAGCCAATAGTTCCATAATTGTTTGTGGTTAGGCACTCATCAGGCTCACGTCTGATTGTAATAACACATTGGAGATAGATTTTAGTGCCGTCAAACAATACTCGGTAGTTGAGTGGTGCAGAGCCTTTATGCTCTAAGGTATTCAGGATATGTTCTTTGCCGTACTTGAAATCGCACTTACCAGTAGCATACCTGTCTGTACCTTTTAGTTTGCTATCATGCTTACGCACCTTAATATCAAACGCACCAGTATCGTTAATCGTGAGCTGGAATAGCTGATTACCAGCAAGCTCATTCTTGTTTCCAAGCCACCACAAGCTACTATCACGCTTGCCAACGAACTTGTTATACCAGCCTGTATGAGAGTTAAGGTCATTATCATTAAGGTTAAACTGTTCCTTGAAAACACGTTTTGAACCGAAACAGATTTCAAACTTACCTGTCTTAATCGTCTGCTCTAGCTCGTCATACTGCTGTTGCTTACGATTAAGACGTTCACGCTTGTAGTGCAAGGTTTTCTTATTCTTACGATACCTATCCAGTTCAGGTTCACTAGCACGATTATAAGCAACTAGCTTTTGAGATCATTCTGCTGGCTTGAAAGGTCTGCAAGGCTCTTGTACAGTTCATCAACCCTGATACGCAACTGTTTCAACTCATACTGTTTCAACTCTTTCATTGAGTTGTAGCGACCTACTACTGCTGAAACAACAGAGTTAGAAACTCTATCCACCACATCATACTTACTGTTTAGATGTTTGCGTAGCTCACTCTTATTGGTCTGACCGTTAATGTACTTGTGCCAAACATCACGAAACATTGTATTGAACAGCACACGATACTCGCCAAAGTAATCAAACAACTCAGGACTATCACTCTTGCTTAGTCTAGTCGTAATCGTGTATGACTGCTTAACAGTCTGCTCAAAATCATCATTCGTGAAAACATGGTACATAATCTTAGTCCAAATCTAATAGCTCGTCATTAGTAGGTTGTAGCAAGTCCTCTAGCTCATCTTGTGTGATAGAGCCATGTTCCTCAATATACTCTTGGACTAGCTGAAACTTATCATTACCATTACTCACAGTCATCAAGTAATCAGCAAAGATAGTATCTAACTTGCTAACATCAACCACATCTAGCAGTTCTAGTAAATTCTGTGCTTTCTTTTTAGCCATTATATTTATTCCTTAGTAGCTTTCTTTCTTGTCTTAGGTTACCTTTTCAGGCTCTTTTGTTTACTTTTGAGTTTCTTATTCTTGCTAGATTTTCTACCTCGTGAGCCATAGAGCTTACCTGAAAAACTAGCCAATAGGCTCATCATGTCCTCTGTAAGCTCTTCCTCGATACTTTTATCTTTCGTATCACGCACAACTACGATTGGCACTCCATGAAACTTGAAAACAGTTTCTAGGTAGTTGAAACCGAAACGTGTGAGCCTATCCTTGCAAGTTACAAAGATACGGTTCACTTCTCCGTTCATAGCCATATTCATGAGTTTCATTAGTTGCTTACGATTGTCTTTTAAGCCACTAGCAACTTCTTTCAAAACCAAAGGGTTCTGCAAGTCTGAAACATTATCAATAATGAAAGTAGCTTGCCTGTCTAAATCTCCTTGCTCTCCATTGGCATAGCGTGGGTAATTAAGTTGTAGTCGCCTTTATCTACGATGATGATGTCGTAATCATTGCCTTCATTATCCCGCCCTATGTAATGCAGTCCTATCTCATCGTACTTATCAATACCATAACCAACGTATTTACGGTTATTAAGCATCACTTCGTCAAGTTGCTGCGTAGCTATGCCATGCTTAACCGCTGCATCTGTTAGCCTGTATTTCTTCATAAGGTTATTGCACTACATAAACCTTATGTTTGGCCTGCAAGAACACTTTGAGTCAAAAGAAATGGAATTAAACCACAATTTAGAATTGCCAAATACTATGCAAGAAGTTAAATACAATAAGTCCTATAAACCTTGTGTGACACTCCTCTTTAAACTTAATTTTCTACCATTCTTGCTGCCATTGTTGCATTTGCCTAATCTCTTTACTTTGATCTTGCACAATCTGTTTAGTTAAATCTTTAACTTGCTGATGCTTTGCATTTTGTGCACCAGGTGCAGCCATATCAATAGCACCTTGATGATGCACAATCATTTGGCTTAAAAATTCTTGATCAAAATCAGCACCACTTTTATCTTGCAAGTCTGTCATCATCGACTGCATATGCCCTGACATATCCGAGCTTTCTTCACTACTGCCACCATGATTAGCGTGAGAATCATGACCATTAGGAGACTCTGCGCTACTAGATTTATACCCCCACTCTTTTTGCCAACTTTGCATTTGAGTAATTTCATTAGTTTGAGTGGAAATTATATTATTTGCCATATCTTTTATTTCTTGGTGTTGAGCTTTAGTTAAAGCTAGCTTAGCCATGTCCACAGCACCTTCATGGTGAATAATCATATTTTCAATAAAACTTTTATCATAAGCATCACCATGTAAAGCAGCATACGTTTTATACTCGCTACTGTCTTTCTGCACTAATGACTCACTAGAGTTACTGTTTTCTTGATTAACACTGTGGCTTGTAGTGCTTTCATCAGTGCCACCAAAATGGTTCTCAAGCTGTGGACCAATCGCAAAAGCAGCACCGACTACTAATACCCCAATACTTGCTGTTATTAGAGTTTGTTTCTTATTTTCCATAATTCAAATCTTTCGTTGCAGTATGTGAAGTAAGTTTTGTCCGGTTTAGTAACAGTGAACTAATAACTACTGATACTGAACTAAATGCCATAGCTAAACCAGCTAGTTCTGGACTAAGCCTTATTCCAAGACCTACAAAAACACCAGCTGCAATTGGAATACCTAAAGTGTTATAGATAAATGCCCAAAATAGGTTCAGTTTGATTCGATTAAAAGTCTTCTGGCTTAACTCAAGTGACTGCACCACATCTTGCAAGTTATTCTTAACTAGCACGATTCCACCGGATTCAATAGCAATGTCAGTGCCTGATCCCATTGTAATCCCCAAATCAGATGCCACAAGTGCTGGTGCGTCATTGATTCCATCGCCCACGAAAGCAACTTTACCGTGCTGTTGCAATGACTTTACGTGGTCAGCTTTATCACTAGGTAGGACATCAGCAATTACTTCATCAATACCCACTTTGGCAGCAATGGCTTTGGCTACTCGTTCATTATCACCAGTAATCATTACTGTGCGCAAACCTCGTTTTTTAAGGTCAGCAATTGCAGTTGCTGAAGTTGATTTAGCTGCATCTTGAATCGCAATTAAACCAATTGCTTTATCATTAACACCCACAATAACTACTGTTTTTGCTTCATCTTGTAAGCGCTGCATTTCTTGATCAAGCTGCGGACTAAACTCTTTACCTTCAATCAATTTACGATTTCCAATAAAGGCTGAAGTGCCATCAACTATTGCTGTTACGCCTTTACCCTCAAGTGCGTTGAAATCAGTGGCTTCACTAAAGTTAATATTTTGTGTTTTAGCTTTCGTTAAAATTGCAGTAGCTAATGGGTGCTCTGAAGAATTTTCAAGAGCAGCTGCCAAAGCTAACACTTCTTCTTTGTTACCAATGATATCGGTAACAAGTGGCTTACCCACTGTAATAGTGCCAGTCTTATCGAAAACTACAGTCTGAATATCATTAGCTGCTTCGAGGACTTCCCCATTTTTAATCAAAATCCCCATTTTCGCACCACGGCCAGTACCAACCATTAACGCAGTAGGAGTAGCAAGACCGAGAGCACATGGACAAGCAATAATTATTACTGCTACCGCATAGAGCATTGCATTAACTAAATCAACACCAATAAATACATACCAAACTACGAAAGTTAAGATAGCGATGATAAGTACTGTTGGCACAAAGATATTGGAGATTTTATCTACAGTCTTCTGAATTGGTGCTTGACTAGTTTGAGCACGTTTCACCATATCAACAATCTGCGCAAGCAAAGTGTCGTTGCCGACTTTTGTGGCTTTAAACATAAATGTTCCAGTTTTGTTGATAGTGGAGCCAATTACTGGGTCTCCTGCTTTTTTAGTAACTGGCATACTTTCACCGGTAACCATTGCTTCATCAATATTTGATGAGCCTTCAGTTATTACCCCGTCAACTGCAATTTTTTGCCCAGGTTTAACTCTTAAAGTATCACCAACTACTACTTCGGCAAGTGGTACTTTAACTAGTTTGCCATCACGAAGAACTTCAGCATCTTTTGCTTGTAATTCAAGTAGTTTTTCAATGGCATTTGAAGCTCTACCTTTCATAGCTTCTTCAAACACTTGCCCTAGCAAAATGAAAGTGACTACGAATGCTGCCACTTCAAAGAATACTGGCTGATGAACTAACATCGCATAAATACTGTATAAGTAAGCAGTGCTAGTACCAATTGCAATCAAAGTGTCCATATTGGCATTATGGTTACGAAAAGCCGCCCAAGCAGTGCGCATAAAAGGCCATGCTGCCACTGCCATAACAGCAGTGGTCAATAGGAACATCGTCCAAGCATGACCTAGCAGTCCGATACCAAATAATGGTCGAGTAATCATCTCAATTAGCATCGGCAATGAGACGATGAGTGAGAAGATAAACCGATTTTTGACACTCATTATTTAATAACTACCTTTCCATGGAACATATTCATGCCACATGCGTACTGGTATTCTCCAGCTTTACTAGTATCAATTTCAATTGCATACTGCTCATTAACTGGCAACTCTTCATTAACCCCAAAGTCAGGGAAAACTACATGTGAAAAACATCCAGATGGATCTTTACGATTAAAGACAATATTTGCTGGCACACCTTGTTTTAACACAACCGTATTTGGAGTGTAACCACCATTTACTACTACTTCTACCTCTTGTTTATTATCAGCCATCGCTGCCTCCGTCTCAGTCGTATTATGTTTACCAAAGAACCACCAAACAATTAGTCCGATGAGTACTATTGCACCTAAAATTACTAGAAAGTTATCCATGAATCTGCCCTGCCTCATCTACATAATTAGTTGGTTGTTCTTCAAATTTCTGCTGGCAACCAGAAGCGCAAAAGTAAAAAGTGTGGCCAGTATGTTCTGCCGCGCCACCTGCATAAGAAACACTTACCCGCATTCCACACACTGGATCAATAGCCACTGGGAAAATATGCTCTTGATCTTGCAACATCTTTTCCATATCAGAAGTTAAGTTATATTGATCTTTTAAGAATGACTTAACAAGGTCACAAGCCTTAGCAATCCTATCGTCTGCAAGATGATAATAAACAGTAGTGCCTACTCGCCTAGTCTGCACAATCTTTGCTTTGCGCAAAGCGCCTAAGTGCTGGGATACATTGGCTTGTTTAATGCCAAGCATCTCGGTAATCTCAGAGACCATTAGTTCACGCTCAAATAACAGCTGAATAATCTCTAGGCGTTTTTGGCTAGCGATTGTCCGGAATACTTCTTCTTGCATTTTGAATAATTCTTGAAACATATTGCTAGTTTAGATGAATTTTATTAAATATGCAAATATGCATACTATTGAATATAATAGATATTTTGACACTATCCCCTAAAATCAATTACTTACAAATTAATTGGACCACAAGAAATCTACCGGGACTTTCCAAATTCTATCCCCCAACCACTGAACTTTATCGCCTGTGTAAAAAACAAAACCGCGATTAAATTTATCACCAATTTCATCTCGCACCCAGGCAAGATGCTCTTCTGCCCCAGCAGCTGTTGAGTTTAACTTAAACTCAAATCCATAAATCCTCCCGAGACTATCTTCAAGTATCAGATCAATCTCCCGTTTCTTCCTTGAAGAATCTCTGAAATGATACGCACGATAGGAATCGTCAATCATGGAATCCAATTGTCGCAGGATTTCGTTAATGACAAATGTTTCAAACAAATGCCCCGAATACGTTCTACCCACTTCATCATTAAGCATTTTCCCCTTAGATATCCCAGAAATTGTAGCCGCTAACCCACTGTCATTAAAGATTACCTTTGGCTTTTTAACTACTCTTTTTAGCTCATTAGAAAACCAAGCTTGCAGAGTTTTAACGAGAAATAAATTTTCGAAAACTTCCAGATACTCAAGTGCCAGCATATTATCGAAGCCCATTCTCTGCGCAAAATTACTCTGAATAAACTCTTGCCCAGTAGATAAAGCCAAAATATTAATTGCTTTATCCAATTGCTTTTTGGACTTATAGGAAGAGAAACTTTCTTGATCCTTAGCCATTAAGCTCTCAACATAATTTCGTAACTGCCGTTTACTTTTAGCTTTATCTTTTGAGAGCACTACTTGTGGATAGCCACCGAGAATCGCGAGATCAAGATATTCTTCTTTACTTAAACTGCCAACATATTTCATCAGATCTAAAAGATGTTTATCCTCAGAGGATAATAAATATTCTAGCTTGCCAGATACATTATGTAACTCTGCTTGTGAAAAAGGTGCAAGTGAAAAATGAGTGATTCTTCCTGCCAAGGAGTCTGGGGTTTTAGAGGAAGTTAAGGTGTACGTACTGCCTGTTAATAACAGTTGCCCAGGTTTAGTATCATCATCCACCTTCATCTTCATTGCCTTCCACAACTCTGGAACTAATTGCACCTCATCAATAACAAGCAGATTAGAACCAATTTGGTTTACATATCCCCTAGGATCTTCCTTTGCTCTCGCAAGCGCTACGTCATCATCGAAAGTAATGTACAGGCCTCCTAGTTGCTGGGAAATTTTCTTAACGAGAGTGGTTTTACCCACTTGTCGAGCACCTTGAATATAGACAATACGAGAATGCCCTAAGTATTCCACTACTGACTCTTCAATTGCTCTGATAATCTCTTTTTTCAAAAGGAAACAGCCCCGCTCTCTAATTTAAGCATACCGTGCTATCTAATTTATGCTCTATTAGCTCTCTAATTTTAGCACACATTACAGTCTAATTCTGCACCGCACTACACTTAACAAATCTAGATGAAAAAATTAAAATCTATCAGCAACAAATCGATGAATTAGACAATTCATCGGATTACAGACAATGACTTGGAAGCAGAGACTAAAGACCTGCTTTGCCACCACAGATAATTAATCAAGACACTCAACCCCGTTTGGGTTTATACAAGTTACATACTCAAACCCTAAATAAACTAAGCCGCTCCTAAAACATCGGCGCAAATTTTTTGATTTCCACTTCACTTATACCGTTTTATTTTACAACAGTTTTCCATTTACGAACTGATTTGAATACTTATTACTTTATATTTAAGTAATCTTCTTGTAAAACATAGAAAATAGGGAGCGTTTTCTTCCAGAGCTTGCAGCTCTTGTTTCGACGAAGCAACTCTAGAAATGGTGGCTACTCGCTTTGTTTTGTGTGCTAAGTTAGGATTTATATCAAATACTGAACTAAGTTCCCAAGCAATATTCCTTAAAAGTCATCTTATTTACCATTAACTCATTTTATGGTCAGTAACGCAACCATTATTACTTATCATGATAATCGTTATTTTGAACTCCAAAGGGCAAGAACAGGCTTCAATAATGCACAATAAGGTAGCACTGAGATCTACAAACAAGACTAGTTTTTCAATGATGACTATTCGAAAGATAACATCAAATCAATGCAGCAAAATTAACCTAAAATATTTAGGCGTTTAAGAATCTTTCAAAAGTGGCAGGAATTTCTGTTTCATCTTATTAACTTTAGGGTTAATTACTAGTTGGCAATACGCCTGCTCAGGGTGAGTAATAAAGTAATCCTGATGCTCATCTTCAGCAATCCAAAATGTCTCTAACGGCTGAACTTCAGTAGTTAAAGGAACATCCCATAACTTTTTAGCAACATTATCAATACTCTTATTTACTACTTCAAGCTGGTTTTCATCCTGATATAAAACAATTGAACGATATTGTGAGCCAACATCGTTACCTTGACGATTCAAGGTAGTTGGATCATGCATAGTCCAAAAGATTTCAAGAATAGTGTCCAAACTGATTACTTCTGAATCATAAGCGACTTTCACTACTTCAGCATGGGTACTATTGCCCTCAGTTAATGAATAGTAAGTGGGATTCCTTCTTATGCCACCTGCATAGCCACAAGTAACATCGGTAACACCTTTTAGGTTGCTAAATAGTGGATCTAAACACCAAAAACAACCGCCGCCAAGTACAATTGATTCGCTCATAGTTCTAATACTAGCTAGCTGCATAGAACTACACAAGGAAAATTATCCTAATACCAAGAAATACTATGATTTAAAACGAGCAACAACTACAAAAAATCAGTTAAACAACTGTGAACAAAAGCCAGTGCGATTCATACAGAAGTAAATAACTTTACAATCTCATAACAGCCCACACACCCTACAAAAGTTAGGACATGTGGAAAACTATAATCTTCTTACCTGCACAAACTCTTAAAGCACATTAAAATCCAATATTAAATTACCAAAAACTCAACAAACAACCTAGAAAGAATAGCCAGAATAACTAAGCTCTCCACCTTAGATAGCTCATCATAATTGTTTGAGTTTAGCTGGAAATATCTATTCCGAAAAATAACAGTTTACTTATCCCATAAACTTTTAGATTTAAAAGTACTTTAAAAAGTAAATGTTAAGCATGGACTGAAGCTAAAGCATTAGTAGCTTCACTGGAAATTCCTAGCCACTTTACACCGGTAGAAACCTGCATTGGAACTTTCCTGTCCACATTATCTCCTTGCCCGAGTTGGCCATAATCATTACGGCCCCACGAATAAAGAACGCCCTCAGAACTACTAGTGGAATAACGTACCGCACCAGAATGTCCATCTCCAGCTTCAACGCCACCCCAATAATTATTTGTACCAACCTGAACCATATGAAGCCGCTCAGTAGTATCACCAGTATCTAACTGACCATACTGATTATTACCCCATGCATATAAACGCCCATCATTACGCAGAGCCAAGCAATGAATAACACCCATAGAAATAGCTAGCCAACTACCACCGCCATTATAAACTTCTGTAGGTGTATGTTTTTCAAGCTTATCGCCGGTGCCTAGCTGTCCAGAGCTATTATCACCGAACCCGTATAACTTACCACCACTATCACTGCAGTAAACCATTGTAGAGTTTCCTTCTGCGCCAAGTATACTAATAGATGTTGAGATACTTGTAACATGAGTCGGTGCAACTCGTTTAGACGTATCCCCAAGGCCTAGTTGTCCATAATAATTATCACCAAATGTCCAAAGCTCATTTTTTCCAGCTGTATCTTTAGCTAACATAGCTGTGTGGAATGCTCCTGCTTTACCCATAAACCAATTACTTGCAGTGCCAACTTTGGTTGGTACATAACGATTCACAGTATCACCAAGTCCTAACTGACCGCTAGCATTGCGCCCCCATGCGTACAGTTCACCTGCAGTGTTAATAGCAAGACTATGATAATTACCAGCAATAACAATACTCCAATTAGACGCATTGCCAACCTTAACAGGAGTATTATGCTGCTGAGTGTCACTAGGGCCTTGCCCAAGCTGCCCATAAGTACCGGAACCCCAAGCATATAACTCACCAGTACTACTAACCGCAAGAGAATGTACCGGACCAATATTAATGTATTTCCAGTTAATACCTGGGGCAATACGAGTTAACACATTTCGGTTTTTAGTATCACCAACACCAAGTTGCCCAACTTCATTACGACCAGCCATATGCAAATTAGCATGTTTGAACTCTGGATCATTAGGAGCTTCAACAACTTGATTTTCATACAAAACGGCATGTAAAGAAAATTCTCCACCGTTAACCCATTCTGTATCATTTTTAACTCGAATAGGGTTTTCTGTATTCGCTGTACCGCAGTAAATAACTCCGTTGGCAAAAGCAGGAGTAACCACAGTAATTTCTGTACCAGTACCACGGTCAAAATACGCATCCCCACTAATAGTAATCAAAGCATGCATACCGTTTGGAATTGTGTTATTGTTTTCATCAAAACCAAACAGCGCAATAATATCTTCTGCATTACTAGAAACTACCTTATTAGTATTAAACTCATTACCTGAACCAACAGCAGGAGGCAACGACCCCCATTCAAGGTGATAATTAATATCCTCACTAGCAGCCATAGCAGGAACACTCACCGCAGTAGCAACAACAGGAACACCCCAAACCATACCCTTACTAACAGAACGACGAGTAACACCCTTATTAAGATCACTAGTCTCATTTAACTGGTTCTTTAAATCTTTACTAAACATGAAAAACTATCCCCTAAATAGACGACAAAACATAAACAATAGTTTCAATGTTTCAACCGTACCCCCCCCCCATGCGAGAAGTCAAGTAAACAACCCTCATAAACCCAAGAAATTAAATGAAAATTTGACATAAAAATAGGTCTACACAAAAACTTGTGTAGACCTAAAAGTATTTACCTACGCAACAGCAGTTATAACATTTGAATACGCAGGGCTAAAGACTAGTATTTGTTATTTATTTTCTTGGTTTCCTGACCATGGCCAACGACTCATCAAACCACAAACAGCAACTGTACCAATAGCAAGAGCAATTGACTCAAGAACTCCAGCACTAAAAACACTCATTAAACGATAATTCCTTTCAAAATTTCAAAATAAAAATATAAACATTAAATAAAAGTAAAGTAACCAATTCTCAATAACTACTATGCAATTAAAGTTTCAAACTTGGCAGTAGTCTTTGTTGGTTCAAACTCAATAATTTCATAATCAGCTATCCGCTTAACCCAAAAAGGATCCTCCGAAATAATACGTCCAACCTCTGCTCTACTATCAGCATTAGCCAAAATAATACCACCAGTACGCGGAACCTTACGACCAGAAGCAATAAAAATACCTTCTGCGTAATACTTATCAAGAAACTCAGCATGTTGCTCTAGATATTTCTCCACAACCCACAGTGGCCTCTTATAATCAAGACTAATAACAAACAAAAGCTATAGATCCTTTCAAACGAAATAGTAATTCATTAATCAATATTGAAATTAAAAATATACACCCAAGAACAAACAAATAAAAATAATGAACACAGAAAACAATAAAGGCTAATAAAGTAAAACTCAGATAATAATTTTCTTGTGCAAAATAGTGCGGAAACAAAGCACTTGGGATAATCAATATTAAAAACTACAAGCTTAGATTATTCCAGGTGATTCTTTTGCGTTCTGATATTTCAGAGTTAGTAATTGCTTCGATTTTACGCCTACTCATTTCATTAGTTATCGAATAAAGCAACTATGATGTTGACGTTATCCGTTTAATCAGATCATTGTTAACCCAATCAACAGCTTCTTCAATTGTTTGGAACACATCAAGACCTTACTGCGGCTTCTTCGTACAAGGTATTCCACTGCTTTCCAATTTTAATAGTTGGAGGCCATGTATGCTGGTTTCGGTATTTAAAAAGCCTCTTGCATGTATTAGAAACTTCTGAAAAATCTAGGAACTCTCTTTTGTCAAGCAATTGAAGATCCACAATATCTCTAGCTCTTTCACTATCAGTTTCAGAAACAGCGTGAAGTTTCTGTGCAATTTGGTGACTTGCTTTCATAACAGGTACTGGATTGGGCTTTTCAAGTCCAACACTAGTGAACAAGCCAGAAAGCTCTGTAGACAATTTATATTCTGGTTCTTCTGAATCACCAATTTCATTATGACCTAACTCAAACTTTACGGTACACCATGATCTACCTTTATAAGCAAGTTTTATATCATAAGGTTGCATTATATATTCTGTTGGTATTCCTTGTGGCTTAGGTGGTTCTTTCTCAACCATTCTTCCTGTAAACCCAGCTCAACCACTTCTAAGTGATTCTTCAAAATCCCTCTTGAACTTATCAGAAGAACTCAACCAAGCTGCATCAAGATCTTAGGCAAAATGTGCTTCACCACCATAACGTAAAGCCATCGCACTACCACCTTTTACTACTCCCTCAGGAAGCATTTGACCTACCACAACCAATGCCATTATTGTGCGACGCCTGAGAAACAACTCATCTTCAGACTCAAGATTTTTAAGACGACTGTTTAAAGAAGTTAAATTACGTGGAGCACCTTTATTCTCATAGTCCATGCTTAAGATCTTTCATAACAAGTTCCCATTCGACAGTTGTCAACAGTACTTCTACTCGCGCTTGTTGAGCTGCTTTTTTAAGCCTTTCATTCTCTATCCGGCCACGGCAACTAATAATAGCATCAGTCACAGTCTGAGAACATAAACCTTCATAAAAGGTTGTAGGAACTCTACTTTTTATTTTAGTCAACTCAATATAAGGTGGTAACTTTGGTCTAGCACGACGTGTAGTAGCTATTTTTACCTTCCTTGAGTTCACATTTGCTAACCCAAAAAGAGCTAACACTGATTCACCATACAAACACGCACCTTCACCAACCCTTAGCAATCCTTCAGCAAACTGATCATAAGGTGTTGACGGAATATTAGAAACCCTATAGATACCGTAAGCTATATTCTTAAGACCTCCTCGTTCAGCCAGCTTAGGAAGCTCAATAGCAGGCACCCCAGCTTCAACTGCATCTTTAGTAGTAATAAAACCGTAGTTATCGAGTGCAACCTCTTCTATAATGTCACGGGCCATTTACACCAGCTTCATACAAGTATATGTGACAGATCTTAAAGCAACACTGGAGAGTGCTACTGAATTGGGCGCAAAAATCATTACTAAACCAACTGATTATGTTGGGGTAACTTTTTCTCGTGTTCAAGATTCACAAGGTAATATCTGGTGGATTTGGGAGACTTTAGAAAATTATGATTGGGAAGCTGCATTTGAAGGTGCAAGTGACGATGAATGGAAACCAACTGAAGAAGCCGTATACGTTCATGATTCATTAGTGGAAGCCATGGAGAAGTTAGGTAGAGACAAGTAGTCATCTTGCTTAACTACTATGATTGCCGAATTTGGTTTGGAGTTTTACCGTATAGTGACTTTAACGAACGTGTTAGATGAGCTTGGTCAGCAAACCCAGTTGTTGCTGCCACTTGAGCTGGTACTTCCCCATTTTGCAATAATCTAACTGCTGCTTGGGCTCGCTTAATTTGTGCTGATTGCTTCTGAGTTAAGCCGACTTGTTGTCGGTATAACCGCTGGATACTGCGTAGTGAAAGTCCTATCATTTGCTGCTTTTCACTATTATCAGTAATTAAACCTTGACGTTTTAGCTCTTGACAAAAGCTTTCTAGCTCTTCAAAACTTGGAATTCTATAAAGGTCTTCACCAACTACAAAACACCCATTTATGACTGGCAATTGAGCAAACTTACCAATAACTTCAGTTTTAATCACACCCTGCATAGTAACTTGTGGATAGAAATCTACACCCCAGTATTTATCACCAATACTGCTATCTAACACTTGGTAACCAAAAGAAGGGCCAATTAATTCAGCGCGTAATTGGCCCTTAGTTTTTTCGGTAAAAGCAATGCCCCAAGTTTCTCGGGCTGGGTCGTCATAATTAACTGCTGCGGTCACTTCCGCTTTCCAAAGACACTTAATGAAGCTAAGTTTTGATGGTTTTTCTAAGTACATTTCAGTGCTTATCTTTCGAGTTATCTGGCGCTAACTCAGCTTCCAACTCTTCAAAAGTCTCAATAAGTTGACGACGTACTTGTTCGCCATAAGGATTGCCCTTTTGGATAGTTAAAAATAGTTCTTCAGTATGTCTGCTATCTAAATCAATCAAATCCCGAAGCATATCAAAAGAAGGTGTTTGAATTGGCAACTCTGGCATGTGTAAATCACTAAGCCCGCGAGCTACGAAGAATGTTAGCGCATGGACATAGGCCATAATATGATCATGTTGTTCAGCAGAGAAATGAAGTACTCGCATCTTTAACACTTCTTTACAAAACTTCACATATTTTTTGGCGTTATCCCCTATTGCTTTTGCCACAATAAAATCATGCCCTGCCACACCATCTTCAGCAGATTGTGGCCCAAATAATGGATGAGTAACCATAATATTTTCATGGCCTTTAAGGGTATCGAGCGTAATATCGCGCGATTTAACCTTTACTGAACACACATCTACCACTACAGTTTCAGGCATTAACAGTGGACGTAGTTCTTTCAAAATACTTTCATAAGCCTCAAGTGGAATAGCAAGGATGATAATATCCATATTTGCTAATTCTGTAAAAGTTATTGGATGATACTCTTCAGGAATATCTTCTTTTGCGTTCACAAAAATCTCACCATAAGGTGCTAATACTTTTGCGGTAAATTCTCCAAAAGGACCAAAGCCGATAATTCCAATTTTCATACTGTTTCTATTTTAACCACTTCTCCCCTAGTTAAGCAGTATCATAAGTTATTTAGCTTAGGTAAAATTAAAAAATGACTGATAATTCTTTTACTTGGCTTGATACTTCAGCAGATGTTGCAGCTAAACGACTACTTGGTTGTGAATTATTGTGCACTATTGACGAGGAAACTGTAAGAGTCAAGATTGTAGAAGTCGAAGCATACGATCAAGAAGATGAAGCCAGCCATACTTTCAATGGTCAAACTAAGCGCAATGCGGTGATGTTCAAAAGTGCAGGACATATGTATGTGTATTTTACCTACGCTATGCACCATTGCTGCAATATCGTTTGTGGTAAATCTGGTTTTGGTTCTGGAATATTAGTGCGTGCAGTAGAACCGCTTGAGGGCATTGATGCTATAGAGGAACGTCGTGGCATGAGTGGTGTTAATGTAACTAATGGGCCAGGCAAAGTGTGTAAAGCCTTAAATATTGATTTGAAATATACAGGACATGATTTAGCTAAGCCACCGATACAACTACTTAAAAAGCCTAAATTAACAGAAAACCAGATAACTGTAGGCACTCGTATTGGCATCTCGAAAGCAGCTAATCGAATGCGCAGGTTTTATATAACCAATAATCCTTATGTATCAAAGTAACTATAATAAAAAAATATGACTAGCTTTACTATTAAACGAATTTACGAACCTGCAACTGACACCGATGGTTACCGAGTATTGGTAGATAGACTTTGGCCTCGTGGAGTAAGCAAAGACCGTGCAACACTTGATGAATGGGCCAAAGAAATCTCACCAAGCAACGAACTACGCAAATGGTTTAAGCATGATTCAGAAAAGTTTCAAGAATTTAGCCAAAAGTACTTAACTGAAGTAGAAGAAAATCCAAAGTTTACTGAAATAGTTTCTAATTGGGACAAACACGATAAGGTGACTTTACTATACGGTGCAAAAGATGAGAAACATAATGAAGCAATTGTGTTGCAAGGAATATTTAGAAGACCAGTAACTTAAAGCTCTTCAATGAGACTTGCTAGTTTGCGCACAGTTGTAATATTACGCACCGTCATCTGTTGATATAACGGTGTCCTAATTAATTTAAACAAACTGGATTTTGGTTGGTTTTTACGAAGCAAATTAGACAAAACTGCACCCTTTACATAACGAATAGTTTCAATCTCGTTATTCCCACCTATTTGTTGAATAATCTCTGGGGAGTCTATTTCTGGAAACAAGAAACAAATATCTGACTTGTGCTTTTGATAATCATTTTGCCAATCAGCTGGCACAGCTTTAACTATCTGCTTAAAAGCAGCTTCATTCAACACTAATGTAGGAATTTCAAAACCAAAATGTGCGGTTAATTCTTTTGTTAGAACCTCAGCAGTTGGTGCTTCGTTAGCTTTAAATAGTACATTTCCAGAATTTATGTATGTTTTAACTTTTGAATAACCTAGCTCTTCAACCAACTTGCGCAAATCAGCCATTGGAACTCTACGCTTTCCACCAGCATTAATTCCTCTTAGTAAAGCAATGTACTTATCACTCATATTCTAACTTTACCTGAGCTTCTTCGCTTTATAGTCTGCTCCCCAGGACTTCATCGCAATAATTATTGGGTTCAAAGTTTCGCCTAAAGCAGTTAATGAGTACTCAACTTTTGGCGGAATTTGTTGATAAACCTTACGGTGCACAATCCCATCTTGTTCAAGCTCGCGCAACTGTAGCGTCAACATTCGCTGTGTTATTCCTGGTATTTGCCGTTGCAATTGACTGAAACGCAATACGCCATCATCCATTAAGTGAAAAAGGATAATTGCCTTCCACTTTCCACCTATTAAACTAATCGTCTGGGCTACATCACAAGTATTAGGTTCTGGTGCAATAGTCATATTTATAGTATACAAAATGTATGTATAGCACAAAAATGTGTCTACTTGTTATTAAGAATGTTTAACTTTTACAATGAAGTTAGTTATTAAAACAAGGAGAAAAATGACAAATTCTAAAGAAAATAAAGTAACTCCTGAACAAATTCATGAGGCTTTTAATTTCAGGCATGCAACTAAAACTTTTGACAGTAAAAAGCAGATTAGTGACGAAGATTTTAATGTTATTCTTGAAGCTGCTCAGCTATCACCGTCTTCTTATGGTTTTGAGCCTTGGAACTTACTAATTATTCAAGACAAAGAAATCCGTGAAGAGTTCTTAGCAGCAGGAACTTGGGGTGCAAAAGGGACTTTGCCGACTGCAAGTCATTTCGTGGTTATGACTGCAAAAACAGCTAAAGCTTTACAAACTGATTCAAAGCATATTGAACATATTCAAAAAGACATTAAGAAATTGCCAAAAGAACGAATTACTGGATCTTTAAAACGTTATCAACAGTGGCTTGATGAAGATTTTATCATTGACAATGAAGAAAAACATCATCAATGGGCAGCTAAGCAAGCATACATTGCGCTAGGTAATATGATGACTACTGCAGCATTTCTTGGTATTGATTCTTGCCCAATTGAAGGATTTAATCTAGAGAAAATAACCAATATTTTAGCTAATCATAAGTTAATTGATCTTGAAACTGACTCACCAGTTGTCATGATAGCTTTTGGATATCGTATTGATGAACAACCTGAAAAAACAAGACGTCCGATAAATGAAATTGTGAAGTGGGTTTAATAATCTACTTCACAATTTCAGATACTAGATTCGTTTTAATCCTAGAATAAGTGGATGCTCGCCTTCACCAATAGTACCTTTGCGGGCAGCTTCTGCTTGAGCCGTTGCAACAGCTACATCTTTCCTACGGATTATTAGATGGTGTATTTGCCTTAAGCACAATACGAACAATACCACCAGCGCCGTATGTCGGAAGATTAATGCAAGTAGATTCCAGCTTGTTGCATATTGCAAACAGATTGCCACAGCAATAACAAACAATGCTTGGGCAATACTATTCCAAAACTTTTGATGACGTTTTTCAGCTAGTAAATATCCGACTAATAATGGTGCAAGCAACCAAAAAATATATTGCGGTGAACCAACTTTATTGAAAAGAATAAGCCCTGCAACCATAGTAGTTACGATTACTCGTAACATTTCATCAGAGTCTTTAGACTTACTAAATGAGTATGAAAGGTAAGTAATTACAACAGCTAAGACAGCCATTGCGATGTTCGAAAGTATTGAGAAAAAATTGATAAAAGGACCAGCAACACTTTGAGTTTGTAGAATATCATCAAAGTATTGCCTAAAGCCTGGAACACGCATATCTGAAAGAATTACATACGGTAAGGCAATCGGAGCTTCGTACTGGACTCCTCTACTACTTTGTTCGGTTAAGAACGATAAGAAATTCTGGAATCCACCACGAGTCCAAGCAAACACTGCCATTAAAGCAGTTACGAAGATACCACTAACTAAAATGATTTTACGCTTTGGGTTATTTTTTGCCAACGCTGGCAAAATAAAACCAGCTGGCCAAACCTTTACCCATGTTGCCAGTGCAATAAGTGCTGACCCCGAGAATACACTCTGGGAGAAAAACATCAACATTCCACTAATCACTAGCGGTACAGTAAAGCTATCAAGTCTAGTGCCGAGGAAATAATAAAGAATAGCATTAAATACCATCCAGATAACAATAGTTATCTTACCTTTCCGCCCATATCTAAATAAGTGAATTGTACAAAGTAAATTAGCTACCGTGATAATAATGTAAAAGGCAAAACCGTAATTAGCTACTTTCAAAAGACCAGCAATGCCAATAGGAACCCATGCTCCTAAAGGATAAACCCAGGGTAATTGCACACCAACCCATTGGTTTTGTGTGAGTCCCTGCTGTAGCCAATCGTGATAAAGTCTCACATCATGCTCGATTTTATTTCCAGAAATAAAACTTAACTGTAGATAAATAAGTAAACCAACATGAGTAATCACAAAACTAGCGATTGCAAATATCGTCAATCGCTTATCCGTCAAATATTTAGCCGGTATTCTATCTATTACTGATCCCGTAGGAGTATCCTGTATGAGCATAACAAATTAATTTTACCCTATAAAATTCCGATATTTAGTTAAGAAAAACTTCTGCTTTTGCGTATAAGGCAGCTTTGCCGCTCAATAACACTCTATTACTTTAACAATGCCTTATTACAACCATTAGACAAACAGTTGCGTTATATAACTGATGCCAGACATATAGATTATGCCTGGCATCAGTTTCAATTATCTTAAATTAGAAAGTTAAAGCTATTACTTCTTTAGCATTCCAATTAGTTCTTTGATTCTACCGTCTTTTTCGACAGCATGCTTTGCTTCGCTAACCCACTTAATAAGCTGGATTTGGCGCTCGCGTGGTAGTTGTTTGAACTTTTCTAGTAGTCCATATTTACGTAATGTGTTATATATTTCAATATCTTGTTTTAGTCCCATCTTCTTAGGTTACCAAATAACTAACTACATTCTTTTCAAAAAATATTGTCCTTAGATAATTACTAATCTAATAAAAATAGCTACTTATTAATGTTTACTTAGCATTAACCAAATATTGAACGAAAAATAATTTTATCGATAGTTACGCGTTTCTAATTAGAGTAATGAACTACTAGCCACCTACACCTAGCGGTGTTGAGGTGGTAATTTCTTGGATAGTCCTAGTCTTTACAACCAGCCAAGCTAGTTGCAGAGGACTGGGAAATATGCCCCAAGCTATTACTGTTTCCAGTCAGGAAGCCTGTACCATGCTCCCCAAGTATTCTTTTCCCCTCATAGAATAGATTTAGGCTTGCGTTCAGGTCACGGTCAATTGTTTCACCGCAATTATCGCAAGACCATTCCTTTTGTCCTATGCTCAGGTTATCGTGTTTGAACCCACACATTGAGCATAGTTTACTAGAGGGAAACCAACTATCGACTTCAACAATAGTTTTGCCGTACCAATCAGCTTTACTTATTAGATATGGGAAGTGGCGCTAATGAATTAGTGCCCAAGAAGGGACTCGAACCCTCACCCATGATATGTTATGGACTAGCACCTCAAGCTAGCGCGTCTACCTATTCCGCCACCTGGGCAATGCACTTAATAGAATAGCATGTACTTAGGCTCTAGGCGAACTATAATTCACATCAACTTGAATAGCTCCATCGCCTTCACCAAGAGTAGTGGCTGGGCCTTGTTGAATTGCCCAATTTTGTGGCAATGGAATACCGGCATTGCCGTGATAATTATTGGACAAACTTGCAGTGAATGAAGCACTAGCATTTATCGCATCACTGACCATCTGACAAACTAGATGAGTGCCATAAACACCAACTTTAAAAGTACTATTTTCCTGACTAAGAGCATCTCTTATCCCCTGAAAATAAGGAATGATTGCCCCTTGAATATCATCTGTATTTGGATCAAAATCTACTGCAAAATAGATGATTTCCCCAGCGCCAAATTTAAAAGTCTTGGCTCTAGTGTGAGCATCTTTTCCCGCAATAAGCCCTCGTTCGTAACTAAAATACTTAATACTGTCCCCTACTAACTGATATATAGGATAGACTTTCAGGCCATGGCGCGTAATAATTTCTTTCTCGCCGGGTTGTAATACTTTGGGTAACGTATCTGAAATTGGTTTTCCAGCAAGATACCGCCCCACAAACTTTACTTTAGCGTCTTTAAGAGTCTTGGCTTTATTTTCATCGACCGCGGTAACCGTATCACAAGCATTACCAACACGATTTGGGTCTCCAGAAGAAAATAATAATGAATACCAAGTTCTAGTATCTACTTCACCAGTTTCCTTAATTGCAACAAACTTTTGAAAATCACGAAGTTGCTTCTGTGTTGATTTATCAAACTCGCTATTAAGATTATCTGGTGGAAATCCTAGTAAAGTTAAGGCTGCTTGTGCTACTAATACTAGTTCTTTGGCTTCATTATGATCTTTGCTAATCTGGTATTTCTCATCGGCAAATGCCACTCGAACTTGGGCATTCCAAACCCCCATGTTAACAGTATTGCTAACTCCTACTAGCTCATAATAATAAGCCCGTAAAATAAACATTGTTTCAGCTTCTCTGACTCCATTGGGCACAATATAAGAAGTGCTTGCATTACCACCATAAACGACATTTAACCACTGCTGAACTTTTAAAACTTGCTGACTACCCTTTTGAAAATTATTTAAGCCAATATAAACTGGCTTAAACAGTGCCCCAATCCATTTTGCCCGAGAAAAATTCTCTGGATTTATGCCCAAATGATCTGAAAAAGCTCGCTCAACGATACTGTCACGCATCCCATACTCTTTATTGAACTCATTAGGAAAATATCCCTTAAAAATAAGTGCACAGCGCACTACATCAAGAGCTTTTACTGGAGCTTTAGTTAAATCTTTTAAATCACTATCGGCATTAGATAACGTCTGTTCCCCTATAGCTCCACTAGGTTTTGCTATCTTTAGTTCATTTTGTAAAGCAAACGTAGTTGCAACCATGTTTGATAAGTGAAATTTGCCGTCTTCGACTATAGCTGGAAATTTATCTAAATGTTGATAGTTTTTGTTAAGAAATTGCTGTGCTTGTAGGATTAAATCTGACTGTAACATTAAACCCCTGTCGCCCCATACATAATATAAGTTTCAGGTACAGTACGAGCATGTTTAGTAATTGGTTTGATACTTTGGATATGCGAAACTATCTTTGGGTTTACACTCTTATTAGAATATTTATAACCAAAATCCAATAGTATTTCTTGGCCAGCAGTTAACTCGATATTCACTTGTACTGTTACTTGGTAAATTTTCTTCACAAGTTTTTCCGCAATTGAGACTTGGCTAGTTGATAATGCCGAATCTTTTATTGACGCTTTAAAGGCCGTAATATCTTGAACAATTTCACCATCTAAGTTTATTTGTAATTTATAGCCAAGTGGAGTACTACTTGGGCCAGTACTCTTGATGACAATAGAACGGGGATGGTAGTAAGAATATTCTTTATTATTAACGGTATATCCTTGATTCCAGGCACAGGCTAATTGAGTTCCCCAAGCATGGCTAATGGCTGTAGTACTTTTTATTGGCGCTGAGCTTATTTCTTGTCGATTATTCGAACTAATTATAGACTGTCCCACATTTGAATCAATAGAATCATAAGGATAATTAACGCCACATAAATAATTAGGGGCAAAAGAGATATCGCCGGCTTTAAAATTCAGATCATCAGGTAAAGCACCTTTTAAGTAGATGATACCTGCTGTTCTAGATACTTCAGTTAAGTCAATTGTATTTAAATATCTAGTTTCTTTATAAACATACAGCTTAGTTAAATCAGAAAATATTCGGCCATCATAACCGACGTAAAGCGTATCACCTTTGCGCATGGCTTTTGTTTCTGGAGCCATCGTCCATTGTGTAGTCAGTGAACTGGTATTTATTGCTTTAAAAGAGTTCACAAAATATTCATAATCTATAGTTTTTTTAACATCCTCTAGATTTTCGTTAGTAGGATTATTGTGTTCACGATTAACTACGAAAGCTATTGCAGCACCTGAAGTTGCTGTAGCCGCAATACCTAAAAAAGCTCTACGTGATATTGCCTTATCCATACCATACTTCTTCAAAACAAACCTTGTACATCTTTTATTAAGATAACACGAAAATCTTGATAAAAGCTTAACTTTATTGTTTTAGTAATTATTCAGGTATTCCTATTTCGAACGAGAATTTTTAATAGAAACTACTCTTTCAAATAAAACTGAATTGCGAGTTTAAAACTTTCCTGAAAATTAAAGACCATACATTGAATACTAATTTTTGGTTTATACAAAAAATAGCGGTAAAGAATTATCTTTACCGCTATTTTAAAGTTTTTAGATGCTATTTCAGCTATTGCTTAGCTTAGACCTAGCTCAGCTGAACAAGCTGGCCATGCACCCCAACCCTGAGCTGCTTGTACACGCTCTGCAACAGCAATCTGCTCTGCACGTGAAGCAGTACTAGCTGAGCCAGAACCACCGTATGCTGCCCATGTAGATTGTGAGAATTGCAGACCGCCTGAGTAGCCATTACCTGTATTGATAGACCAGTTGCCGCCAGATTCACACTGAGCTAGCTGATCCCAAACGCTAGAACTACTAGAATTAGAGCTAGAACTACTAGAATTAGTGGTTGCAGCCTGTGTTGTAGTAGCTGCTTGCTCAGTAGTATTAGTTTGAGTAGAAGTTGTAGTCTGTGCAGGAGTAGCCTGTGTTGTAGTAGCTGCTTGTGCAGTAGAAGTCGTAGTTACTGGAGCTTGAGTTGCACCGTCAGCTACAAGACCACCATTGTAGTGAGTACCCCATGCATAAGAGCTATCGCCTACGTTTGCATAGTTTGGACGCTCTGCAGGATTTGCTGGGATTGTGTAGTTATCAGTGTTCCATGACCAAGAAGTAATGCCATTAGAAGATGACATCTGGTAATTAGGAGCTGTCTGATCCTGAGCTGTAGGAGCGATCAAAGTAGATGCACTAGCTGCTGGAGCAAATGTCATAGCAAGAGTGCTTGCGCCTAAAACAGCAGCAATATTACGGGCTTTCTTAGAATTTTTTGCATCAAAATTAACGTTCATTAAAACTTCCTTCCTTTGCGAACGAGGTGAGCTGTCGGATTCAGGTTGAGGAAGTAACCTGTGCTAGTCCAGTGGCGCTAGCGCTTATAACCCCTAGACTCCTGCATTTACTAAGGAGCCAATTTGGTTCCCCCGCTCTTGCCTAAAACTACCTATCTAATGACATCGGCAAGACTAGGCGAAGAATGTCATTAGATGTTGAGAATTTTCCCAACGAAAATAAATTTTACTATAAATGATTATTCAAGTCTATTAGAAAATACCGATTTTGTAATTTAATCAATATTTACTTGGTAAAGACTTATTTACCTTGCGCTTTCAGCTCTGAGTCAATAATTTTCTTCATACTGTCATAGCTTGGGTTATCTACTACTTCACCATTAATGAATACTGTTGGCGTACCTTCAACACCAATGACTTCGCCTTCATCCATATCTTCTTTAACAGCGTTCTTTACTTCAGTGGAATCCATAGTTTTCTTGAAACCAGCTTCGTCAGTAATACCAACTTGTTTCGCGTATTCTACTAATTTACTATCTGTTAAATCTGCATGACCGCTATCTGGTGCATCTTTATAAATAGCAGTTACATAAGGCCAAAACTTACCGTAATGACCTGCTGTAGTAGCTGCATAAGCTGCTTTAAGGGATTGATCGCCAAGTATTGGGTAGTTACGCCATTCAATACGTACTTTCCCACTCTTTACATATTCATCTTCAATTTGTTTAGCACTTGAATTATATAGTTTCGCACAATAAGGACAACGTAAGTCTGAATATTCCACAATTGTTACTGGCGCATTTTGTGGCCCCTTTGAAAGTGGATCATCTGCAATATTCCTAATGTATTGTTTAAGGTTTTTAGCATCAGCTGCCTGAGCTTTGGCAGAGTTATTGTGGTGTGTAATTGCAATACCAATAATCGCACCAAGTACGACCATTATCGCAAAACTTATTAAGAATATTTTTCGAGTTTTAGCGTCGTTATTATTCATTACCTATCTAAGTCCTTTAAAGTTTCATTACAGATAAAATGCACCGACTATTGCGATGCCGTTATTTAAACCATGTACAATCATACCAGGAACAATGCTCCCAGTAATTCTACATAGATAAGCAAGTAGCATTGCTAATACAAACAAGGTGGCACCGAGTACGAAAGAGCCAGTTAGTGTGCTGACCTGCATTACATGAAATAGTGCAAATATTAACGAAGTTATTATTGCAGAAGTCCAAAAAGAGTACTTACGAAGTAACGTATGTAAAATTACACCACGGAATACAAATTCTTCGACAATCGGAGCAATAAGGGCAATTGTAATAAAGGAAATTACAAAAATTGGCGTAGATTTTGTAAAATCTGGTATATTAGAGCCTTCATCAGAAGCACCAGGTTTTAGCGCATCAAATATTGTACTTAAGGTAGCACTAATTACGATAAACCCAACCCAAGTTATAAGAGCTAATCCGACTTGTTTGGGAGTAAGTTTTCTAAGTCCAAAAGTTTTCCAGCCACCATTGCGTTCTGCAATTTTTTCAACAGGTCTAGATGCAATAACTGCCATGAACACTGTTGCAACAGCAGATAACGTCATACTGATGTTTTGTTTTGGCGTATCTTCATTAAATATAAATGAATATAGTAGTAATAAAACTATTGAAATAAATAATCCTGCTATCACACTAAATACAGCCCAAAATACTGGTGCTATTCCCCAATTTTTTGAATCATTTACTTTCAACTGCTGAATTTGCTGATCAAGCGGATAAACTCGTGACTGATTAATCTTATTCGGTTTCTTTTTTGCCAAAACTTTTCGCATAGTTACTATTGTCGGTTATTTAATTGTATTTTACTGGTAGCCACTACCAATGAAATTTAAATTCTCAGCTTTAACCAAAACTAATACCATTATTCATCAAAGAAGTTAGTCTATCGATATTGTCACTATATTTTTGATCCATTGCAGCTTTATTGCGACCAATTTTGCCACACTTTTGGCATTTATGAATAATAATAAACCCTTTTGCACCGCTATATTCTACGGCTATTGGTTTCATAATGCCACCACAATCACTAGCGCGATCTCCTGGAGTGTTATCTACATGAAGAGATGAGAGACAATTGGGGCAATGGTTACGATAACTGCCCTTTTTAAGTGCAGGAACTTTGGCATTACAAACAACACAGACAAAACTGGTGTTTTCATTAGCTCTAGACATATAAGACATAGTACAATAGACAATGTTCTAAAGCACTTAATGTGCTATTTTAATCAAGCCCGAAAACTTTAATGTTGGGTAAAGTTTGGGCTTTTATCATTTAAGGAAATAATGCCTGAAACTACTCAAATTAATTTTTCGAGCCTAGATATCCATCCAAGTGTCCTAAGTGCAATTGAAGACTCTGGTTATACAAAACCTACAGAAATTCAAGCTCAAACAATTCCACTCTTACTTAATGGTGAAGATATTGTAGGTATCGCACAAACAGGTACTGGTAAAACTGCAGCTTTCGCAGTTCCAGCATTAACACAATTAGCAAACTCTGGTAATACTCGTACTCCACAGGTTCTGGTTATGACCCCGACTCGTGAATTAGCTATACAAGTTGCTGAAAATTTTGAAAATTATGCAAAATATCTGCAACAGCTAAAAGTTGCCACAATTTATGGAGGCTCTAGTTATGGCCCTCAACTTGGTGCACTTAAAGGTGGAGCACAAATCGTCGTAGGTACTCCTGGACGAATTATTGACCACTTAAAACGTGGCAGTTTAAAACTTGGTGATATTAAATACTTAGTGTTAGACGAAGCTGATGAAATGTTGCGAATGGGCTTCCAAGAAGATGTAGAAACAATTCTGGAAAAAACTCCTGAAGCAAAGCAAGTAGCACTATTTTCAGCTACGATGCCTACGACAATTCGTAAAATCGCACGTAAATATTTAAACGAACCTCATGAAATTTCAATTAAATCTAAAACTACTACTGTTGAGAATATCAACCAACGATACCTATTGGTTAAAAATTCTGATAAGCAAGAGCTGACTCTTCGTATTCTTGAAGTTGAAGACTATGATGCAGCAATTATCTTTATGCGCACTAGAATGGCAACTGAAGCATTAGCTGAAAAATTACGTTCAGCTGGCTTACGAGTTGGCGCTATTAATGGTGATATTCCACAGCAGCAACGTGAACGCACTATTGAAAGACTACGCGAAGGCGGTATTGATATTTTAGTAGCGACAGATGTCGCTGCCCGAGGTCTTGATGTTACTCGTATTAGCTTAGTCATTAACTACGATATTCCACTTGAAACCGAAAGCTATGTACACCGTATTGGTCGTACTGGTCGTGCAGGTCGCAACGGTGAAGCAATTCTATTCATTACACCTCGTGAGCAAGGTCTACTTCGCAATATTGAACGTGCTACTAAGCAAAAAATCACTAAGATGCCACTACCATCTGGAGAAGATGTCAGAGAGCTACGTTTACAGCGTTTCGGTGATACAATCCTTAGAATGATTTCACTAGGTAAGGATACTCAATATACTGATTTCCTTACAGAACTTGCACAAAAGAACGATGTAAGCATTGAGCAAATTGCTGGTGCAGTGGCGTTCATGGAACACGGTAACCGTTTCCTAGATTTGAAACAGATTGAAGAACCGACTAATGAACGTAAAGGCCGGGAGCGTAAAGAGCGCAAAGGTGGCCGCAAAGAAAAGTTTGCTCCTTCGCCTAATTCAACTGTCTATAAGCTAAATGTAGGTCGTAAAAACCGAGTTCAACCTGGCGCGATTGTTGGTGCTTTAGCTAATGAAGGTAGTCTAAAATCACGAGATATTGGACATATTGATATTCGTAAAGATTTTTCACTTGTAGCTCTTACTAGGCCACTAAACAAGCGCCAATTTAAGGCATTAGCTAATACCAAAGTTGCTGGTCAATTCATTAAAATTAAAGTTGATATGGGCGGTAAAAAACACTTTGGTAAAGGTAAACGCAGAAGATAACAGCTATGGTAATTGCAAATATTACTGAGACTATTCGTAATGCCGGTGCCTTTAGCTATGCAACGGCAACTCCAAGTCAAAGCAATATGGCCTATTGGCTAGCATTAGTAGCAATTGTGTTATCTATTCCACAGCCAATCTGGAATATCTTTGGTCGGTTTGTCACAGTTTTTCATGAACTTGGTCATGCTTTAGCTGGATCACTTTTTGGACGTAGGCTTAAAAGTATTACAATTTCAGCTGATATGTCTGGTGAAACTCATACCAGAGGTAAACCAGGATTTGGATTAATTTGGACGCGTTGGTGGGGCTACCCTTTCCCAATCTTATATGGGTTATGGTTTGTTTATGCCAGCTACACTAAGTTAGCTAATATTGCCCTTGCTGTTACTACGTTACTGTTAATATTTATGTTACTTTTTGTGCGTAATATTCACGGCGCCAGTATTATTATCTTTTTGTTAGCCTTAGATATTGCAAGCTTCTTATTACCAGCTTCACTCTATCGTTCTTATATTTGTCTAGCATTAGGAATTGCTTTAATAATTGGTAGCTGGAGAGCACTTATTAACGTAACTAGAGTGCACTATAAGTTCGACAAAACCAGCTCAGATGCCTACCATCTTACCCAAGATACTTGGCTTCCAGGCTGGTTTTGGTTCTTAACTTTTTACTTTACTTTCATCGTACTAAGTTTTACCGCTATTAATATCATTACTAACGGATGGATAATAGCTACGATTCAACACTTTCTGGTTTCTTACTAAAATTTGCCACAACTAGAGTGATTATTGCACCTGCAATAGCCCAAGTAGCGATAACTGCGATATTACTTCCAGTATTTACGCCGTCAAAATAAACTAAGCTACGTACAGCTGAGGTACCAGCTCCATTAGGTAAGAAACCACCTATATCACGCCAGAATCCTGGAAGTAAGTAAGACTGATAAGGTCCACCAGCACTTGGGTTACCAAGTACCACAAAGACTAATACCGTAAGACCAATACCAATTACCCCGAAGAGTGATTGGAAAGCCATGGTAACTGTAGCTGCAGATATTACAAGTAAAGTTCCAATTAAACCTAGCTGTGGGATATGACCAGTAAGCGCTCCTAATTGCTTATCAACGATTAAAGCTGCACCAAACCCTGATGCAAATGCATAAGGAACTATCGCACCGATTCGCATGATTGCACGATTTAGATTTATCGGTTTAGACCCTTTTGAAACACCTAAAAGTGCAGCAAATAAATAGCCACCAACAATCCAACCAATTACCAAATAGAAAGAAGTAAGACCTCTATAGTCTCCTTCCTGAGTTGGTACGATGTCATCCACAGTTAAAGTACGATGTTGAGCTGTAGCAACTTGCTGCATTGTAGTCTCAACTGCTTGTTTCAGCGAATCACCACTAGCTGATACCACTACGAGTTTATCGGTCGTAGCGGTAGGATTCATGACATAAACCCCATACAGATTCTCATGTTTCAGCTGATTCTTGCCATCTTCTTCACTGGCCAATGCTTGTGCTTTAACTGGATGACCATCAATATCATTTAACTGCTTAACTAAATTAGCTTTAACTGAATCTGGCGCCACCACACCAACAGGTATTTCATCAGCCTTTGGTTTATGAAAAGCACCTACATAGGACGCAATGAACCCAAATTGTAATAACAATACACCCACGAGCATAAGCAAAGTTCTAACGGATACTGCATCATTTAACTCATGTAAAAAACTTGTCTTATTTTTAGCCATAATACTTAGTACTTTACCACCAGATTTGCTCCGATAAGTAGTAAAAATGCTAAAGCTACTTGTGCATAATTGATTTTAAAGAAAAACTTTAAACTACATACAAACACTACTGCTTGAACTATAGCCATCAAAAACTGCATAACTGTAATATTTGCACCAGTAATCATCATCTTTAACCAAGTTACATCGTTATAAAGAACTAACTGTATTATCAATAAAACTGCTTCTATACTTTTACTACCTATTAATATGACAAGCAACAATAATATTGCTGTTTGGATGCTAATTTGGAATTCAAAGATTATTAATAATATCCATAACCATAAGAAACTTAAAAGTGTAGTTAATAATGCTTCGGGTAGAACTGAAATTAGCCCCTCTTTTGACCTGCTGAAAGGCTCAATACTCACTTTTACCCCAATGAATAGTGCCAAAGTAATCATCGATAGAATAGTCATTAATCGATAATAGTGGTTAACAGTAAAAGTAGTATCACGGTACGAGACACTGTTTGATGATTGGAAAAATACTTAACCAATGAAAAATCCATGAGGGAATTATATACTTGCTGGACAAGCCAGCTTGGATATTTTAGTTGTACTCACAGCATTACTGCCATGTGTAGAACTTAGCCTATTCTTATTAGGCGTATTTGTCGCTTGATTAAAAGGGTAACCAA
>JASGDC010000020.1:0-18429 GCA_047608145.1 Micrococcaceae bacterium
AGCACACACCAAGCAGAATATTGATTAAAACCCATAAGCTAACTTTAGAAGCTAACAAACAGGCCTACATCACAGAAAAAATAACCCCTACAAAGAAAAATAACAACACATTATGGCCTATAACTCCTAATTTGTAAAAGTAGAACAAATATTAATGCTGAAAACAATAATACGTTCTACTTTCGCTAGTAGATTGATTAATCACCTAATTTAGCTAGTTTAGACTTCAAATTTAGCTAGTTTAGACTTCAAACTGTCTGGAGCTTTTTCACAACAACTACGCTTTAACGCATCGCGGATGATAGTCTCCACATTACATTCGTTTGCACAATCTTCGCATTCTTCTAGATGCTTTCGAACAATCTCAATTTCTGCTTCGGAAAGTGCTCCATCCATATAATAATAAATCTTTTCTAACCTGCTATCTTCGCAGTTGCCAAGTTTTTTACAATCACCCATTATTCTTCTCCTCCACGTATGAAGCGAGTTTCTCTCTCAATTCTTTGCGGCCACGGTGTAGACGTGACATAACAGTACCTAGCGGAATACCTAAAATTTCAGCTACTTCTTTATATTTGAAACCTTCAACATCGACATAGTAAACTACCATTCGATAGTCTTCTGCTAGGTTTTGTAACGCTTCTTTTACTTCGTTATCTGGCAGCTTTTCCAACGCCTGAGTTTCAGCTGATTTCAAGCCAGAAGAAGTATGGTTTGCAGCCTGTGCTAGCTGCCAGTCCTGAATCTCTTCTGAGTTAGCTACTTTAGGTTGACGTTGTTTTTTCCGATAAATATTAATGTAGGTATTAGTTAAAATACGATATAGCCAAGCACGCAAATTTGTGCCTGATTTATATTTATCAAATGAAAAATATGCTTTGGTATATGTTTCCTGCACTAAATCTTCAGCATCTTGTGGATTACGCGTCATCCGTAAAGCTGCAGCATAAAGTTGGTCAACGTACTCTAGGGTATCGTTAAAGCTTTGCTTTGTCTCTGTATCTTCCATCGTTAACATTGATACCCACCACCTCTCGTTTCTATAACGCAAATGGTAGGAATTTTATTTCATATCCTCTTTATTTTGTTCTTTTTTATTGACGTTATTCGTTAATCGATAATGTGCAATTGTCGAACCTGGAATAAACAATAGTAATAATAACCCAATTACCCAAATAGTCACTATCGGCATATTAAACAATGCAACGGCGAAACCAATTGATACAACCAAGGCAATAGGTACAAAACCAGAAGGAATCGTAATTTCCTTAAGTGATAACATTGGAATTTTTGATATCAATAATAATCCTATGATTATTGTCCAAGTTGCAATTAAATATTGGTTATTCCACCAACCTTGCCCAAATTGCATTGTGGTCAAAAACGGAATTAGCAATAATAGTGCTCCTGCAGGCGTTGGTAATCCAACAAAGAAATATTTTGCATAGATACTTCTATCTGGTTTACCAAGTAGCGTATTAAAACGAGCTAACCGTAATGCAGCACAAGCGATGTAGACTAGTGCAATTGCCCAACCTAATTTTGTATTCATTCCCCAGATATAAATAGTCAAAGCTGGCGCTACTCCAAATGACACAATGTCTGCCAAAGAATCTAACTGCGCACCAAGATCGCTGCTGGCATTAAATAATCTTGCAACTGCACCATCCATGAAATCAAATACTGCAGCTAAGCAGAAGAATAAAACCGTTAATCCATAATGCTTTTGAAAAGTATTATGTAATGCGGTTAATCCAGAAATTAAACCTAGTAAAGTAATAGCATTAGGTAAGAATTGGACAGTATTCTTATTGTTCTTCTTCAAATCTTGCAACAACAGTTTCACCGCCGATTACTCGTTGTCCAATTTCTACAGTTGGTTTTGTACCATCAGGTAAGTAAATATCAACACGGGATCCAAACCGAATTAAACCGTAGGTATCTCCTGCTGAAAGTTCGTGTCCTTCTTGTACATCACATACAATCCGGCGTGCAATCAACCCAGCAATCTGAGTAACAATAACTTCATTACCTTTATAGTCAGCAAAAATTACTGTATTGCGCTCATTAACTTCACTGGCTTTATCAAAGTCTGCAGAAAGAAATTTACCAGGATGATAAGTAACCTGTTTTACTTTGCCAGTAATTGGAGCACGCTGTACATGGACGTCTAAAACTGTTAAGAAAATACTAATACGAGTTAATGGTTCATTCGCTATCCCTAGTTCTGCTGGTGGCACAGCTTCTTCAATCAACGCTACTTCCCCATCAGCGCTACCAACTATTACGTTCTTATCACTTGGCGCAACTCTTCTAGGCTCTCGAAAGAATAACGCAACTGCACCAGTTATTAGAGCACTTGCCATCCCAAAATGTTTTGTAGCAAGTTTCGTACCTAATCCAGCAAGTGCTGTTGCTCCAATGATAGGTAATCCACCTTTATGAACCGGTGGTATCGAATCTTTGGTTAATTTAGCTAAGTGGGTAATAAGGTTGTTACTCATTAGATAATGATACTTTCTCCAGATAAAGAAAAATCGTTAAAGGCCGGTAGTTAAGCCTTTAACGATTTTTAAGGTATAGAATTAAGCTTTATTCTTTTCGATGAACTTTCCAACGAAATCGTAAGTGTATGGGTAAACCCAAGGCTGACCCTTCTTAGCTTTGATAGCACCCATGATTGCTGTTACTAGTACACCAATACCAATAACTAGCGCAAGGAAGTAAGACAAATCAATGCTGATGAATGAAAGTACCCAAAGAGCAATAGTTGCTCCCCAAAGTGTTACTTGTAGATTAAGCAAAGACTTCATATGCCCCTTAAGGAAGTCACCTTTCTTCCCAAAGAAGAAATATCCAATTGCTGAAGTAAGTAGTGCAAATGGGAATAAGTTAATCAAGATATGTGCAAACATACCGAAAGTCTTTTGACCTTCCATTGAGTACTGATCGTACTGTCCAGAGATGTACTTATCTTTTGATTCTGAAGTATCGTTAGCACGTTCTTGCTTTGGCAAAGATGTATATTGTTCACGAGACTTGCTGTACTCTTGATCAATCTGAGAAGTTAGCTCAGTTTCTTTAAGATTAGAACTGCTAGGAGCTGAAGTTTCTAGGTTTTCTTTTGGAGCAGGAACTGCATCTTGCATTTCACGCTCTGTGATTTTTGTGTTACGTTTTTCTTCCATGTTTTCACTCTAACTAATAGGGCTTAAAAAGTGTCATATACACGCTGGGAGTTTCCTGTATGTTTTCCTAGCGCAGTATTGCACCGAAACGCTCGGTAGCAAGCACTACAGCTTTGTTCTTTTCTGAAGTTGCTTCCTCGGCAGTAAGTGTTCGGTCTTTTGCACGGAACTTCAATGCGAATGCCAGAGACTTCTTACCTTCTGGTAAGTTTTTACCACGATAATCGTCAAACAGTCGAATATCTTCTAGCATCTCACCAGCGCCCTCTTTAATAACTTCAGCAACTGCTGCTGCCGGTGTATCAATATCAACTTCAAGTGATACATCTTGAGTCGCAGCAGGGTAAGTCGATAGTGGTTTAGCATAAACTACTTCAGGAACTGCAGAAATTAATGCTTCAAGGTCTAACTCAAAGAAGGCAGTATGGTCAGTTAAGTTATTGTATTTAATAACTTGTGGATGCAACTCCCCTGCATAACCTACAGTTTCCGCATTAACTAACAGTTTAGCTGTACGTCCTGGATGATATGCTTGGTGTTTTCCTTGAGCAATCTCAATATCTAAGCCAAGAGTATTCTCAATAACTCGAACTACATCTAATGCATCAGCATAATCAAAACTACGTGGTTCATTACCTGGAGTCTCTAATAAATCATTACCTGTAAACAATCCAGATATATATGTAGGCTGAGCTGGTAAAGCTTCGTTTAACTTGACAATATCATTATCAGCAGGTTTTTCACTTGCTGTCGGCAACTTAACTACTTTCTCACCATCAGTCGGCAAGAATACCAAAGCCATTTCAAAAATTGCTAAATCTTTAGAGCCACGAGAAATATTACGATGTGCAATTTCAAGCAATCCTGGAATTAACGATGGATTTAGGTAAGGTAGTTCAGAGTTAAGTGGATTCTTAAGCTTAACTGCTTTAACTTTCTTACCTTCATCTGGAGTGCCAAATAAATCTTTTGCAGCTTTGCTGACAAATGGGTAAGACTTAACTTCTACTAATCCAGCTCCTACTAGTGCATTTGCAACTCGACGACGAAGTTGCTGCTTCTTAGTAAGACCTTTACCAGATGGTGCCTGTGGTACGCGTGAAGGAATCTTATCATAGCCATGAATACGTACAACTTCTTCCGAAAGTGCTGCATCATCAACAAGATCTGGTCGCCAAGTTGGTGGCGTCACTTCATAACCGTTATCAACCTTTTTAACTTCTGCACCAATCATTTTTAATGCTTCAGTTACTTCATCTTCACTGTATTCAATACCTACACGCTTAGCCACATAATCTTTTTGCAAGTTAATTGGCTTGAAATTAGTAGTTTTACCAACCACAGTAGTGCCAGTGACATTACCACCACCAAATTCAAGAACTAAATCTGTAGCACGAGCAATCGCCTTAGCAGTTACATGAGTATCTACACCACGTTCAAAACGTTTTGAAGCTTCTGAAGGTAACTTATGACGACGAGCTGAACGTGCTACGCTTACTGGTTCAAAGGAAGCTGCTTCCAGTACAATATTGCTGGTATCATCTGAAACCTCAGTGTCCGCACCACCCATAACTCCAGCGATACCAATTGGACCAGATTCATCAGTGATTAATAAATCTTCTGGGTCTAAAATACGTTCCTTGTCATCCAAGGTAGTAATCTTTTCACCTTTGTAGGCACGTCGCACCACAATGCCACCTTGAAGTTTGCCAGCATCATAAGCGTGCATCGGCTGTCCCAGTTCCAACATCACATAGTTGGTAATATCAACTAAAAGTGAGATTGGGCGAACTCCAGCAAGGTTTAGTCGATTAGCCATCCAGTCTGGAGTATTTGTATTAGTATCTACGCCCTCAATAGTGCAGGCAATAAATTGGGTACAACCATCCTTACCACGAATTGGTGCCTTATCATTAAGTTTTATCGAAATACCTGATGTATCATTCGCATCAACTTCTGCAGAAACTTTAGCTGCTGGGTCAGTAAACTTAGTACCAGTGGCATGTGAATATTCACGGGCAATACCACGTATTGAGAGACAATAGCTACGATCAGGAGTTACATTTACTTCCGCAGCTTCGTCATCAAAACCTAATAGCGGCAAAGCTTCTTCGCCTACTTTAGCTTCAATGCCACGTTCATTAAGGCGAATAATACCATCTTCAGCTTCTGGCAAGCCAAGTTCAGTAGCAGCAACCATCATACCTTCTGAAACATGTCCATAAGTCTTACGTGGTGAAATTTCAAAGTTTCCAGGTAACACTGCACCAGGTAATGTGACTACTACTAAATCGTCAACTTCAAAATTACCAGCGCCACAAACGATGCCATTTATCTGCTCTTTATCAACCTGTACTTGGCACCAGCGAATAGTCTTACCGTTTTTTTGTGGCTCTTCTTCAAATTCTAGAACCTTACCAGCTACGATTGGACCAGTAATTTCATCAGCTGGACGATGGACGCCCTCTTCTTCTAAGCCAACTTTTACTAAATCAGCCATTAAATCTTCTGCAGTAGCATCTGCAGGTAATTTTGTATATTCTCTTAACCAAGATAGTGGGATGCGCATTAAATATCCATTCCAAAGTGTGAACTAAAGCGGACATCGCCTTCAACCATGTCACGCATATCAGAAATACCATTGCGGAATTGTAGTGTACGTTCTACACCCATTCCAAAAGCAAAACCAGAGTATTCGTCAGGATCAACTCCAGCGGCCCGTAGTACGTTAGGGTTTACCATGCCACAACCACCCCATTCAATCCATTGTGGACCGCCTTTAGCTTCAACATGCCAAATATCGAGCTCTGCAGAAGGTTCTGTGAATGGGAAGTAGTTTGGACGTAACCGAATCTTTGCTTCTTTACCAAACATTTGACGCGCAAAGAGTTCTAAAGTTCCTACTAAATCTGACATATTTAAATCTTTATCAATTGCGATACCTTCAAACTGGTGGAATACCGGAGTGTGGGTGGCGTCAAGTTCATCCGTACGGTAAACACGACCTGGACACAGAACATACATTGGTAAGTCACGATCTAATAGCGAACGAACTTGCACAGGTGAAGTGTGGGTACGCAAAACTGTAAATGAGTCTTCCGTAAAAAAGGTATCTTGCATGGCACGTGCTGGATGATCCGCATCGAAGTTTAAAGCATCAAAGTTATACCACTCAGATTCAACTTCAGGGCCTTCGGCAATCTCCCAACCCATACCGACAAAAATATCTACAACTCGATCTTGCAAAATATTCAATGGATGACGAGCACCTAAACGTTTACGTACTGGAGCTGCAGTTACATCGACAGTCTCTGCTTCAAGTTTCTTTTGCTCATGTTCTTCTTGTATTACTACTTGCCTAGAGGCATAAGCTTTATTTACTTGCCCACGGGCTTTGCCCATTAGCTTTCCAGCAGCACCACGTTCTGGGCCTGGCAACTTACCAATGCCACGGTTAGCCAGAATTAACGGAGCTTTATCTCCCAAATGTGCTGTTTTCGCTGCAGTTAGCTCGTTAAGATCACTTGCCGAATCAAAAGCTACAAGTGCTTCATCGACAATTTTTCCAATATTTTCTTCAGTGATTTCGATATCAACACTGTTTTCAGACATCAATACTTCCAGTTCAATAACTTTTAAAGGATTACAATTACTCTCAATTTTACATATTGACAGTAGGTTTTTCTAAGGTTTCAGTACGGCGAATATCAGGTTCAATATAGATTACTTTTGCATTTGGCACTACTGATCTAATTCGTACTTCAGTTTCATCAATTTCTTTAGCGATATGCTGTCCCGTATCTGTATTTTTAACTGCAATTTTTACTGCTACCATCAACTCATCAGGACCCAGGTACATAGTACGTAAGTGAATAAGTTTAGTAGTCTCATCAGATGCAATAGCTTTTTCAATTGCATCAACTTCTTCAGCACTTGCAGCTTCACCAAGTAGTAGTGATTTAGTCTCAACACCAAGTATAGTTGCCACACAAATTAGCAAGATACCAATCATTGCAGTACCAACTGCATCCCAGATACCATTGCTAGTAATGAGTGTCATGCTCACACCAAATAGTGCAAAGCATAGACCAATTAATGCAGCAAAGTCTTCAAGCAAAATTACTGGTAGTTCTAGAGATTTAGCACCTTTGATAAATTCTGTCCAAGTTTTATCACCTTTTATTGGTTTCGATTCTCCGACAGCAGTACGGAATGAAAGACCTTCCATAAGAATTGCCGCAATCAAAATTACAAGAGGTACCCACCACCATTGTCCTTCAATAGGGTGCGGATGATGGAATTTTTCATAAGCTTCATACAATGCAAACAAACCACCAACCGTAAATAATACAATTGACACTAAAAATGCGTATATATAACGCTCACGCCCGTATCCAAAAGGATGTTTTGGATCGCGTTCACGCTGTGCTTTTTGTCCACCTCTTAACAATAAAAGTTGGTTACCTGAATCTGCACAAGAATGAATTGCTTCAGCCAACATAGATGAAGACTGAGTCAAAAACCATGCGATAAATTTTGATAAGGCAATACCTAAATTTGCTGCCAAAGCTGCAAAGATAGCTTTCTTTCCACCTTCGTGATTAGCCACATAACTCCTCAAAATAATAAATTGCTATATACAGCATAGCTGAAAACGGAATTAATCAACGCTTTTAATGCTGTTCTTTAGCTGAAACATACAGACAAATCGTTGCTGCTGTAGCTACATTTAAACTTTCTGCTTGCCCATACACAGGAATACTTACAGTTTTATCAACTTTGCTTTTAATTTCGTCAGTTGCTCCATGAGCCTCATTACCCATAACCCATAGAGTAGGTTCAGATAATGATTCTAATTCAAAAAGATTATTGGGACTATATCCATCTGTAGCTAGGCTTTGTATATTGTACTTGCTACATGATGCAATGACAGCAGTGGCATTTTGTCCTAATACAATTGGCAGATGAAACAAACTACCTGCAGTAGACCTAATAACTTTGCTATTGAAAATATCTACACTTTCAGCACTTAAAATTACTCCAGAAGCTCCAGCCGCATCAGCAACCCTAATAATAGTGCCGACATTGCCTGGATCACGTAGATTTTCCAAATAAACTAATAACTTTGGGTTATTTGCTACAAGAGCAGTTATCTCTTTTGTGAAACCCTCCATATTACACTCAGCTATCCAACCTTGATGTGCATTATCTGGAGAAATCTTATCTAGTATTTCTTCAGTAACTGTGAATATCGGTAACTCAAGATCTTTTAACAAAGTGTATATATCTCTATTATTAGACTTAGCTTTAGCACTAAGATAAATATTTCGGACTAGTCCACTGTATTGTTTATGATATTTCAAAGCTTCTCGGACACTTTGTGGCCCTTCAACAAGAAACTTTTTTTGCTTATAACGCACAGAACGCCTAGATAACTTCGTTAAACCTTTCACACGCTCAGAGCGTGGATTAGAAATAACATTGTTATCTAGACGTCTACTGTCCATTATTAAAACTAAGCAGCTTTTTTCTTAGGTGCGTTTACATCTTCTGGAAGTGCATCTTTAGCAACTTCAACAAGCTTTGCAAAAGCATCTGGATCAGAAACTGCAAGTTCAGCTAACATACGACGGTCAACCTGAACATCAGCAAGCTTTAGCCCTTGCATGAAACGATTGTATGTCATGTTATTTGAACGAGCTGCAGCGTTGATACGCTGAATCCAAAGACGACGGAAGTCACCTTTACGTTGACGACGATCACGGTAAGAGTATACCAATGAGTGGATTACCTGCTCTTTTGCCTTACGGTATAGGCGAGAACGCTGACCACGGTAGCCCTTTGCGCGTTCTAAAATTACTCTACGTTTTTTATGAGCGTTAACCGCTCTCTTCACACGTGCCACGTGCAAACTCCTTAAAAATTGTTCTTAAAACTTACTTACCTAATAGACGCTTAACTGCTTTAGTATCAGCTTTAGATACGTCAGTATCGCCCTTAATACGGCGAGTACGAGTAGAAGGCTTACCTTCTAACAAGTGACGACGGTTAGCCTGTTCACGACGCAATTTGCCGCTACCAGTTTGCTTGAAACGCTTTTTAGCGCCACTATGAGTCTTCATTTTCGGCATTGAACCGTTTCTCCTCACACCCAAAGTTGGGCATTGTTGACTTAACTACTAAGAGTCTTTCTTAGTTGAATTCTTATTTTCATCCTGGTTAGCCATTTTAACCAGTTCTTCTGGCATTGCAGAGCCAACAGACTGTGACATCTTTTCTTTAGCTCGGTTAGCCATTAAATCTTTTTCACGCTGTGCTTTACGGCGCTTCTCAGCTTTAGCTTCAACCTTTGATTTAGTCGGAGCTAGAACCATAGACATATTACGACCTTCAACTCGTGGCTTAGTTTCGACTGTACCGTACTCTGCTACTTCTTCGGCAAGACGATTCATCAAATCAATACCCATTTCTGGACGACTTTGTTCACGGCCTTTGAAACGAATCATTGCCTTTACTTTGTCACCACCTGATAAGAAACGAATAATATGTCCCTTTTTAGTATCAAAGTCATGCTTATCAATCTTAAGACCAAAACGAATTTCTTTAAGGGCAGTCTGAGCCTGGTTCTTACGAGCCTGACGAGCCTTAATTGCTGCTTCATATTTGTATTTACCGTAATCCATCAGTTTACAAACTGGTGGCTTCGCTTTTGGGGCAACCTCTACCAGGTCAAGGTCAGCCTCAACTGCAAGACGCTGTGCATCTTCAATTCTTACGATACCTACTTGTTCCCCAGCAGGGCCAACAAGCCTTACTTCAGGAACTCTAATTCTTTCATTAATGCGTGGTGTATTAATGTTTAACTCCTAGTTTCTTTCCTTAAACACCTGGAGCAAAAAGAAAACCTCTTTGCTTCTTAAACACAGCAAAAAAGGTCTACACACCAATAAGAACCCGGCCATTTGTTTTACCCAAAGGGCAACGATCGCGGGTGGGAATAAACTCCTCTTGCTGTTTCAAAATACTAACTTTTAATTGGTATTCCGATTGGTATGTGTCAAGATTACCTTATGAGCAATGAAAAAGAAAACACAAATCAAGAAGTTAGAGATATTTCTGAAGTACCTTCAGCAGAAATTATTACCACAGCAGCAGTGCACATGATGAGTGCCGCTGCAGTTAAGTGTGGGCTAAGCGAAGGTGCTGACGCAGAAGACCTAAAAGATTTAGATGAAGCACGAAAACTTATCACTGCTTTAGCAGGGCTAGTAACTGCTGCTGCACCAGAAATCGGTGGACATCATGCTGCCCCACTTCGTGATGGGCTTCGTTCTTTACAGCTAGCCTTTCGTGAAGCTTCAGCTGTTCCTGATGCACCTGGCAAAGGCCCTGGAGAAAAGTTTACTGGTCCTGTTAACTAAAATTAGTTACCAAAGCTAGAATAACGAATCTTTCGTAGCATAGCTCCACCTAATATTGCGAAACCAATTGCAATCAATGCTGGGAAAAAGAATCCTGACCAAGAACCAATACCGTCAATAAACATTCCAGCAACTGGTGACCCTAATGAGGTGCCGATAGTTAATGCAGAACCTTGCCACCCCATAGCTTCGCCACGACGCTCTTCAGCAACATTGGCGGCAGTAACTTCTGTGGCTACTGTTAAAGCAGGTGCACATACAATTCCTGCCGGAATAGTTAATAATGCTAGCACTAATGGTGTCGTAGAGAATGCACAAAACATTGTAAAGAAACCAAGTAAAGCTACTAACAAAGCTGGCGAAATTTTACGACGCACTTTACCGTAGATAATGCCACCTGTCGCTGAAGCAGCACACCAAAGCATGAATACCAGCCAAGTTTGGTTAACTTTATCTTGTTGTTGCAAATGAGCAATGATACTCACATCGGTACTACTAAGCACTAAGCCTGATGCAAAGGATAACATCAACACGCCAAGCAACGGCCAAGTTAGCCAAGCATACTTAGCCCGTAAAGATGGATATTTAATCTTCACTTTCTCAACTTTTGGATTACCTGAGGTAGTCGGCGGATTAATAACCCACAAAATAATACCTGCAAGTGATGAAAACAACCCAAAAGAAACTAATGCAATTCGCGTAGAGGCATTGATTGCAATGATAGTCCCTAGTGCAGGAGCCACCATCCAAATTAAGTCAGTAGTAACTGCATCAAGTGCAAAAGCTGTACGTTGCTTTACACTTTCTACCATTACAGACAGACATTGTCTCATTACAGTGAAAATTGGCAGACAGAATAAGCCAGCGATAAAAATTAGTGGAACAAATAAATGAAAATCTGCAAAGGCTAATGTTGGCCATATAAAAGCTTCAATGATAATTGAAGGTAGCAATGTATAACGCATGCCACGATTGTCTAACATTCGTCCACGCCAAGGTCCCGCAATTGCCTCACCAGCAGTAAAAGCCATTACTGCAATACCAGCTTTAGTGTAATTTAACCCCAGAGTATTTACTACATGTAAGGTAATTACTACACCAAGAGAAGCTGGAGGTATTTTGGCGATTGCGCCTACTATAACTAAATTCCGTACATCACGATTTTTTAAAATATCGCGGAAAGTTGTTTGAGACATCTATCTGTATCATCTCATAAAACTCACAGTTAAAACAACTGTACTTAACTTTATTTGTACTAACTAATCACATAGAATGTGATAGTTATTGTAAATAATATCGAAGGATAAAATGAGTAATAAAGTCGTAGATATAGACAAAAAACAGGATGCTACTCCTGATTTGAAAGGTAAACTTCTTGCTGAAGCATTTGGTACTTTCCTATTAGTATTTGGTGGTTTAGGTGTAGGTTTACTTGCAAGTCTACAAGAAGGAGCGATGCCTGTATCAATTGCTTTCGCGCTTTCATTAATGATTGGTATTATCGCAGTAGGTCATATCTCTGGTGGGCACTTTAACCCAGCAGTTACAGTTGGCCTTGCGGTAGCAAAACGTTTTAATACAAACGATATTTTGCCTTACATTGCAGCGCAGCTTATCGGTGCCGCACTAGCTATTGGCGTGCTTTTTACCATAACTCTTAATAACCAGCTAATTACTAGCGATGTTCGTAGCCAGTTATTTAGCAGTCTGTTAAACCAATATGGTGATGTTACACGAGTTAAATTCGGAATGGGAGCAGCTTTCCTTACTGAAACAATCACAACTTTAGTGTTTGTAACTGTTATTCTTGCTGTCACTAGTAAGAAAGCCTCTGAAGTTGCCCAGCGTTTTGCACCAATTGCAATCGCTTTTGCTCTAGGTGTTATGATTCAAGTTGCTTTACCAATTACTAATGCAGCTTTAAACCCAGCTCGCGCTACTGCTGCAGCTCTTGCAGCTCCTTCTGGTTTCACACAACTATGGTTATTCTGGTTAGCTCCAATTCTTGGTGCTGCAATTGCTGGTATAATTTTCCGTTCTATTGAAAACGCTGATGACTCTGAAGACAAACTAGTTGCTGCTGAGCATAAGTTTGCAAATAAGATTCATCATAAAGATGACCAAGCAAAAGCAGAAGCACGTAAAGAGAAAAAGGCTGAAGAAAGAGCAACTAAATCTGAGGAAGTTTCAGATAAAAACAAAGCTAAGGAAGCAAATACAACTGATAAAGCTAAAGACAAGCTAGAAGAAGCAGAAAAGAATACTGCTGAGAAAGCTGATACTGCAAAAGATAAGGTAACAGAAGCTAAAGATTCTAAAGAGAACAAAGACTCTAAGGAAGAAAAGCTTGAAAATGCCAAAGACAATGCAGAAGAAGTTAAAGAAAAAGCAGCTGAAAAGTCTGAATCGCTAAATAAGTCTTTTAAAGATCGTATTCGTAAGATTAAAGAAGACAAAAAGGATAATGACAAGAAGTAGCATTTTCTAGAAAATAGTGGGTTATTGAAAAGTAACCCACTATTTTTATGCCTAAATTACAATAAGTTAATGGCGTCTTTCCTTACAAAAGGAGCCATAATATCTATACCAATTGTAAGGAATGACACCTTTTGCACAAACTAAACTGCATCAACCCATTGAGTATCTACTAGTTCAGCGGAAAGTTGTAGTTTTTCTACCAAGCTTAAATCTGGAAGTGGAATTGTCAGCTCTAATGCTGTAGCAGAATAGTCAGTAGTAATAGGTACATGTCCGTTAGCACGGAATTGGTTTTCAACCTTACCAGTACTTGCTAAGGGTACAGTTACCTTATAAATATTTTCTAATATACGTGAAGTTTGGGAAGCTTCAGTAATAGTTTTAGCACTAGCTTCTGAATAGGCGCGCACAAGTCCACCAGCCCCCAATAGCACTCCACCAAAATACCTAATTACTACTGAGATAACATCACTAAGTGGCCCTTCGCCAGAGTTTTTTAAGATGGTTTGGAGTATTGGCACTCCAGCAGTACCACCTGGCTCTCCATCGTCAGTAAAGCGTTGAATCTCTCGATTAGAACCAATCGCATACCCCCAACATGCATGACGCACATCAGGGTGCTTAGCTCTAATTTGCTGCACAAACTCATTGGCCGCTGCCACAGAATCAATCCGTTTTGCATAACCAATGAATACAGAACGTTTTACCTCGAGCTTATATGAATAAACTTCGTAGTCTTTGAAAGTACGGTAAGTATTACTCATAACGCAACGCGTCAATTGGGTTTTGCTTTGCTGCTTGTAATGCTGGCAAAGTACCTGCCAAGAAAGAAACCACCATAATAGCCACAATTACCCCGATGATTGATCCTGGGGTAAAGCTAATAATATTCAAACCCGGTAAATCCTTAAGTAAATTAGCTGAAAGTGACTTGCTCACGATATTACCAACAAACATTGCAACACCAGCACCAATTACTGAGCCTAGGAATCCGATAAAAACAGCTTCCATACTAAATAGTGCAAAGATTTTTTTACTGCTCATCCCCATTGCTTTCATCAAACCAATTTCACGGGTACGTTCTTTTACACTCATTAACAGTGTGTTTATAATACCGAAACTCGCTGCCAATAAAGCAATTGCCGCAAAACCATTCAAAATCCAAACTATACCGTTAACCACAGCTTGGAACTGACCAATTTGATCTGAAACAGTAGCTGCTTGGAAACCTTTGTCATCAAAGGCTTTTTTAACTGTAGCAACCTGAGCTGTATCATCAGGGTTTTTGAGTTTTCCATATGCTGCAGCATAATTAACTGGTGCACCAGCTGGCATTCCAGTAGTTTGGAACTTGTACAATTCTTCCATAGTAGAGTTATTAGTACCGATTGCTTCAGTCATCAAACTCTTAGCAGCGACACCAGTAATCTTTACATTAGCAATATGTTCTTGCCCCATCATGTCATTTACTGCAATTTTAACTGTTTTACCAATAGCATCTTGATTACTAGAAAAACCCAAAGGCTTTACATAGGTATCTGGAATCTGAATTGCTTTATCAGAATTATCAGCAACTTCAGTGCCAGCAAGCATTTGAGCATTAGTTAAACCTGCAGTTACTTTCATTGAAAGCTTATATTTCTCGCCAGAACCATTCTCAATATAAGTAGGGCTTGCACCTAACGCTGGCTTAATATCACTAACGTTTGCCACATTCTTCATAGAATCAACATCTTTTTGCGACAGCATGAAAGAAGTAGGAGAACCGGCTGTACCACTACTAGGCTGATTAGGGTCGTATTTTGCGGGGGCACCATCTTTATCAGTAGTATTTTGTTCAAATTTCTTCTGAATAATTAAAACATCTTTTTTACCAATTGATGCAACTTGATTATTAATATATTGATTTACCCCGGTACCGACACCATTCGTCAAAGTTAGTGTGAAAGCTCCGATAAAAATGGCAATAACTGTCAATATGGTACGAAGTTTACTACGGAAAGTATTATTAATTGCACTTGTGATTAAATCTACTGGCTTCATTATTTAGTAACCCTTCCATCGACGATTTGCACTTTCCTATCGCACTTTGCCGCCAAATCTTCATCGTGTGTCACTACCACTAGAGTGATATTTTGCTCTTTATTTAAAGTAAACAAAATATCTTCCACTACATCTGAAGTTTTTGTATCTAAGTTACCAGTAGGCTCATCAGCAAAAATAATTTTAGGATTGTTAATCAAAGCACGAGCAATAACTACACGTTGCTTTTGCCCACCAGATAAATCAGTAGCTTTATTCTTAGCTTTATCATCTAGTTGCAGTTTTGCTAACGCTGCTTTTCCGCGCTCTAATCGTTCTTTTTTAGGAACACCAGCAATTCGTAAGGGCAAAGTCACATTGTCCATCACTGTTTCATTAGGAGTCAAAAAGAACTGCTGGAACACAAAACCAAATTCATTATTACGTAAATTATTTACTGCTTTTACATCAAGTTTGGTGGTTTCAGCAGCAGCAATTTTAAGTTCACCAGAATTTGGTTTATCCAATAATGCCAGAATATGCATAAAGGTTGATTTACCAGATCCACTCTTACCAATAATGGCAACACTCTCACCTTGTTTTATATCTACAGATACCTTATCTAGTGCGGTAAAAAATGTATCTCCTTTACCATAAGTCTTGACGATATCCTTAGCTTCAATAGCTAATTCACTCACTTTTGCTCCTAGTACTATAGCTTTCTACTTGTATATATCCTACCCCTCTTAGCTACAAATAAGTATATTGTTAACTTAGAGCACATAAAATACTACATAAGTAGTACCTATATAAGGTAAACACGGTATTAAAGTATGTTTTATCTTTACTTTATTGTTATGCTGGACTTATCACGTAAACGTGAGAGGCATAAATTAACATTAGAAAGTAGGTATTTATAGTGTCACAAACTATCAACACAAATGCCACTGAAAAATTACCAGCAAAGGTGAAGTTCTTCGCAGCTTCAGCAGCGCTTGGTGGTTTCTTATTCGGTTTTGACGCATCAGTAATTAACGGTGCGAACACTGGTTTCCAAGAGACTTTCCATCTATCAGCAGCACAAGCTGGTGCTAGTTCTGCTATCGCGCTCCTAGGTTCTGCAGCAGGTGCATTCTTCGCAGGTAAGTTCTCAGACAAATATGGACGTCGCAATACAATGCTTGTTGCTGCAGCTATGTTCTTCATTAGTGCATTGGGTACTGGTTTTGCTCATACCAATGGCGCTCTGGAAATTTGGCGTGTTATTGGTGGTATCGGTATTGGTATTGCATCAGTAATCGCTCCAGGATATATTTCAGAAATTGCTCCTGCTAAGTTCCGTGGTCGTCTTGCTTCACTACAGCAGATGATGATTACTATTGGTATTTTCACTGTACTTTTGACAAACGCAATGTTTGCAAGTGCAGCACATGGTGATGCAGCTGGAATAATTGGTGGTCTAGAAGCATGGCGCTGGATGTTCTTGCTAGGCGTAGTACCAGCAATAATCTATGGTGCTCTTGCATGGAAACTTCCTGAATCTCCTCGTTTCTACTTGCTAAATGGTCAAGTTGACCAAGCAAAAGATGTACTTGATCAAGTTAACGAAGGTAACACAGCTGAAAGTAATCGCCAGATTGAAAGCATTATGGCTGATATTAAGAATGATCAGTCTGCTCCAGCACTAGGCGATTTATTCAAAAACAAAATTGTATGGCTAGGTATTGCATTAGCTGGTTTCCAGCAACTAGTTGGTATTAACGTAATCATGTACTACTCTACTAACTTGTTCCAGCAAGCTGGTTTCAATAATCCATTCTGGATTTCATTCCTAGTTGGTTTGGTTAACATGGGTACTACAGTTATCGCCATCATGCTTGTAGACAAGTGGGGTCGTAAGAAACTATTGCTTGCTGGTGCAGCAGGTATGGCTATTACTCAGGCTATGGTTGCAATTGCTTTCACAAATGCTGACTCTGCAGGTACAATCACTAGCAGTGGCTTCAAGTTCCTAGCAGCAGCTGGTGTACTTCTATACATCGTTTCATTCGCAATTTCATGGGGTCCAATCGTTTGGGTACTTCTTGGTGAAATGTTCAACAACAAGATCCGTGCAGTTGCAATTGGTATCGGTGGTGTATCTAACTGGTTAGTTAACTACCTAATCTCAGTAACATTCCCAGTAATGCGTGAATGGAATGCAGTAGCAACATTCTTCATCTATGCTGCATTCGCTGTAATTGGTGGTATCTTGGTATACTTCCTAGTTCCTGAAACTAAAGGTAAGGAACTTGAGGAAATCAACTTCGATAACCCACGTGGTTTCGGTGATGAAGCACCTCAGAAGGTACAGGCTCACTAACTCAACCTTAAACATAATAAAAGAGACTTTCCGTTTTGGAAGGTCTCTTTTATTATGCCTTTTATTTCAAATATCGACTTATAGGCCATAATGTGTTGTTGGTTCGAGTGTGTTACTCGGTTGTGTTGGCCCAGATTGCACCTCCTTTGTATCTGATTGTTTGGTATGATTTGTCGATTTCTTTTGGCCCTATTTGTTCTTGTTTTATCTTTACGGGTTTTGGTTTTGGCTGGTAGTGTTCTGGCTTGATTAAGGCTGTTGCTTCTTTGATTTCGTGGGTCTTTGCCCATAGGTGCCATTGAACAGCTGTTTTCTGCTTTTCAATGTTTAGGCCTCTGTGGTTGCGTAACAGGTAGCGGATACCTGTGTTTATACCGCCTTCTAGTTTGTTAGTTGTGGCGTCACAACCGGTCTCTAGATAGGTGAAAAGGACTTGATCGTTGGCTAGTTTCTCAAGCCTACGATATGCTCTTCGTAAGCGTTCGTGGGTATACCACCAACGACGTCCGAAAGGTTCAGGGTTGATGGTTCTTTCTTTGATTAGATGACCGTAAGTTTCATACCATTTATGTAATTGTTGCTGCCAGATGATTGCCTGCGACTTTGTCTTAATTTTGGTAAGATTTCTAGCTAGTTTTAACAAGGATTTGCTTGCATCACTTTGTGGGTTATTAGTTAAATTAACTCTAGTATTACTTACAACGTGAACTAGACAGCGCTGAACTTTTGTATGTGGGAAGCATTCTTGAATTGCTCTATTGAGGCCTTGTCCACCATCACAAATAATGACATCTGGGGTTGAAACTAGTTGCTTGAAGAGCGCTTTCCAGGCTATTGTTTTCTCCCTGTCACACCACTGAAAAGCAAGCGGACGCAGCGTTGCTGCGTCCATAGCGATAAGGCAACACCATGTGTTGCCCCGAGCTTTCTTACCGATGTAGATCCCATCAACCATCAC
>JASGDC010000021.1:0-160700 GCA_047608145.1 Micrococcaceae bacterium
GCACACACCAAGCAGAATATTGATTAAAACCCATAAGCTAACTTTAGAAGCTAACAAACAGGCCTACATCACAGAAAAAATAACCCCTACAAAGAAAAATAACAACACATTATGGCCTATAACTCGACTTTTTACTAAAACTAAACGGAAAAGGGACGCTTATTCAATCAAGGATATTGCGAATAGCCGTGCATTTCAGCAGAAAACGTGTGTTTAACAGCTGAAATATGCTTAAACGCACGGGCAATAACTAGTCTAGTTCAAACTTTTTGTTCTTAAAGATTACTCTTATTGAGAAATTATGTTTATTGATTCCTATGGTTTTACCTAAAATTGTTAAAACTGTTGAATTCCAGCTGAAGTACAGAAATTAGTCATATTCTAATGGGAGTAGTATTAAAGTATGGCTACTATAACAATTACTGACAATGAACTTAAAGTCCATATGGATAGCATAAAAGAAGTATTGGCTTTCAAAAAGCAGTTTTCAATACCGCTAAAACATATAGATTCAGTCAAGTCTGCTTCAGGTTTGAAATTCCCGAATCCACTGCAAAAGCGTATCGGTACTAATGTACCTCATTTATATTATGGAGGTACTTTCCGACAAAAAGGCAAGAAGACTTTTTGGGATGTTCATAACAGAGCCAAAGCTATTGTGATTAACCTTAAAAATGAAAAATACGATAGGTTAATCCTTGAGGTTGAAAACCCTGAAAAAGTATTGGATGAACTTAGTAAAACTATTAATTCATAGAAGAGTATTAAAAATCCCCTAGGTTTAAGTGCCTGGGGGATTTTTTAAATAACAAAATTATTTGTCAGTTGGTTCACATGCGATACCGTTACCATCATGGTCAAGAGTAGTGCTATATCCAGGCTGCCCCTTGAATAGTGGGGTAGCACCAGCAGCTCGTGCTGCTTGGCAAGACTGGAAGCGTATAGTCTGTGTAGCATGACGTGGTAAACGAGACTGTGGTTTGTATAAGTTAGGATTAGCAGGTTTGATTTCCTTGCTGTATGCGTGTGCAGTACAAGTTGTGTGGCTATTAGCACCGAATAGGAACTTCTGTGCAACTAGTTTCTTGTCAATGTAAATCTCACATGAAGCTTGAGTAGTTGCTTTATCGTTAGCAGCTGACTGTACAGTTACGTGTGCTTGGTATGCATTTAACTTATTCTTAGAAAGTTTAACTGTTTCGTGGTAGTTCTTGTGAATTTTCTTTACTTTTTGATTTGCGTTACCTTTATCGTAAGTAACAGTCGCAGAGTCAGTCGATGTTATTTTATATTCCACGCTGTGGTTATGACGAATAAGATTGAAAAGCGTTAGAACCAAGGCAAGTGCTATTGCTCCTACTAATACGTATATTAGACCACTTTTATCTTTTTTAGATTTTTCACCAGATTTAGCCTTAGCCTTATGCTCAGTGCTAGCAGCTTTAGTGGAAGTGTTTGCTGTTTCACTTGATTCTTCAGAAATTACTTTTTTAACTCCATCTTTACTGTTGTTAACGTTTTCGTTAGTTTGGTTAATATTTCCATTATTAATTTCTGGTTCGTTGTTGTCGTTTCGTTTTTCCATTTTTATCTTTCTGGTGCTTGCTTCAGTAAGTTTCGCCTGATTTTATAAACTATACTGTATCCCACATAGTTGCAATGACAAGATGAATCATCGCTAACGTAGCAAGTGCAGTAGAGAAGGTTTGTTGATTAGCGAACCAAAGCAACAATGACGCAATTATACAGATTGCTGCTTTTCCTACTACTCGCCAAGTTTTATCTAATTCCCTTTTCGCTCCAGGAGTTAAAAATATCATCCAGATACCTGCGGCAATAAGTGGTAGGAAAATTGCGCCTACCATATTGTTTGGTGCTGGAAACATATTAAAAGCGGCAGTACTAAGACCATAAAGTACTCCAATTTGTAGTACCATGCCTAGGAAATTATTGATTTTAACGTCTGATTGTCTTGGATCCATAATCTTAGTGTATAATTTTCTTCTTAGTTTTCTGCAGTATTAGTAAGCCATTTTTCCAAAGAATTATAGCAAGCGCGGATATCCTGTTGCGATACATGTTCATTATCACTATGTGCCAACATGGGATCTCCTGGGCCAAAGTTTACCGCTGGAATACCAATTTTGCTGAAACGTGCGACATCAGTCCATCCATACTTTGGCATTGGTTTCATGCCAACTACTTCGACAAAATTTTTAACATCAGGTAAATTAAGACCTGGACGTGCTGCTGGAGCGGAGTCTACTATTTCTACATCGAAGCCTTTAAAGACTTCTTCAACATGATCTTGTGCTTCTTCTTCAGTCTTATCTGGTGCATAACGATAGTTAACTAGCACATGAGCATTATCAGGAATTACGTTAGTAGCAACACCACCTTCAATATGCACTGCACTCAGTCCTTCACGATACTCCAGCCCTTCAACAGCAATAGTTTTTGGCTCGTAAGCAGCTAAAGTGTTAAGAACTGGGGCAAGCATATGGATAGCATTTTTACCTTTCCATGCTCGTCCAGAGTGGGCAGCAAGGCCTGCAGTCGCAATTTTTGCCCGAAGCGTACCATTGCAACCACCTTCTACATGAGCATCACTTGGTTCAAGTAAGATTGCAAAATCACCGGTAATTAATTCTGGGTATTCTTTGATAAGGCGGCCTAAACCACTTTTATAAGCCTCTACTTCTTCGTGGTCGTAGAAGATATAAGTGATATCAAAAGCTGCATCAATTAGCTTTGCTGCTAAAGCTAATTGAACTGCTACGCCACCTTTCATGTCGGTTGTGCCACGACCATATAGTATGCCATCTTCGACCGTTGCTGGTATTGTACCCTTTGAGCCTGGTACTGTAGGCAGCGGTACCGTATCAAGATGACCTGCTAGGATGACTCGGCGTTGCTTACCCCAATTTGTGCGAGCAACTATCGCATCTTGGTTGCGAGTAACCTCTAAATAATCAAGTCGTTTTAGTTCTTTTTCTACTAAGTCAGCAAGCTCAGTTTCGTTATCAGAAATACTATTGATATTGATAAGTTGTTCTGTTAAAACAGCTACATCAGCTTTTAAATAAAGTCGCATTATTTTTCCTTTTTGGTAGGTTGTTCGTCGGCTTGTTTCACACCTAAGTTTTTCATAAGTAATGCAGCAATCGTACCAACAAGCATTACGATAACTACTAGATAAAGAGTATGTGATGTCGCATCAGTAATACCTTGACGCAAAATTGTATCTACAGTATTTTTAATACTTTCGATAACTGTTGCTGGTGTTCCTGCAGGTGGGTGGAAAGTAGGAGGAGCAGAGAATTCACCGCCAGCAGCATTAATAACGCCGTTAACTACTTGGTCACGAGCTGGTGCAGGGATATTATTTGCATTTGCATAAGCAGCGTTAGTTAGTTGGTCTTTAATTTGAGTAGACATTACCGAAGCCACAATAGCAGAACCTAGTACACCGCCAATCTGACGAATGGTGTTAAATGCGGCAGAGCTAATACCAGAGTCTTTAACTGGTACACTTTGGGTCACAATATTACTAATTGGAGAGAATACCCCTGCAAGACCTACACCAGTAATCAATGAGCATAGGATTACGGGTAGTAAGTTACTTTGTGGATTCATTGTCAAAATAATTCCAAGAGTACCCAGTGTGTATAACCCGAAACCACCTGCTGCAATAAAACGAGGCTCAATCTTTTGGCTTAGTTTACCGACATAAGGTGAAAGTGCGCCAGATACTAATGACATTGGTAGGAACACTAGAGCTGCTTTAGTAGGATCCATCCCCAAACCAGTTTGTAGATATAGTGTAAATGGTAGTGAGAAGGTTAGCATTGCGAAGCTGGCGGCAAAGCCTGCTATGTTGGCTAGGTTAAAGTTACGGCTTCTAAATAAGCGAAGTGGTAATAGTGAATCTTTACCTTCAGTTTTTTGGCGCCATATGAATAGCACCATGAAAACCACGCCGACAATGATTAAGTTCCATACGGTTATTACTCCAGTAATTTTGCCCCAGTTATACTGATGTCCTTCTTGTAAACCAAAAGTAATACAGAACATACCAACACCAGAAAGCACAATAGATAGGAAGTCTAGTTTAATTGGCTGACCTTCAAAGTTTGGTAATAGTTTGATTGCCATAATAACTGCAATAATTCCAAATGGGATATTTACGAAGAAGATCCATTCCCAACCAAGTGAATCAACAATAACGCCACCGATAAGTGGACCGAAAATAGTAGCTATACCAGCAACTGCACCCCAGAAGCCAAGAGCTTTACCGCGTTCTTTTGGTGGGAAGATCTTGGCAATCATTGCCATAGTTTGTGGTACCAGCATCGCACCACCTAGGCCTTGAACAGCACGTGCAATAATTAATTCGTGCACGGTATGCGCAAAACCACACCATGCTGAAGCTAGAGTGAAGACTATAGTTCCAGCAAGGAACAATTTGTCTTGACCAAAACGATCACCTAAACGACCAGTTAATAGTAGCGGTACGGCGGTAGTCAATGCATAAGCACTGTTAACCCACAATAAGGTAGTTAGGTCAGTATTAAAGTGTTTTAGTAAAGTAGGGATAGCAATGTTCACAATAGTGGTATCTACCATAATCATGAAGAATGCCAATAGCATTGGAATCAATGTCAGCATTGGCTTTGTTGCAGTTTGCTTTTTCATAAACTCTTTTCTTAAATTAGGTTTTGATTAAGTATAGAATATCTTCCGAAGTAAGATTAATTGCTGTGCTTTTGCACAACTTCAATAGGTTAAATCTTATTTTGCATAAATACTATCAATGCTACTACTGCTTTAAGGAATTCGCTATATCAGTTAATAGGATATTCTTAGGAATTGTAACTTAAATACTTTCAATATCTCTTCGTTTGAAAAGTAGAGCACTTAAACCAAAGATTACGATAGCGGCGCCCACGAAAATTAGTGATGGAATGAAATCTGGATTAGCATCATAGAAATTTGGAGCATGTGCAAATGGTGAAACTTTAATCGCCCAGTCTGGTAGGTTCAAAATAGGGCCAATGATTGTGATTAATGCTGCTATAGTAATTGGCAATATTGTCAGTGTAATTGTGGCTTGTGCCATTGCATATAACAGTGCAGCAAGACTTGCTAGCAGTAAACTTGCTGGCAAATAACCAATGAAGCTTAGAAATACTTTACCAAAATCTACACTATTAAGGACATGAGAAGTGTTCCAAGCAAAAATTAATGCTGCGATAAGGAATAGGAAAATTGTTACTGAAATAGCAAGCAATACATAAGAGAAGTACCATTTAATACGACTAGCTGGAGTCGAAGAAAGTAAGAAAGCTAGATGTGAATCATGCTCTTCACTAGTCATACGGCTAATCATCATACTTGGGAATACTGCTAAGACTATTGCCAATATGATAGTCAATGAGTTAACCATTGCTTGGTTTATCGTCGAACTATCGCCTAAACGCTGGAATACTTGCTCTGTTTCTGAGTTAGTACTAGCAATATCGCCAGCAGCTGTAGCTGCTTGACTAATTACCAAAGCTAATAAAATTGTAGATATTGTCCAACGTAAGAAACTACCTATATTTAGTTTGTAACTTAATGCAAAAGCAGATTTTAACCATCTTGGCGCTTTAGGTTTACCGTAATCTCGATGAATATAAGCATCACCAATATCACGGCTTTCGTAAAGGTTCCACACTACAATGCTTAGTACAGCAATTACTGCTGCTGGAACTGTTAAAATATCCCAAACGTTTCTAGCATAACTTTCGGTACGGTTTATCCACTCGAAAGGGGAAATCCAACTTAACCAATGGAATTCATCTTTTGAATCACCGAGAGCACGTATTAGAAATGTAAAGGCAACGAACCCTAAACTATATGCAATAGCACTGCGGCTATCGTTAAATATTTGTGATAGTAATAATGCAATAACTCCATAAGTTCCAGTAATCAAGATAAAGGCTAAACTCAGTAGCGTAGTACCGGCAAAAGGAGCTCCGTTTAATAGCAATGTTAAAAAAGTAGTAACTCCAAGTAACACGCAAGAAATTGCAAGAGTAGTGAAGCTTGCAGCTAATGGCACATTGCGTTTTATCGGAGTTGAGAGTAGTAACTCAGTAGAAGAATTTTCTTCAGCTTTACGTGCAGTGTGAATAATTCCAATCATGATACAAAATGCCGCAAATAAAGCTGTGAAAGCCCCTACACGCCAAGCAGTGAAGCCACCTGGAGTAGTAATGTCGTAAATTGGACCAATTAAAATTTTGAAAAATCCATTAGTTCCCATTTCTGCAGCCATCTTGTATTTATCACTGTCAGTAGGAAATAATTCAAGAAAAGAACGGTAAGTAAAAATCGGTAACAAACCTATTAAAATTGGTGCAATAACCAATAAAACTTTATCTTGTTTCAGATTTTTCTTTGCAATTTCTAATGGTTTCATTTATTCGTCGCTTAAATAATGAGTTAGGAATTTTTCTTGTAGTTCTTCGTTTGATAGCTGTTCGTGTGGATTATTAATAACCTCGATATCTTTACCATCTTTAATAATAGTAATTTTGTCACAAAGAGCTGCAACTTCTTCTAAGATATGGCTAGAAAGCAATACTGTGGCACCTTCAAGTTGTTTATTAAGTACTTCATCTTGAAAAACATGTTCCATGACAGGATCTAGTCCACTAGTTGGTTCATCAAATACGAAAAGTTTTGCATTTGTAGCTAATGCTGCAATTAAAGCGATTTTTTGTTTATTTCCTCTAGAGTAACTACGGGCTTTTTTCGTAGGATCAAACTCAAATTTAGTAATTAGTTCATCAATGCGGCGTTGTGGTATTCCACCTCGCATATTACTTAGGAAATCAATGATTTCGCCACCTGTTAAATTAGGCCATACGGTTACTTCGCCAGGCACATACGCAATGCTTTGGTGTAATTTTTCTGGATTTTTCCAAGGATTGTCCCCAAGTACTTCAAACTTGCCACTATTGAGTTTAATTGTGCCCATAATTGCCTTTATAGTAGTAGACTTACCGGCTCCGTTTGGGCCTAGAAAACCATGGACTTCACCTGGAGCGACATGTAAGTTTAATCCAGATAGTGCTTCCACATGACCATAGTTTTTCTTTAAATTTTCCGCATCAATAACTAAAGAACTCATAGGCAAAAGTATACTCTTTTCATAAGTTTTTGATAGTTATGAGACGCTTGCTGATGTTAGCATTAAAAGCATGACTGAAAAAGAATTTGTACAAGGCACCTTCATCCGTCGCGGTGAGGAAGATAGCCACAGCACTTCCGACTTTAGATTACTACAAACTTCCGGTAAAGATGACTGGGTTCGTACCGACCCTTGGCGTGTATTACGTATCCAAAGTGAGTTTGTTGAAGGTTTCGATGCCTTGGCAGGACTACCTCCTGCAGTAAGTGTTTTCGGTTCTGCTCGTACTAAACCTGATAGTGAACATTATAAAATTGGTGTGGAAGTCGGCAAGCAACTTGCAAAATCTGGATATGCAGTAATTACTGGTGGTGGGCCAGGTGCAATGGAAGCTGCTAACAAAGGTGCTAAAGAAGCTGATGGAAAATCAATTGGGCTTGGTATTGAGTTACCTTTTGAAACTGGCCTGAATGAATATGTAGACCTTGGTATTAATTTCCGTTACTTCTTTGTGCGTAAGACGATGTTTGTGAAATATGCACAAGGTTTCATCGTACTCCCTGGTGGTTTCGGCACTATGGATGAGTTGTTTGAAGCCTTAACTCTATTGCAGACACATAAGATTAAAGACTTCCCAATTGTTTTGGTTGGTAAGAAGTTTTGGTATCCGATGTTTGATTGGTGCAGAGAGACTTTGCTTGCTGAAGGTATGATTAATGAAAATGACTTAGAGCGGTTCCATATTACTGATGCCCCTGAAGAAGCAGTTAATTACATTGTTAAACACAGTAACAGATAATAAATTAGATAGAGTGATATGACGCTATTAATAATTATGGCAGTATTAATCGCAATACTTGCTGGTTTTATTATTTACACCAAACAAATACCTAACGGTTTTTTGGAGTACCCGGCAAAACCGAGTGATAAAAAACGTCGTAAGCGCAAAAAACTTAAAGAAGAATAGTTGTAGGTGTTCGGCAAAATTTTGACACATTTTTCCCGATTAGCTTGGCAGTGGCAAGTGACACTTATTTGCGGAGTAGCCCGGTTAGTGTCAGTGCTAATTATGCTGGTTACTGCCAGTTTTCAACCAGTTAACCCTTGGACTGAGCCACATCCAGGTTATTTTCACTACACGCAATTTTGGGATAGTCAATGGTATCAAACGATTTACGATACTGGTTATCCGAATAAACTGCCTGAAAACGAAATAGGAATTGTAGAACAAAGTCCTTGGGCATTTTACCCATTATTTCCAGCAATTGTAAAACTTTTAAATAAAGTTACTACAGTTGAATGGTTATATTTAGCTCCTTTAACAGCTACTTTATTAGGATTCTTGGCTACTCTTGTTATATACAAGTTATTTCGAACTGTTGCTACTCATAGGCAAACGCTTTGGGCAATAGCATTAATTGCTTTTTTGCCTGTAGCACCTATTTTACAAGTGCCGTATGCAGAGTCATTGCAGCTATTCTTGTTAGCAGTTTGTTTATACTACTTAAAGGAACAGAAATATCCACAGTTATTTCTAGCCATTCCTTTATTATGCTTAGCCCGACCAATTGGTGCTCCGTGGGCAGCGCTAATGGCTTTTTACACACTTTATCGCTGGTTTATTACTAAAGATTTCAAAAGCAAAGGGGAACTTTACCAAAACATCGCACTGACAGCATACTCAGGTGTCTGGGCACTGCTTTGGACTTTCTTAGCAGGATATGTGACTGGAGTTCCAGATGCTTACACTAAAACTGAAATGTCATGGCGTGGTGGTGGACAGCTAATCTTGTTTGAACCTTGGTTTAAAATTGGCATATATATGTTAGGACCAATTGGGGTTATAGCGCCGATTATCATCTTTGGATTATTCTTTTGGGCGCTGTATTCCAAATCTTGCCGACAGCTTGGTATTGAGATGCAGCTTTGGTGTGCAGCTTATGGTTTATATTTATTTGCTGTATTTGAGCCACAGACCAGCACTTTCCGTATGTTAATTCCACTTTTTCCAATGCTCTTGGCCTTAGTAATGCGAGTGAAGTCTAAAGCTATTTTAGTAGCAATATTAGGTATTTCGTTCCTGCTACAAATACTTTGGCTAGGAGAGCTTTGGAACTTTGTGCCTTTGCCACAAGGTGGCGATTGGCCACCGTAAGTTTTATCTAGTAAAAGAGATATTGGTTCACAGCTTCTTCTAATAGTTCATGAGGTTCCATTCCTTTTTCTTTAGCTTTTTCTAATTTTTTCTTAGTACGTTTATTAGCATGAAAATAAATAACGTTATCTTCTTTTTCTTTTGTTGAATTTTCTACACTTGTTGAGAAAGCTTCTTCTACTATGTAAACTTTATTTCCTTTTGAAGTTGCTGAGTTATTGCTATGTAATTTTTTAATTGCTTGATTCATAGCTTCTTTATCGTTGAATACTTTATCTGTCCATTCAAGCACTTCGGGAGAGGCAATATCATTTGTAATGGTTTTATATTTTTCCATTTTAGCTAGTATTTCTACCTCTTTGTCATCTATTATCCCAATAATAGTGTAGTAACCTGTGCCATTATTCTGGAATTTAGCATAGAAATTACCAGTTAAAAAATCTTCAATGACTCCAAAACAACAATGTAGAATTTACTATTAGTTATGAAAAATGTGGTACATAAAAGTTATTTATTATAGATAAATATTCTAGAAAAATATGAAACTTTTAGTTTATTAAAAACAAAATATAGTAGTTATTGAAATCTCTAATTTTCCAATATTATTTTGTAAAAAAGTTTTGTGAGTTCACTGGTGCACTGAACTTTATCTATAAAGGCAATGCGAGTAACATGGATAAGTGATGGACTTAAAATATGAACTTCCCGAAATAAACTCCGTATCTGACATTTCAAAAGTTAGTGATGAGGACGCTAAGTACACTTGTAAGTTACCCAAATACACTAGTGGTGCAGACTTTCGCGCCAAAGGTGCTTTTGTGGCACGAAAAACTCGTGCTGATGTGTTGTGGATTGATGGTCTTGCAGACTATGATGCTAACGCGCAGCAAAACTTCATTGAAGCGCTGACTCTTGCTACTTATCGCCATCCACGTTTTGGACTAACTGAAGTTCCACATGTGCAGCCGAAAGTGGTAAATGTGGTTGGCTTAGATGAAGATTTACTTGAGTCTATTAAAGCTCGCACTGAGTCTACTTTTATTGCTCGTGATTTAACGAATTTTCCATCATCAATTAAAAATCCAGAGTGGATGGCCGAGCAAGTTAAAGAACTAAGCGATATCCCAGGCCTTGAAGTCAAAGTAATTCATTATGAAGAATTAATCGAACGTGGCTTTGGCGGTATTGTGGCTGTAGGTAAAGGCTCTGTGAACAAGCCTTGCTTAATTCATCTTACTTACACTCCTGAAGATGCAGATGAAAATACTGCACACTATGCTTTGGCTGGTAAGGGTATTACTTTTGATACTGGCGGTGTGAACTTAAAGTCTCGTGCTGGTATGGAAATTATGAATACTGACATGGGCGGTTCAGCCGTAGTATTCGGTGTAATCCGTGCAGTGGCAGAGCTTAAGTTAAATGTGAAAATTGATTCACTAATGGCTATGGCTGAAAATCATATTGGTGGTGGCGCATACCGTCCAGCTGATATTGTGACTAGCTACAGTGGCAAGACTATGGAAATTGTTAACACTGATGCTGAAGGTCGCGTGGTGTTATCTGATGCGATTGGTTATGCAGCACTAGAGCTTAAGCCAGATTTCATTATAGATCTTGCTACTTTGACTGGTTCTTCCACTATGACAGTGGGACATCAACATAGTTGTTTCTATTCAACTCATGATGGCCTCGCAGAAGGTTTGATTGAAAGTGGTGAAGCAAGTGGGGAATACTTGTGGCGAATGCCATTTGCTTATGACGAATATCGTGGAATGTTAGATAGTCGACATGCTGATATCATGCAGGGAAACTACGATATTGGTGGTGGCTCCGTTGCTGCTGCAGTTATCTTAGAATATTACGCAGAAGGTGTACCATGGGCACACTTTGATATGGCTGGTCCAGCACGTTTTCCTAAAGATTATGATGAATATGTAAAGGGTGCCACTGGTTATGGGGTACGCTGTTTGGTAGAGTATTTCGAACGTAATTTTGCTAATAAGTAGCAAATCCGGGGTTGTATAGGGGAAAGTAGCAATATGTTTGGTATCAATGGCACTGAGTTCATGATACTGATTTTCATTGCCATTTTTATCGTTGGCCCCGACCGGATGCCGAAATATGCGAAAGATCTTGCACGATATATTCGTAAAATTCGTGAAATGTCGGAGAGCGCAAAATCTCAGATAAAGGATGAGATGGGTGAAGACTCTATCTCCATGGCTGATATCAAGAAGTTTGATCCTCGTCAGTACGACCCTAGAAAAATTATTAAGGAAGCACTATCAGATGATGTTACTGACACTCTTGATGATGTGAAAACCACAGTTACTGATTTCAGTTCATCTGTTGATTCTGATGTACTTACTCCTACTAAAAACTTAGTAACAGCTGCCACTTCAGGCGTTAGAGGTATAAAAGAAGGTAAAAGTATAAGTGCAGTATCTTCAGCAGTTGCCGGTATCAGTGAAGCTGCTTCTGGGTTTACTAAGAATGAAGAAAACACTTCAGAGGCTTTTGATTCAAATAACAATAGTGATAGTGAATCAACAGTAGAAGCTGCAAAGCGAACTCCTGAAGAGAATGTAAAACTAGCTCGAGAAGCAGCGAAGAAGTCTACTGTGGCTGTCGATAGTTTACCCACTGGCGAAGCTGCACCGTTTGATCCAGAAGCTACTTAGTTAGGGTACACTGAAGTTTAAATTTCTATTTTCGCAATTGCTTTTAATACGGGGTTATCTAGGTCAGGTTTTCTGATTAATTCTTCACTATCTGTTTCAGCAACTATTGGGATTTGCGTAAGTAGTTCAGTATTAAGTTTTTTCGCAATCTTTTTCCCACCATCAGCACCAAAGATTTCATAAGCTTTGCCAGCTGGCGTGATAAAGTGACTCATATTTTCGATTACACCTATTATTCCTTGTCCATTCTTTTTTGCAAGGAGGCCAGTGCGAATTGAGATATCTGCTGCGTGAAGTTGTGGGGTAGTAACAATCAATACTTTTGCATGCGGCAATAGCTGCCCCATCGAGATGGCGATATCACCAGTCCCAGGAGGTAGGTCTAGAAATAGGTAATCTAGTTCAGGGAAAGCTACATCATTTAAAAGTTGATGAACTGCGCGGTGTAGCATTGGTCCACGCCAAGCGACGATTTCGTTTTCATTTACGAACATCCCCATAGAAACCAGGTATAAACCATTAACTTCTATAGGTTTAATGAGCGTACCAGAGCGTTTAGCCTTTTCGGTAATTTTAAATAATTTTGGGATTGAAAACCCAAAAACATCCAAGTCTACAATACCGACTTTGAATCCTCGACGAGCATATTCACTAGCCAGTAGTGCAGTAACAGTAGATTTACCTACGCCTCCTTTGCCGCTAGTTACCGCAATTATTTTTTTGGCGTTAATATCTAATGTTTGAATAACATTAGTTGGTCTAAGGTGTGGAGGTAGTGCCATCTTCTTGAGCTTCTGTTACTTCAGAGTTAGATTTATGTAATTCAGATTCAGTTTTTTCTGGCTTTTCTTCTTCTCGTTTTTTATCCAGTTCTTCCATAATCATTTTGATTTCAGAACGAACGAAGTCGCGAGTTGCCACATCACGTAAAGCAATGCGTAAAGCTGCAATTTCACGAGCCAAGTATTCAGTATTTGCCTCATTGCGTTCTGCAATTCTACGATCATTTTCAGCGATTACGCGGTCACGGTCATCTTGACGGTTTTGTGCTAACAGCAATAGTGGCGCTGCATAAGAAGCTTGCAATGAAAGCATTAGTGTTAGCAAAGTGAAGTTTTGTGCACGTGGATCAAATTGCCAGCTTTCCTTCATCAGAGTATTCCACGCCAGCCAAACACCACAGAAAATAGTCATGTAGATTAGGAAACTTGGTGTACCCATGAACCTGGCAAAGTTTTCCGTCATTTGACCAAAAGCATCTGGATCCGGTTTTCTCGGTAAAAAGCGTTTTCTAGAGCGTCCTAGCGGAGTAGTGATGTCTGTTTTTTTCTCATGCTTTTTATCAGCCATCGTTATCTCCAATCTCTATCTCTTCTTTTCTAAAACTTTCTTGTTCACGCCAGTCTTCTGGAAGAATTTCATCTAGCACGTCATCTACAGTTACTGCACCCACTAAACTTTGTTTCGAATTTACTACTGGAATAGTTACCATGTCATATGCAGCTAGTTTCTTTACTACTTGTGCTACTGGAGTTTGGTCAGAAACAGGAGAGACATTTTTATCAATTAAACTGCCAACTTGTTCCATGGGCGTGGAACGCAGTAATTGCTGGAAGTGAACTGAGCCTAAGTAAGTGCCAGTCGGCGTCTCTAACGGAGGACGACAAATGAAAACCGAAGAAGCATTTGCAGGGGACACATCTTCTTCTTGAATATGTGCCAAGGCTTCTGCAACCGTAGCTTCTGGCGGCAAAATGATTGGTTCAGGAGTCATTAGAGCACCAGCAACGTTATCTTCATAAGCCATTAATCTTTGGAACTCTTCGGCATCTTCTGGATCCATTAAATCAAGTAAGATTTTTGCTTTTGCTGGTGATAGTTCATCTAGTAAGTCAACAGCATCGTCTGGTTCCATTTCCTCTAAGACGAGAGCTGCACGTTCACTCCCTAATGATTCGATAATTAGGACTTGGTCATCATCACTCATCTCAGCAATTACAGTAGCTAGACGTTCATCTGAAAGTTCATTAGCAATTTCAATGCGACGGCGTACTGGAACTTCAGTTAATGCTGCTGCAAAGTCTGCAGGATTTTCATCTTTATGTACATGAATGAACTGGGTAGCAGCCTGAGGTTCTTCTTGGGCATCATGTACAGTGTCAATCCAAGGTACTAGTCGAGTAGTTCCTTTTCGGAACCTACCCAAAGGTGACTTAGTGCGTCCCTGACGAATATAAATATCAGTAACTTTAAAGAAATATTTGCGTTTAGTAAACGCTACATCTTCAATAGTTCCTTTGGAATTATCTTCGATAAGAGTTACTTCACGATCAAAAATCTCGGCAGCTACCAATTTTTCATGACCACGTTGCTCAAACTTCTTAATGTTATCGGTGTTACGCACGATAATTTGTTGGATTTTAATATCTTCGACTTTTTCCATGCGGAAGAATAAGCGTTTACGTTGTGGAGTATCAACAACGATGCCTACTACAAGAGGGGAAAGCCCTTTAGGCCTAGGCGTTATTACTACATCACGTAAGCGACCAACTCGGTCACCATTTGGTTCGAAAACGTCTAAGCCTATTAATCTTGCTACGAAAACTGTATCTGTTAAACTCATTACTTCTATTATAGCCAAAGTTTCCAGCTATATTTAAGGTTACTTTGGTAGCCTATTGCTATGAGTATGTTTCCACCAAATAACCAAAATGTTTTCTTAAAAACACAAGGTATCCCACAAGGCACAGTAGTTGCTCGATACCAGACTTATATTGAGGCTCAAGTAGCGGTAGATTACCTTGCTGATCGTAATTTTCCAGTACGATTAGTCTCTATTGTTGGTACTGACTTAAAACAAGTAGAACAGGTGACAGGAAGGTTAACTCTGCCTCGTGTGGCACTTTCTGGTGCTTTTTCTGGTATGTGGTTTGGGTTATTTATCGGTGTCTTAATGTCTTTTAGTTCAAATGCAAATATCTTACCTGCTGCAATCGCTATTGGTGCTGCAATGGGAATTCTATTATCAGTAGTTACTCATGCAATGAACAAAGGACGTCGTGATTTCACTTCAATGTCACGAGTAGTAGCTAGTGTATATGAAGTAATTGTAGATGACCGTGTTGCTCGTGATGCTAATAAAATCTTGCATCAAATGCCAAAAGAGCAGCAAGTGCAGTTTATTAATATCGAAGATATTCAAAAACAGCAAACTCAACATCAGCAGGAAACAGAGAATCTTGAGGAAACTGAATCTAGCTCAGCTGAAAATAAAGAAGCAGCTAAAGAAGATAACTATAAGCCAAAGGGTGAATTTAAAGATCTTGATGACGGACGCCCTCGATTCGGAGTGCGAATCAAAGACGCTGATAATCAAGATAAGAAAGCTGATTAATCAGCTAAAATCTTTTTCATCCATGCTTCGACATCCTCAGGCTTACGTGGCAATGCCTTGCTTAGGTTTTCGTTACCATCTTTGGTGATTAGGATATCGTCCTCAATACGAACACCGATACCACGGTATTCTTCTGGAACTTTTAGATCATTTTCTTTAAAGTACAGGCCTGGCTCAATTGTGAAAATCATGCCTTCTTCAATAGTGCCATCTAAGTAAAGTTCTTCACGTGCTTGTGCACAGTCATGAACATCGATACCAAGATGATGGCTAGTACCGTGTACCATCCAACGACGGTGGTATTGAAGTTCTTCATTCAGTGCTTCTTCTGCTGTAGTAGGTAGAAGACCCCAATCTTCTAGACGAGCTGCAATTACTTTCATAGCTGCATCATGTACATCGCGGAATTTATTGCCTGGTACTGCAACTTCAAAAGCTGCATCTGTTGCATCAAGTACTGCCTGATATATCTTACGCTGTGTTTCAGAGAACTTACCTGTGATTGGCATGCAACGGGTAACATCTGCAGTGTAAAGTGAATTAACTTCGACACCAGCATCAACCAGTAGTAAATCGTCTTTTTTAACTGGTCCACTATTACGCATCCAGTGTAGGGTAGTGGCATTATTACCACTTGCAGCGATTACATCATAGCCAAGTTCATTACCTTGAACACGTGCTACTGAGAAGAATGAAGTTTCAACCACACGTTCGCCGCGTTCTGCCTTAACTGCAACTGGGATATTGCGCACAATATTTTCAAAACCGTCAACAGTGGCCGCAACTGCTTTACGCATTTCATCAATACCGTATTGATCTTTAATTAAGCGAAGTTCAGAAGCAGTTTCAGAAAGTTTAGCGTCTAATTCAGTTAATTCGCTAGCTGATTCCTTACGAATTTCGTTAAGCTCTAGTTCAATTGTTGGATCAGCTTCGCGGATAATGCGTACTTTACCAGATACTTCTTTTTTAAGGTCAGTAGTTAAATCTGCGATATCTTTAGTGTCAATGTCGTATGCAGTCTTGATTTCATTAAGTGAAGAACGTGGACCTACCCAAAATTCACCACGACGAGCATCTGCGTATGCATCGAAACTACCATGATCGTTAGCCGGAGAGAAGTATAAGATATCTTTGTGGCCAGCGGCTTCTGGTTCAAGGACTAATACTGCACCAGGTTCAGTACTTGAACCAGTACCAATAAAGTGTGTGAATGCAGAATGGGCGCGGAAACGATAGTCAGTATCATTGCTACGAACTTTTAAATCACCAGCTGGGATGATAAGTCGATCATTAGGGAATTTTTTAGAAAGTTCAGCACGGCGTTGTTTTGCATACTTTGCAACTTCTAAGGTTTCAATATTAGGTTGTTTACTTTCTGCCCAATCAGTACGAATAAATTTCTTGAATTCTTCAGAATTTGGACGACGAGACCTACTGTCTACACGGTCTTTTTGAGTGTCAGTCAATGGAGTATTATTTTTATCATTCATAAGCACAATTCTAACTCTATTTATCAGTGATAACTAGATAGAAAAGCATGTTTCAAAAAAACCACTTACGTGTTATCTTTATGGTATTGGTGCTTAATACCTGAGTTCAAAGAGGAGCAAACATGAAAATTTCTATCCCAAAAGAAGTAAAAAATAATGAGTTTCGCGTAGCAATCACTCCAGCTGGGGTACACGAATTAATTCGTTTTGGGCACGAAGTTTATATAGAAAAGGATGCAGGGTTAGGTTCAAATATCCCTGATGAACAGTACGAAGCTGAAGGTGCAAAAATTATTGATAGCGCTGATAAAGTTTGGGAAATTGCTGATATGGTTCTTAAGGTAAAAGAACCAATTGAGAGTGAATACCATCGACTTAAAGAAGGTTTAATTCTATTTACATACTTGCATCTAGCTGCTGACAAGAAACTTACTGCAGAATTAATGAAGAAAAAAGTGCATGCTATTGCTTATGAAACTGTAGAAGCTAAAGATGGTAGCCTGCCACTGCTGGCACCAATGAGTATTGTAGCTGGTAGATTATCTGCACAAGTAGCTTCTTACTTTTTAATGAAAACTCAGGGTGGTCGTGGATTATTAATGGGTGGGGTACCAGGTACCCAACCAGCCCGAGTAGTAGTTATTGGTGGCGGTGTTGCTGGTGAAAATGCAGTTTCTATGGCTGTGGGGCTACATGCTAATGTAACTGTATTAGATACTAATATCCAACGACTTGCTGAACTTGATTATCACTATCGAGGACGTATTAAGACAATTGTAAGTAACAAGCTTGATTTAGAAAAAGCTATGAAAGAAGCAGATGTGGTAATTGGGGCAGTGCTAGTGAAAGGTGCTAAGGCACCTAAGTTAGTTAGTAATGAATTAGTTTCACAAATGCATCGAGGTAGTGTTTTGGTCGATATTGCAATTGATCAAGGTGGTTGTTTTGAAGACTCAAGACCTACTACTCATGAAGAACCAACTTTTAAAGTGCATGAATCAACTTTCTACTGTGTAGCAAATATGCCAGGATCAGTGCCTAGGACTTCTACTTTTGCATTGACTAATGTGACGTTACCATACATTGTGGAGCTTGCAACTAACGGAATGGAAGCACTTGATAAGGATCCTACATTAGCAGCAGGTTTGAATGTGACTGAAGGCAAGATTGTGCGTAAGGAAATTCAAGAAGCACATCCAGAGTTACATTAGAATACTTGGTGAGAAAGTAGTGGCTTAGAAATCTAGGTCACTGCTGGAATCACTACCATCGTCAGTAGTGTAAGAGCCAATATATACGGCATTTTGTTCTGCTGACCTTGGCTTACCCATATCAAGTGAAATTCGATCAATACCACTATTAGGTACCGCAAAACCATAACGTAGACGTTGAGTATCGCCTGGTTTTAATTCTTTGAAATGTTTGTTAGTGACATTAGCATTATCATCGGTAACTTGATCTGCCTCAGTTTGGCTAGCACCATAAGAAAGAGTTGGCTCAATATCACGTAGTTGTCTTGCAGAAACTGTGTGGTTAGAACTATTATGTAAAACTACAGTAAATACCAGGTATTGGTTAGCGTCAGTACCTTCGGTTGAATCAGTGGCCTTGGCAATCTTTGGGTCGTTGATAGTCATTTCAATACCAGTTTTTTCCCACTGTACGGTGTCACCAAAACTTACTTTAGCGTCTGCAGCTTCTTGTTTACCATCTTTAGAAACAGAATAATGCTGATCATACCCGCCATCATAGGTGCGATAGCTTTCACGCTCACTATTAACAATCATGCCACCGCCAATAATTGCGACTGCGGCGACAATAGCAATGCCACGTTTGCTTGGTTTTTTACTAGTTGGTCTCGGCGACTTTAGTTTTCTGATAGCTTTTGTTTTGATGTCAGGTTTATCTTGATTTCCAGTGTCAGGGTTTGTGTAAGCATAGTCACGTTTAATTTGTGGAGTTAGTTCAAGTGGTTTAGGGCCAGCATTATTTATGTTGCTATCGTAATTTTTGGCAACATTTTTACCTTTTTTAACCTCAGTGTCTTCAGGCTTATGGCCCTTTTTGATTTTATCTTCGCGAACATATCTGTATTTACCTGAAGAAGTTTTATCGTCTGACTTATCAGCGTCATTATTTTGGGCAGTTTTATCGTTAGCATTAGGAGTCTTTTTTGCTGCTCCCTTTTTTTCATCCTTATTTTTATTTAGGCCAACATCAAGATTATTTTTGGTCTTATTAAATGCTTCAGGTGGAGTCGTGAATTCGGGCTTTTTGCCCTTATCATTATTATTCAATTCGTCACTCACAGCCATTTTCCTTTCAAACTACCACACAATCGTTTGTTATGAGATTACCGCAGATGGCTGAGATATTCTTGGGAAAACACTGATAGCAGAACTAATGTTTCATCCACAATGAGATAAATTCATGTGTCGAGTCAGCCATCATTTGAATTGCAATTGCACAAAGCAATAGACCGGAGATTTTAGTGATAAGTTCTACGCCGTTAGTCCCAAGGACTTTTTGAATTACACCTGAGAAACGCAAGAACAAAAAGAATATGAATAATACCAGTACTACACCAAGTGCAATAGCACTAATCTGCGCTCCGTTAGTTGCTTCACGAACATAGAGCATGACCGTCACAATCGCTCCCGGACCTGCCATTAATGGAATGCCAAGTGGTACAAATGCTACGTTTTTAGTGTTAAGCTCATCAGGCTCGTCATCGGAACCAGTTTTACCTGATAACAATTCCAGTGCAATAATCACCAATAGTAAACCGCCTGCCATACGCATTGCTGGTAGTGATATTTGCATATAATCAAGAATTTGCTGCCCAAACAAAGCGAAAGCAACAATAATACCGCCAGCAACGAGGACTGCCTGAAGTGCAAAACTATTGCGTTCTTCAGGGGTATTGTTTTTGGTTAAGCTCATGAAAATTGGCACAGTGCCTGGAGGGTCCATAATTACAAAAAGTGTAATAAACACAGAAGTAAATAAATGTAAGTCCATTTGCTTAAACCTTTGCGAAAATTGACAGGGAAAATCAGATAAAAATATCAGTAGAGATTAGTGTAACAGAGTTAATCGGAAAGAGGGAAGTAGTTTAAACACTTGTTATGCTGTGACTTTTGTCATAAATTATCTTCATGGTGGCATCTTGTGATTTTTATCACAAAAACGATGTAGGGTAATAGTTGGTTTTAAATTTTAATGTAGTTAGGGATTAAAAGGGAAAGCCAAAAATTTACCTTTCAAAGTAAAACACAACAAACAAGCAATGCTACAAACTAGTTATCTAACCTGTCTAAGTTTGTAGTATTGTTTTTTTATAAGAACCTATAAGTTATTAACGAATTTTCTTACTAAAACACAATTTTCTTTGCAGATAAGCGACGAAAATAGGCAGTTACTAAGGAAATGCGATTTAAAAATTAGAAAATAATATCGGTGGTGTGCCACTAGCAAGTTCAATAATTTTTTTAACAGCTTTCAAAGTAGTAGTATTTTCTGCTAATTTATTTGGTTTACCAGTGCCGTGGTAGTCTGACGATCCGGTAACAATTAAGTCGTGCTTTTTTGCAAACTTTTTTAACTCTTCTTGGTGTGCTTTGCTATGTTCTCGGTGGTAGACCTCAACACCTTTAAGACCAAGGTACACTAGTTCTTTGATATCGGCTATGGTGTAGGCATTTCGATTACTACCCATTGGGTGTGCGACTACAGTGACTCCACCAGCACTATGCACCATCTTTAGCGCTTCTGCGGCACTAATCTTTTTTTGATGGATTACATAAGGGGAGTTATGTTGCAAAATTGTGTCAAAAACTTCAGTGCGGTCTTTAAAATGACCTAGTTTGACTAGAGTGTCTGCAATATGAGGGCGTCCAATAGTCATACTCTTATTTGGGAATTCTGTGATTAAATCTTCCCAAGAAATGTCATAGTCTTTAGCTAAACGCTGTACGATTCTTTTCGCACGAGTTTCTCGAAATTCTCGTTGGGTAGCAAAAGTTTTGACTAGTTCGTTATTATCAGGATCAGGCAAGTAGGCCAGCAAATGCATGGTTTTACCGGCATGTTTGCAAGTAACTTCAATGCCAGGAATTAGATTTAACTTTACTTTTTTAGCCACCACAATTGCTTCATCCCAACCAAAAGTAGTGTCATGGTCAGTCAATGCTAATACTGCAATTCCTTGAGCTTTAGCTTTTTTTACTAGTTCTGCTGGAGTATCAGTACCATCGGAAACACAAGAGTGGGTATGTAGATCAGCTACAAAGTTTTGCTTATCCATACGTTTCTAACCTGAAGTTATTTCTTGTCGTTATGACGAATAACCCGACGCTTACGCTGTCGATTTCGACGTGGTTTTTGTTCATTGTTACGTTTAGAGTTATCGTTACGGTTATGCTTGTTATTACGACGACCAGTATGATGTGTTTTATTATTATTTTGCTTTGGAGTCGCTGCTTTTATCCTGCCTTTAGTTCCTTTAGGAATACTTAACTCAGCGAAAAGATGTTCAGATGTTGAATAAGTTTCTACTGGCTCAGGATTATCTAACTTAAGCGCCTTGTTAACCAAAGACCACTTTGGCATATCTTTCCAGTCAACGAAAGTAACTGCAGTACCCACATTACCTGCTCGACCAGTACGACCGATTCTATGCACATAAGTTTCTTCATTATCTGGGCATTCGTAGTTAATGACGTGTGACACTTCATCCACATCAATACCGCGAGCAGCTACATCAGTTGCCACCACAATCTTAGTACGACCTTTGCGGAAAGCATTCAGGGTGCGTTCACGTTTGTCTTGATTCAAATCACCATGAAGTGGGCGAGCATCAAAGCCGCGATCTTTAAGTTCATTAACTACTTTAGAAGCTACCCGTTTAGTGTTTGTAAAGATGATAATGCGTTCAGCTTTTTCGTTTTGTAGTAATCTACCAAGCACTTCATCTTTATCCATTGCATGACAACGGTAAACAAACTGTTCAATATTCTCATTAGCAGCACCAGAAGTGGTTTCATCATGTTCGGCACGAATATGAGTCGGATGCTGTAAGTATTTACGAGCTAGTACCATTACCTCAGCTGCCATAGTTGCTGAGAACAACATAGTTTGGCGTTCATCAGGTAGTAGTTCGAATACTCGTTCAATATCTTGTAAGAAGCCTAAATCAAGAAGTCTGTCTGCTTCATCGAGCACGATAGTTTCAATTAGATTAAAGTTTATTAAACCTTGATTATGTAGGTCTAATAACCGTCCTGGAGTTGCAACTACTACTTGAGCGCCACGTTTTAATTGTTTAATTTGTGGCTCATAAGAGCGGCCACCATAAATACAAGCAGTTTTAATTTTAGTATTAGCTGCTGCTTGATTAATGTCTTTAGTGACCTGAGTAGCTAGCTCACGAGTTGGCACAATTACTAAAGCGCTGACTTTATTGCCATTTTTAGTTTCCAAGATTTTTTGCAGAATTGGAATGCTAAAACCAAGTGTTTTACCAGTACCAGTTTGTGCTTGGCCGATAATGTCTTGCCCTTCAAGCACAATCGGCAATGTTAAAGCTTGAATTGGGAATGGAGTAGTGATGCCCTCTTTAGTTAAGGCATCAATAATCCGATCATCTATATTAAAGTCGCTAAATTTTTGGGTCATTAGTTAAGTGCTGCGCCAAAACCAACTTTACGTGGTGCCGCAGTTTCAAGTTCGATATATGAAATATTTTTTGTAGGTACTAGAGTAGTGTTGCCTTTTGTATCTTTAACTCGTAGGAGTTGTTCACTAAGCTGCTTAGTTACCTGTTCTTCAATAGTCTTTTTATCTTCGTCTGTATCAATTACTAGCTCACGGGCTGTATTTTGAATACCAATCTTAATTTCCATGTTGTTAATTTTACGCTATTTTTGTGTTGCTTCTACTTCTTGTACGCGTTCAGCTAAAAATTCTGCACAAGCTTCATCATGGATTTTGTTACCATAAGTCATAATCTTGTATGGTTTTTCAGGAACACCGTCAGCTGGGCGAACATCGACGAAGATTGAAGTGTAGCCATTTTCATGTAGCCAATCAGCCATCGCATAGTCACTACGAGAGTCACCAACTGAATACCAGGTATCAGGCAGGCTGTGAGTAGCTTTAGCTAGTTTAACTGCTCGTTCAGCTCCGACATCTTTACCGACATTAATTGACTGAATATCAGTAGAAATAATTGTTGGTTCAATAATAAATTCTGGATCTTTAGCAGAAGTATTTTTACCTTCTAGTACAGCTGGAATATCTAGTTTTTGAAATAGTGCCACTGCATCGGCATCATATTTTTCTTGAACTTTACGATATTCTGTATTGTCAATTTCCTCATGTTGTTCCACGGAGACCATTGTGTGCTTAGTGTCATCAAAGAACATCCAATCAGCATATTTTTCATCAATAAGTTTCTTAGCGCCTTCGAAATATGCTTGGGGAAGTGCTTTATCATGGTCAATCTGTAAATCCACTAATCCCTTGTGTGTGATAGTGGCCCAAGTGCCACCTTTTTCACAGATTGTATACATTGTAATGTAGTCAGGCAGGTGGGCAGCCTGTAAAGGCTGCACCACCTGTTCATTGACGAAGACATCACCACGACCAGTATTGAAGATTACTGGAATTTCGGCTTTAGCTAAATAAAGCAAATCAGTAATAATCGATGGAATTGAAATCTTCCGAGTTACTGGGGATGCAATTGGGCCATCAATATCAAGTAGTAGTCCAAAAGGTGGTTTTGTCATAGTTATCAATTACCTAACTTCTTTTGCATTTTCATCACTAGCATTAACAGTAGCATTGCTACCAGGAGCACTGTTTTCTTCTAGAGTGCTAACTAGGTTTTCTGATCCGTTAACATCAGTTTCGCTCTCAAGATTAAGACGAGAGTGTTTCATGCTGTATGTGAAGTAAATGATGAAACCGATTACTAACCAAATTAAGAACCGTATCCAAGTAAAGGCAGTCAAGTTCAAAATTAAGTAGAAGCACAATACTGCTGCAATAACTGGAATTGCTGGTACAAAAGGCACCTTGTATCCGCGCTTAATATCTGGACGCTTCTTACGCATTACGATTACTGCAACACTTACTAAGATGAATGCGCTAAGTGAACCGATATTAATCATCTCTTCAAGCGCCATAATGTTTGTGCAAGAAGCAATGAATGCCACGATAATACCACCAACGATTTGAATCCTAGCTGGAGTTCCAGACTTTTCGTCAGTCTTAGACCAGTTATAAGGTAGTAGGCCATCACGACTCATTGAGAATACTACACGGCTCATACCAAGTAGTAATACCATGATTACTGAGGTCAAACCGATAAGGATACCGAATGAAATAACACCGGCAGCCCATGGGGCACCGACTGCAATAAATGCACTAGCCAAAGATGGATCTGTTTGTTTCGCAAATTCAGTGTATGGAAGCATACCTGTGATAACAATTGAAACAAGTAAGTACAAAACAGCTACAATTCCAAGTCCCATGAAAATACCTCTAGGGAAGTTCTTTTGTGGATCTTTAACTTCCTCGGCACTAGTTGCCACAATATCAAAACCAACGAATGCGAAGAATACAATTGCAGCACCACTCATGATACCTAACCAACCGTATTCAGCAGGAGGTGTTCCAGTGATAAGGCGCAAAATTGATTGTTCTAATACACCACCAGTTTCGCCACCTTTTGTCGGAACTGCAGGTGGGATGAATGGATGGTAGTTTGCAGATTTAACATAAAAAGCACCAACAACAATCACGAACAATACGATAGCTACTTTAATAGCAGTAAAAATACTATTAACACGAGTTGAAAGCTTTGTGCCACGTACTAGCAGAGTAGTGAATAGTGCAACAATGATAACTGGAGCCCAGTTAACTTCCAAACCACCAATATGAAATGCTTGTGGAATATGCAGACCAAGTGAAGTGAAGAAGTTATCAAGATATACACCCCAGAAGCGTGAAATTAAGCTGGCAGCCACGACTAACTCTAGAATTAAGTCCCAACCAATAATCCAGGCCATAAGTTCGCCCATTGTGGAGTAAGTGTACGTATAAGCACTGCCAGATACTGGTACAGTGCTAGCAAATTCTGCATAACTCATTATTGCGAAGCCACAAGTTATTGTAGCCAATACAAAGGAAATAGTTACAGCAGGACCAGCATAGAATGCAGCCACATTTGCGCCGACTGAGAAAATGCCGGCACCGACTGCAACTGCGACACCCATAATTGCCAGGTCAAAAGAAGTAAGTTGACGTTTTAAGCTATGGCCTTCTTTTTGGGTGTCCTTAATCGATTTCTCGACCGATTTTATTTGGAAAATCTGCTTCGGCATTTTTTGATTTCCTTGTTCTCTCTAGTTTCTTTCCTTAATACTTACTCATAGAATGAATATCCATCGAATGAATAAGTATGCATTAGTATAATCAAAACAGCCTAGAAAAATAAATCCTAAGCTGTGAAAATTATTTGATAACTATACCATTATCTGTGAGCTTGATAATAATATCTGCCTGAATTTTAGAAATTAGGTTTAAATCATGGCTGATAATGAGAATTGCACCTTGATAATTTTCCAATGCTGATACTAACTCATTGACACTATCCAAATCTAAATTATTACTTGGTTCATCAAGAATAAGTAGCTGATTAGCTGGGTTTGCAAGAAGCAATTTTGCTAACGATACTCGGAAACGTTCGCCACCAGAAAGTGCTTTTACTTTTTTATTAACTTGATCTGCGCGAAATAAGAAGCGTGCAAGTTGTGCTCGTATTTCATTATTGAAGGCATTTGGTGCTACTTCTTGAATATTTTTTCTAATAGAGTTTTCTTCATTAAGATTATCTAGCCGTTGTGGCAAGTAACCGATTCGGTCAGTAAAACGCTCCGCATGAGTCTCTTTGTTATTAGCATCACTAAATAGAGTGTGAATAAGTTGGGTTTTGCCAACTCCATTCTTTCCAGTGAGTACCACTCTAGTTTTTCCTTGGATTACAATTGTCTCCAGTGGAGAATGTAGCTTTGCAAGAACTTTACCTTGTGGTGTGCCAGGATTAGGTAAATCAATTTTAATATCAGCTACTTTTCTTATTTTTTCAGTTTTACTTTCAAATTCCGAATTAGCGCTGGCTAGTCTGTTATATGCTTGATTGCGCAATTTTCCTGCACTAACTTGGGCTTTGCGTTTGCGTGAGTTCATAATCATTTTTGGTACACGTTTTTCGGAAAAGGCCTTCGCGCCCACACGTTTTCTCGTGGCAAGCTTCTTTTCAGTTTCTTGTTGTTGTCGCTTCTCAAGTTTTACTTTTGATTCCGCAGTTTTTGCCGATTGAATAGCTTTAGCTTGTTCAGTGGCTAAGACTTCTTGATACAAACTATAAGGCCCGCCATAAATAACTAGATCATGGTTATAGACTTCAGCAGTTTCATCCATTAGTTCCAGAAGCTCAATATCATGGCTTATTACTAGCAATGTGCCTTTCCAATTTTTGATTTGGGCATATAGTAACTTCTTAATGTCTATATCGAGATTGTTAGTTGGTTCATCAAGTAGCACAACCGGAAATTTTTGAAATTGCAGCCCAGTTAGCGCAGTAAGCATAATTTCACCGCCAGAAAGTGAAGATAAGTTTCGTTCTGGTTTGATACTGCTAAGCCCGTTAGCACTTAAACTTGCTATGATTTGCTCACGAATATCCCAGTCATCATCTAAAGTATCGTAATCAGTAGTATCCATACTGCCAGCTTCAATATTTTTTAAGACTTGGAGCTTTATTTGAGCGTTAAATAAATCGGCAACTGTACTTTCGGTACTTAAAGTTATTTCCTGTGGCAGATACCCAATGTTTTCGGGTTTAGTAATTGTGCCTTCTTGTGGTTTTAGTTCACCTAAGATTAATCTGAAAAGTGTGGATTTACCAGTGCCATTGCGGCCAACTATACCGGTTTTACCAGTGGTGAAACTAGCTGTAACTTTGTCAAAAATTTGCTGATCTTCGGAAAATGAAAAAGAGATATTGTTTAAAATAATTGCTGGCATCTTAATTCCATAAAAGTATTTTCTAATAAAAGGATTGCTTTGGATGTTAAGATGCGTTCTTCATAATGAAATCACTATAACATGCATAATGGTCTTTGAGAAGTGCTTAATTTGTTTGCAATGTGTAGAATGATAGTTGTTAAGTCCCCGTAGCTCAGTGGATAGAGCATCGGTTTCCGGTACCGTGCGCGCAGGTTCGATTCCTGTCGGGGATACAATTTACGTTCAGTATGTTTCAGCGTCAAACGTGTATTTAAACATACTGAATGTGCTGAAACATACTTACACGCTATATTGTAAAAACTTATTACTAACTTGTAGCGTAACTACATACTTCTTTGTCGTTAGCTTAGCTAACCGTTAAACTTGGTTATATGACTCCAGAAGAATTATCTAAAGCCTTAGCTCAGTGTGTGGCTGCAGCTGTAAACGATCAGAAATTTTCCCTAGAAGAAGTGCCGGAGACTGTACGGGTAGAACGCCCAAAGAATCGTGAGCATGGGGATTGGTCTACAAACATTGCAATGCAATTAGCTAGGCAGGCAAAGCAAACACCACGCTCTTTAGCCGAAGCTCTAAAAGGTTATATCGAAAATCTTGAAGGTGTAACCAGTGTGGATATTGCTGGTCCTGGTTTTATTAACATTGTTTTGGACACTGCTGTGGCTGGGCAAATCGTGCCTACTATTTTGGAGCAAGGCGATAATTTTGGTACTAATGATTCATTAAAAGCACAGAAGATTAATTTAGAATTTGTTTCTGCAAATCCTACTGGACCAATCCATGTTGGCGGAGTGCGTTGGGCTGCAGTAGGTGATAGCTTGGCGCGTGTACTACAAACTCAAGGTGTCGATGTAGATCGTGAGTACTATGTAAATGACCATGGTAGCCAAATTGATAAGTTTGCCAATTCTCTTTATGCGGCGGCAAAAGGTGAAGAGACTCCGGAAGATGGCTATGCCGGTGATTATATTGATGATATTGCCAAGCAAATTGTTAATGAAAATCCTGAAATTTTGAAAACTGACAAAACTGAAGCAATTGCACAATTTAGAGCTACTGGTCTTAAGTTTATGCTGTCTGAGATTCAAAAAAGTATGGAAGGCTTTAATGTGCCATTCGATACTTACTTTTCTGAAACTAGCCTATATGAAGATGGTTCTATTGAGAAAGCAGTTGAAAAGTTAAAAGCTGAAGGTTACCTTTACGAAAAAGAAGATGCTTGGTGGTTAAAGACTGAGCAGTTTGGTGATGATAAAGACCGAGTGGTTATTAAATCTGATGGGAAGCCTGCATATATTGCTGGCGATATTGGATATTTAGAAAATAAGTTTAACCGTGGTTACGATATTTGTTTTTATATGCTGGGAGCAGATCACCATGGTTATATCAATAGATTACGTGCTGTAGCACAGGCAGTTTCTGGCACTGATGACAAAGTTGAAGTGATGATTGGGCAGCTTGTTAATTTGATTAAAGATGACAAGCCATATCGAATGAGTAAGCGTGCCGGTACTATTGTGACGCTTGATGATCTTGTTGAGTTAGTTGGTGCAGATGCTGCACGGTATGAGCTAGTGCGTTATTCAGTAGATTCGCCGTTAGATATAGATTTAGATTTATTACAAAAGAAATCTAACGATAATCCAGTGTTTTACGTACAATACGCTCATGCTCGTACGAATCAAGTGGCACGTAATGCGAAGACAGCGGGAGTTGAAGATAATGTGTTCAAACCTGAATTATTAACTCATCCTCGTGAAGAAGAACTATTAGCGACTTTGAGTTCATACCCTTCGGTATTAGCTGGAGCTGCAAAATTCCGTGAACCACATCGAGTAGCTCGTTATTTAGAGAAATTAGCTGGAGCCTATCATCGTTGGTATGACTCTTGTCGAGTGGCACCAAAAGGTGATGAGGAGATTACAGACATTCACCGTACTCGGCTACAGTTAAGTAATGCCACAAAACAAGTGCTTAAAAATGGCTTAAATGTGCTAGGTGTAAGTGCACCTGAAAGGATGTAACAATGGCCTTAGGTCCAGAATGGTTAAAAGAACCTACAGATATTAACGAAGTCAGTGAAAAACTTTGGCCGACTGATGCCATGCGTAATGCCGACGGTGAACTAGAAGTTGCAGGTGTTGGTGTGAGTGAACTTGCCTACGAATATGGCACCGCATTGTATGTAATTAGCGAGAAAGATTTCCGAAATCGTGCACATGGTACCAAAGCTGCATTTGATGAAGCATTTAAAGCCCTATGCGGTGAAGTTGATGTCTACTACGCGGGCAAGGCATTTTTATGTAGTGAAGTAATTCGCTGGGTACGTGACGAAGGCCTACGTCTTGATACTTGTACTAACGGTGAGATGGCACTAGCTGCGGCAAGTGGAATGCCAGGTAAGTACTTAGGCTTACACGGTAATAATAAGTCTGATGGTGAATTAGAACGGGCTCTTACTTTAGGCGTTGGGCGTATCGTAGTAGATTGTCTAGACGAGATTCCACGATTGGCAAAAATTGCTGAGCGTATGGATGTGAAAGCTCCAGTCATGATTCGAGTTAAGCCAGGAGTTCATGCTAGTACTCATGAGTTTATCGCTACTGCACATGAAGATCAGAAGTTTGGGCTTTCAATCTCGACGGGTGAAGCAAATGTTGCTATTGAGTCAGTGATTAAGAATGAACACCTCGATTTCTTAGGGTTGCACTGTCATATTGGTTCGCAGATATTTAGCTCCGAAGGTTTCGCAATGGCAGCAGACCGTATTTTAGAGCTCGCAGCAGTCATCGAGAAGGAATATGAAACTACAGTTCGTGAAGTAGACTTAGGCGGTGGCTACGGTATTGCATACACAGAAGCTGATGAGCCACGAGATATTAACGAAGTAGCTCAAGAACTTGCTACAGCTGTGGCAGTGGCTTGTGATAAATATGAGCTAGAGTGTCCACAGATTTCTATTGAGCCAGGGCGTTCAATAGTTGGTCCCGCGATGTTTACATTGTATTCTGTCGGAAGTATCAAACAAGTGGAGTTGGTTGAGGGCGCTCGAAATTACATTGCAGTTGATGGTGGTATGAGCGATAACCCACGACCAGTTTTGTATGATGCAGACTATACTGCAATTTTGGCAAGTCGCACTTCAAAAGCAAAGCCAGCAGTATCACGAGTAGTCGGTAAGCACTGTGAATCTGGTGACGTTGTGGTACGAAATGGTTATTTGCCAGCAGACGTTAAGCGTGATGACTTAATAGCAGTCGCTGCTACAGGTGCTTATTGTTGGGCTTTAGGTAGCAACTTTAACTATGTAGAACGTCCAGCAATTGTGGCGGTTAATGACGGTAAAACGAAGATTATTGTTAAAGGGGAAACCGAGGAAGACCTACTAGCTCGAGACGCGTGTATTTAATTTTTAATTAAACACGCGCTGAGACTAGATATACATACACAATTTAGGTTACAATCTAATCTGTTGAATTATTTTTGATTCAATTTTTCTAATTTTAATATTCAAAAAATTTCCCTCTAGTCTTAGAAACATTTTTCAAAGATTTAAGGATATTCATAATTCACACAAGGGGAGGGTCCTTAGTGGCGGAAACTCAAGAAACCGCAAGTTTGAGCAGCTTGAAGTTGGCTCAGTTACAGACTTTAGCATCTTCGTTAGGTATTCCTGGCGGATACAAGATGCGCAAAAATGATTTAGTAGAGGCTATTGCAGCACATAAGCGCGGCGATTCTATTATCCCAAAGACTTCAACGAAAAAAACTGAAAGTAAAAAGCAGGACAAAGATAATAAAGATAGTAAGACAAAGTCACTAGACGATATTAAATTGCCAGAACCTGTTAAAGACGGTTCAGATGCCAAAAATGCAAAAAAGAAAAAACTTGAAGAAAAACTTGAAGAAATCGTAATGGTACTTCCAGACCCTAGCGAGAGCAAGGAAGAGGAAAAACAACCAGTTCGTAAGCGTCGTAATCGCAAGAACTGGAAAGATAAGAACGATAAAAACGAAACTTCAACTGATGAAAATGAGTCCAAAGAAAAGACTAATGACAAAGCTAAAGACAATAAGCAGTCAGATCGTAGGTCTAATAACGACTCACATCACAAGAATAACAACCGCAATAACAACAATAACCGTCGTTACCGCGATCGCAACCGTAATAACCGTAAGCGTCGTTATGATGATGAGCCAGATATCCGCGAAGATGATGTACTGATTCCAGTTGCAGGTATTCTAGATGTCCTAGAAAATTATGCTTTTGTGCGTACTGCAGGGTACTTGCCTGGTCAAAACGATGTTTATGTTTCTCTTGGTCAAGTACGTAAGTATGGTCTGCGCAAGGGCGATGCTATTGCTGGTGCAATTCGCCAACCTCGCGAAGGTGAAAATAGTCGTCAGAAGTTTAATGCATTAGTGAAGCTAGATTCTATTAACGGTAAACCAGTTGATGAAATGTCTGATCGAGTGGATTTTGCTAAACTTACCCCACTTTACCCACAAGAGCGTTTGCGCCTTGAAACTGATACCAAAAACATCAGTACTAGGGTAGTAGATTTGGTATCACCAATTGGTAAAGGTCAGCGTGGTTTGATTGTATCGCCACCAAAGGCTGGTAAGACTTTAATGTTGCAGGCAATTGCAAACGCAATTACTAAGAACAATCCAGAAGTTCACTTGATGATGGTGCTTGTAGATGAGCGTCCTGAAGAAGTAACTGACATGCAGCGTACAGTACAAGGTGAAGTTATTGCTTCTACTTTCGATCGTCCAGCTGATGACCACACTACTGTAGCTGAATTAGCTATTGAGCGTGCAAAACGTCTAGTGGAATTAGGTCATGACGTAGTGGTACTTCTTGACTCAATGACTCGTCTAGGCCGTGCATATAACTTATCTGCACCACCTTCAGGTCGTATCCTTTCTGGTGGTGTTGATTCTGCAGCACTTTACCCACCAAAGCGTTTCTTTGGTGCAGCTCGTAATATCGAAAATGGTGGTTCATTAACTATCTTGGCTACAGCTCTGGTAGAGACTGGATCTAAGATGGATGAAGTTATTTTCGAAGAGTTCAAGGGTACTGGTAACATGGAACTTCGCTTGAGTCGTCAGCTTGCTGATAAGCGCATCTTCCCATCAGTAGATGTGAATGAATCTGGCACACGTCGTGAAGAAAACCTTGTTTCTACTGAAGAACTTAAGATTCTGTGGCAGCTACGTCGTATGCTTTCGGCACTTGATACACAGCAGTCACTAGAACTTTTGATTAATAAACTTAAAGAGACTAACTCTAACGTAGAGTTCCTGATGCAGGTTCAGAAGACTACGCCTGGTAGTAACGAGAGTAATTAATTATGTTTGAATCAGTACAAGGGTTAATTGACGAATATAACGATATTCAGGATCAATTAGCTGACCCAGCTGTTCATGCTAATGCAGGTAAAGCTCGTAAACTTGGTCGTCGTTTCGCTGAGTTAGGTGCAATTGTTGAAGCTCATAAAAAGTGGCAAGATACCGTCAATGATTATGAGACTGCAAAGGAATTTGCAGATGAAGATTCAAGTTTCGCTGAAGAAGCAGCAGAGCTTGAACCACAAATTGAACCACTGGCTGAAAACTTACGTCGTTTACTAATCCCACGTGATCCAGATGATGCTCGTAATGCGATTTTAGAGATCAAAGCTGGTGCAGGTGGAGATGAAGCCGCACTATTTGCTGGTGATATGTTGCGTGCCTACACTAAGTATGCTGAAAGTAAAGGCTGGAAGGTCGAAGTAATTTCTGCGACTGAGTCAGACTTACATGGTTATAAAGACGTGCAGATTGCTGTCAAAGGTAAGTCAGAAAATCCAGCAGAAGGCGTTTGGGCACACTTGAAGTTTGAGGGTGGTGTACATCGGGTACAGCGTGTACCTACTACCGAATCTCAAGGTCGTATCCATACTTCAGCAGTTGGAGTAATGGTATTCCCAGAAGTTGATGCACCTGATGAAGTTGAGATTAATCAAAATGATTTGAAGATTGACGTTTATCGTTCTTCAGGTCCCGGTGGTCAGTCAGTTAATACTACTGACTCTGCAGTTCGCATTACTCACTTACCTACAGGTATTGTGGTCGCCATGCAAAATGAAAAGTCTCAGATTCAAAACCGCGAAGCAGCGATGCGTGTTTTGCGTGCCCGAATGCTAGCTGCCCAGCAGGAAGAATTGGAAGCTGCTAAGTCGGAAGCATCACGTTCCCAAGTGCGTTCAATGGACCGCTCAGAGCGTATTCGCACTTATAATTTCCCAGAAAATCGTATTGCTGATCATCGTACTGGTTATAAGTCTTATAATCTTGATCAGGTTATGAATGGTGATTTTAACGCAGTTATTCAGTCTTGTATTGAAGCTGATGAAGCAACTCGTTTGGATGCTATCGGAGAATAATGCAACTTAAAGCACTGTTAGCTGAAGCAACAGATTTTCTTAATAAAGCAGGAGTTCAAAGTCCGAAAGCGGATGCTGAACTCCTGCTTTGTTATGTATTAGACTGTGAGCGTAGTGACTTGCAGTTAAAACTTGTTATGGGAGTCGAAGCTGATTCAGTGCAGCTACCAAAACTCCAAGATTTGTTAGCACAAAGAGCGAATCATATTCCGGTACAACATCTAACTGGTAAAGCCCCTTTTAGGTATCTTGAACTTTCGGTAGGTCCTGGAGTATTTATTCCACGTCCAGAAACTGAATTGCTAGTAGAGATTGCTACACCGCATATTAAAGTTGGAAGTATTGTCGTTGATTTGTGTTCGGGGTCAGGAGCTATTGCAGCTTCAGTTGCAACAGAGTTTCCTGATGTAGAAGTTTATGCAGTAGAACTTAGTCAAAAAGCTTTACCCTATTTAAGAGAAAACACTAAAAACTTAACAGTTAATATTGTGCAAGGAGATTTAAATGATGCTTTGCCCGAATTGGAAAGTAAAGTAGATATCATACTTTCTAACCCACCTTATGTGCCAGAAACTGATATTCCTAAAACTGTTGAAGTAGCTAAATTCGACCCACAATTGGCACTGTATGGTGGTAATCCAGACGGTACAAAAATCCCAGCACAGATTATTGAACGGGCAGAGTTTTTATTAAAGCCAGGAGGTTTCTTTGCAATGGAGCATGCGGAATCACAGCAAAATTATTTAGTGGAAGTGCTTGCCAATTCTAGAAATTGGCAAGAGGTTGAAAAACATAATGATCTAACTGGGAGTTCACGCTTTGTCAGTGCTGTTAAATGTTAGGGAAGTGGCACCTTTTTGAGTAATTGGTATCTAAAGGTAAGTACCAATTGCTCAAAAAGGTACCAGATCTATGTGTGTAGAGTTTATACGACTATCCACACAGCCGTATAAATATGTAGAATAGTGTTTATGAGCAAAATTTACGATTTGAGTGATAAAGAGCAGCGTACTGCTGGTCTTGTTGCTGCTAAAGCGGCTATTAACGCTGATGAATTAGCAGTTATTCCGACCGATACAGTATATGGAGTAGCCGCTGATGCTTTTTCACATATTGGAGTGAAGATTTTGTTAGCCGCAAAAGCTCGAGGTGCAAACTTTCCACCTCCAGTATTAATCTCAAGTAAAGATTCTGTCTCAACATTGGCACGTGATGTTTCTGAAGATGCCCAAAAGCTGATGGATAAATTTTGGCCAGGCGGATTAACTTTAATCTTTCATGCGCAATCAACTTTAGATTGGGATTTAGGGGAAAATAAGGGCACTGTAGCTTTACGAGTGCCTGATCAAAAAGATACTTTGGAACTTATCACTTTATCTGGACCTTTGGCAGTTTCATCTGCAAATCGACATGGCGAAAAAGCTGCTACAACTATTGAAGAAGCACACAAACAGCTTGGTGAAGCAGTACAAGTTTACCTTGATGCTGGGGATTTAGGTGCTGAAAGTGAAAGCTCTACCATCGTCGATGCGACTCAGAGTCCAATGAAAATTGTCCGCCAAGGAAGTATCTCAGCAGAAGAGTTACAAGAGGCAGTTACTGACATTAAAGTATGAGAGTTTACGTTTTAATAATGTTAATTGCGATAGCAATTACTTATATTTGCACGCCTATAGCAAGACTTTTTGCTCGTCATTTTGACATTTATCGTCCAATACGTGAGCGTGATGTGCATAGCATGCCAATTCCAAGATTAGGTGGCGTGGCGATGTATGTTGGACTCTGTTTTGCAGTTGTGTTGTCTGGACAAATGCCGTTTCTAACCGATATTTTGGCAGTTAACTCCCAAGTTTGGGGAGTAGTGCAAGCTGCAACTATCTTAGTGATTCTTGGTATTGCAGATGATGTTTTAGATTTAGACTGGACTTTAAAACTTGGTGGCCAGATTTTAGCTGCTGCAATTATGACTATTCAAGGCACCCAGTTAACTTCATTGCCGATTGGTGGCATTGTGCTTGGCTCGTCTACCATGGCATTAGTATTGACGATTCTCGTAGTAGCGACCTGTATTAACATTATGAATTTCGTTGACGGACTTGATGGGTTAGCAGCAGGTATTTGCGCTATTGGTGGTGTTGCTTTCTTTATATACTCTTATCTTTTCTCTAGACACGCTACTCCAGATGATTATTCAAATACAGCGACATTACTTATTGCTATCACCATTGGTATTTGTTTAGGTTTCTTGCCGCATAATTTTTACAAATCAAAGATTTTTATGGGAGATACTGGGGCGATGCTGCTTGGATTATTGATGGCAGCTTCAGCGATTACTTTAACAGGGCAAGTAGATCCGACAGTTATTTCTCAAACTGAATCATTGCCTATTTTCATGCCGTTACTATTGCCAGTTGCAATTATTGCGGTACCGTTATTCGATATGATTTCTGCGATTATTCGTAGGACTAGAGCTGGAAAGTCACCGACTTCGCCAGATAAAATGCACTTACATCATAAAATGCTTAATATTGGACACTCTCATGTAGGTGCTGTATTAATTCTTTACACTTGGACTGCGGTAATTGCTTTTGGGATAGTTGCATTTGCTTTTTTGCCATTTTGGCTAGTGCTCATCATAGATATAGTGGCAGTTATCGGAGTATTACACTTAACCAGAAATCCAAAACCAATTGATAAGGTAGCTGAAAGTGTGGAATAAAATATTATTTGCTACTGCAAAAATCACTTTACCAGTATGGTTAATTTGCATGCTGGTATTTTGGTATCTTGATGGAAAAGCTGGTTTTGTTAGTGCTGCATTTGGTGGGGCAGTAGTATTAATTTTTAGTGCTTTAACATTATTAGTAGGGCAGCTTTTTTGGAGTAAATGGCCGTCAAAATTACTTTTAGGGTTTGTGATATCTTATTTAGCAAAAATCATTATTTTCCCACTTGCCCTTACTCTTATCGGTCGTCCAGATTGGTTAGTGACAAAGGCCTTCTTTTTCACTGCATTGATTAGCATTGTAGTTTGGTCTGTAGCTGAATCTTTAGCCTTTATGAATCGACGTCGCCCATATTTTGATAGGGAGCCTCATGAAAAACCGTGATCTTGAAAAAAAGACTGATTATGGAATTCGGGCTTTTGCATATTTAATTGTCGGTGCTGGCTTTTGGGGATTAGCTGGTTATTTAATAGGTAGTACCGTCGATATGCCTTGGTTAGGGATTGTTGGCGGAATTCTTGGGCTAGTACTTGGAATTTATCTGGTAGTAAAAATGGGTAATGATCAAGATAAAATATTTTAATTTTGCATCAAATTGTATAGTTTTACATCCTTTGTACTCCAATAGGGATAAGGCATAACATGCTTAAAATAATATTCGTAACTAGACCTTTTATAAGGTAGTATTAATAAAGGAAAAAGTTAATAGTTCATCAATTTCGACCCGGAGGAATTAGTGCAATATACGCCACCGAGCCTGGATGATATGCACCTTCGTGCCCTAATACCTTGGGGAGCGCAAGAAGGTTTCAGTAAGCAAATGCTTTTGATGATTTGTTCTACAATCATCATTGCTGTTTTTTTCGTGATGGCGAGTAAAAAAGAAGAAGTAGTACCTAGCAAGTTGCAATATACAGGTGAAATGGGCTATAACTTCGTTAGAAATGATATTGCTCGCGACATTATTGGTTCAAAAGACTTTAAGCGTTATGTTCCACTACTATTTACTTTCTTTTGGTTTATCTTAGTTAACAATGTTTATGGAATGATTCCATTATTGCAATTACCGACTTTTTCTCATGTAGGTAGTGCATACGTACTAGCTGCTGTTGCCTACGTAGTTTGGGTTGGTGCTGGCATAAAAAGACATGGTTTCATTGGATTCTTTAAACATATGTGTGTTCCTGGCGGGGTCAAAGGGCCAATTTTGGGCCTGGTAGTACCGATTGAATTTTTCTCTAATATTCTAGTACGCCCAGTTACTCACGCATTACGTCTTTTTGCCACAATGTTTGCTGGCCACTTGGTTGTTATGGTATTTGCCAGTGGTGCAGAGTTTTTAATTATGCAATATGGTGGCATTGTCGGTTTTGGCGGCGGTATTATCTCAATCATTCTTGGTATTGCAATGTATTTCTTAGAAGCACTTATCATGGTGTTACAGGCTTATGTATTCACTCTTTTGATGGCTTCTTATCTTCAAGGTGCATTAGCAGACGAACATTAATTTTTACGTAACTTAACAAAACGAGCCCAAAAGGCCCATAGAGAGGAAAAACAATGACAGGTTCATTGAACGTTATCGGATACGGTGCTGCTGCTATTGGCGGCGGTATTGGTGTAGGACTGGTATTCGCAGCTTATGTTAGCGGTGTAGCACGCCAGCCAGAAGCACAGCGTATTCTACAGCCAATTGCTTTCATCGGTGCTGCTCTTGCAGAATCACTTGCAATTCTTGGTCTAGTACTTGCTTTCGTAATCAGTTAAAGGACAAACATTTAAGTCATGTTGGATAGTATTTATACAACCGCTTCTTCAACGTTTGGAGCTACGACTTCTAATCCACTGATACCAGATCCATGGGAAATCCTGATTACTACAATCAGTTTCTTTCTTCTGTTATATATTGTGGTAAAAAAGGTGTCGCCATCGTTCGAGAAAACCTTCCAAAAGCGTATTGACGCTATTAAAGGTGGGTTATCTCGTGCTGAGCGTGCACAACGTGAAGCCGATGCTGCAAAGCGTAAATACAATCAGCAGTTAGCTGGAGTTCGGGAAGAAGCAAATCGTATCCGTGAACAAGCTCGTGCTGATGGAGTCCGCATCATCGAAGAGATGAAAACTCAGGCTCAGGCAGAGTCTGACAGGATCGTAGCATTAGGTCACAAACAGCTTGAGTCGGAGCGTAATAATGCCGAGCTTTCATTGCAAAATGACGTTGGTGGTTTAGCTACTTCTTTGGCCGAAAAAATTGTCGGTGAATCACTTGAGGATGATGATCGTTCTAACCGAGTGATTGAGCGTTTCCTAGATAATTTGGAAAAACCAGGTCAGCAAGACAAGGTTAGGGTAGGAGACTAATGAGCGAAAGTTCAGATTCTTATGCACTATTACAGGAGATACTTGCTCCTGAATTAGGTAACTTAGACATTACAGTCGTAGAAGAGTTAAATGCAGCTATTCGAGCTTTGTATGAATCTACTGAAGCTCAGCATGCCTTTGCTGAGTTCAACTTCAGAGTAGATCAGCGTCAGGAATTCGTTAGTCGTTTATTTGCAAAAAAAGTAAGTATCCCTACGATGGCTATCTTGCTTGAGCATGCTACTCAACGTTGGACTAGTGGTAGAGATTTACTAGATTCATTGCAAACTTTCGCTCAGCTGACTGCAATTTTCATTGCAGAGCGTGAAGGCACATTCTACAATTTAGAATCTGAACTTATCGAATCTGACAATATTCTGGATGCCAATCCAGAAATTGAGCAGGTATTAGATAACGTATTTGCGCCAGTTGAAGCAAAAGAAAAGTTCGCAAACGTATTATTTAAAAATTATTCGCCGCTACCTTCAGAATTGCTAAAGCAAATCTTTATTTGCCCTCGAGGTTACCGAGTGCGTCAGGCAATTACTCGGTTAATTTGGCTAATAACTATGCGTAAAGAGCAATACGTAGCAAATGTAGATAGCGCAATTGAGTTAAGTGAAGATCAGACAGACCGTCTGTATCAGCAACTAAAGAAGATTTATAACCACCCAATTGTCCTTAACGTACGAGTTAAACCTGAAGTAATTGGTGGAATGCGAGTTCAGGTAGGGGACGAAATTATTGACGGTACGGTAGCTTCTCGAATTGAGAACATGAACCGCAATTTGAAATCGTAAACTTAAAAGAATTAATTAATCACTAGCAATAGTGGTTTGGAAATAGAGAGCAGGGATGAGATGGCGGATTTGACCATCAACACAGATGAGGTCAGAGAAGCGTTAAAAGACTTCGTTTCTTCTTATGAGCCTGGCACAGATACACGTGCCGAAGTTGGTCGGGTAGTAACAGCTGGTGATGGTATCGCTCGCGTTGAAGGTTTACCTTCAGTTATGGCAAATGAACTATTAAAGTTCGAAGACGGTACTCTCGGGCTTGCACAGAACCTTGACGTGCGTGAAATTGGTGTGATTATTCTGGGTGACTATACTCAGATTGAAGAAGGCCAAGAAGTTAAGCGTACTGGTGAGATTTTGTCAGTCCCTGTGGGCGATAACTTCATGGGTCGTGTAGTTGATCCACTAGGTGTACCAATTGATGGACAAGGCAGTATCAAAGCTGAAGGTTACCGTGCTCTTGAGCTTCAGGCCCCAGGTGTGACTCAGCGTAAGTCAGTGCATGAACCACTAGAAACTGGTCTTAAAGCAATTGATGCGATGATTCCAATTGGGCGTGGCCAGCGTCAGTTAATTATTGGTGACCGTAAAACTGGTAAGACAGCTATCGCTGTGGATGCTATCTTAAACCAGCGTGATAATTGGGCTTCTGGCGATCCAGAAAAGCAAGTTCGTTGTATTTATGTAGCAATTGGACAAAAAGCTTCTACTATTGCTTCAGTTCGCCACACTCTAGAGCAAGAAGGTGCGATGGAATACACTACTATCGTGGCTTCTCCAGCTTCTGACTCTGCAGGTTTCAAATATCTTGCTCCTTATGCAGGTTCTGCTATTGGACAGCATTGGATGTATGAAGGTAAGCATGTTTTGATTATCTTTGATGATTTATCAAAGCAAGCTGAGGCATATCGTGCAGTATCACTCTTGCTACGCCGTCCTCCAGGACGTGAAGCATATCCAGGTGATGTATTCTACTTACACTCTCGTTTGCTAGAGCGTTGTGCGAAACTTAGTGAAGATATGGGTTCTGGATCAATGACAGGTCTGCCACTTATTGAAACTAAGGCAAATGACGTATCTGCTTATATTCCAACTAACGTAATTTCGATTACTGATGGCCAGATTTTCTTGCAGTCTGACTTGTTTAACGCAAACCAACGCCCAGCAGTTGACGTAGGTGTATCGGTATCTCGTGTGGGTGGTGCGGCACAGACTAAAGCTTTGAAAGATGTATCAGGTACATTAAAGATTAGCTTGGCACAGTACCGTGATATGGAAGCTTTCGCAATGTTTGCTTCTGACCTTGATGATGCTAGCCGTCAGCAGCTTACTCGTGGTGAGCGTTTGATGGAGTTATTGAAGCAACCACAGTACACACCTTACCCAATGGCACATCAAGTGGTGTCAGTATGGGCAGGTACTAATGGTTATCTTGATGACGTGCAAACTGAACATGTGCGTCACTTTGAACAGGGTTTTATTCACCATCTAAAGAATAATACTGGGTTACTAACTACAATTACTGACACTGGTAAGTTGGAAGACGATACTAAGTCTGCTCTTGAGCGTGAAATTGTCGCTTTCAAAAAGACTTTTGATCCAAAAGAAATGGTTCAAATTCTTAAGAAAGCTGAAGCAGGCCCACAAGATGACGAAAATCTTGGCGATGATACTGAGGACTAAGGTTAGGAAGTAGTTAATGGGTGCTAAATTAAGAGTTTATCGCGATAAAATTGCGGCTACTCAATCTATGAGTAAGATGTTTAACGCGATGGAATTGATTGCGACTTCACGTATCCCAAATGCACGTCGTAGAGTAGAAAACGTATTTCCTTTTGCCAACGCAATCACTAAAGCAATTTCTGCAGTTTCAAGACACGCTGGACATATTAATCACCCCTTAACTACTATGCCGAAAGAGCAACGTCGAGTTGCAATGTTAGTCATGACTTCTGATCGAGGCATGGCAGGTGCTTTCTCATCCAATGTGCTTAAGAAAGCTGATGAACAATTTGCCTCATTTAAAGAACGTGGTATTCAGGTTGACTTATATGTTTATGGCCGAAAAGCTGAAAATTATTACACATTCCGCGATATTAAGTATAAAAAATCATGGACTGGAAATACTGACCGACCAACTCATCAGCAGGCAAAGATTATCTCACGTAAGTTGTTAGAAGATTTCAAAACACCAACTGAGCATGGCGGTGTAGATGGCATCTACATTGTGCGTACTAACTTTGTTAGTATGATTGAGCAAAATCCTGAAGTGTACAGTTTATTGCCAGCACCAAAGAAACTTCTAGCTGACGATGGTGCTGATATTGAAGAAAAACATGATATTCCAGCAGAATATGAATTTGAACCATCAGCGACTGCAGTTCTTGATGCCTTATTACCTCGTTACTTAGAAGCTCGTGTTTTAAACTCAGTATTGCAATCTGCAGTATCAGAGTTGGCTGCACGTCAAAAGGCAATGAAAGCAGCCACCGATAATGCAAATGAATTGATTAAGAAGTACACACGTTTAGCAAACACTGCCCGTCAGGCTGAAATTACTCAGGAGCTTACTGAGATCATAGCTGGTTCTGACGCCTTAGGAAGTTAGAGATTATGGCAAACCTTTTTAAGAAATTTACAAACTCAGACGAAGAAGAGACTAAAACTAATATGAAGAATGAAAAAGCAAAGAAGTCTAAACTTACGGCTCCTGTTGAAAAAACTGAGGTAGTTGAAGAAAAAACTACTGCAGATATTCCAAAAGAAGAGGAGACTTTAGTTGGTGCAACTGGCCGTATTGCTCGAGTTATTGGGCCAGTAGTTGACGTTGAGTTCCCTTCAGGTGCGATTCCTGAGATTTATTACGCATTGACTACTGAAGTGACTTTAGACGGTGAGACGCGTACTCTAACTTTCGAGACAGCACAACACTTAGGTGATAACCTAATTCGTGCTATTTCTTTGCAAACTACTGATGGTTTAGTGCGTGGTACCGAAGTACATAATACTGGTGCTCCAATCAGCGTACCTGTAGGTGATGTGGTTAAGGGGCACCTATTTAACGTATTAGGTGAACCGTTAGATGTTAAAGCTTCAGAGCTTGATATTAAAGAACGTTGGCCAATTCACCGTAAAGCCCCTTCTTTCGATCATCTTGAAGGTTCGACTGAAATGCTTGAAACTGGTATTAAGGTTATTGACTTATTAACACCGTATATCCAAGGTGGTAAGATTGGTCTCTTCGGTGGTGCTGGTGTAGGTAAAACCGTATTGATTCAAGAGATGATTACTCGTGTAGCACGTAACTTCGGTGGTACTTCAGTATTCGCTGGTGTAGGTGAGCGTACTCGTGAAGGTAATGACCTTTGGGTTGAAATGGACGAAGCAAATGTGCTAAAAGATACTGCATTAGTATTTGGTCAGATGGATGAGCCACCTGGAACTCGTCTCCGTGTAGCGCTTAGTGCTTTGACAATGGCAGAGTACTTCCGTGATGTACAAAATCAGGACGTACTTTTGTTCATTGATAACATTTTCCGTTTCACACAGGCAGGTGCAGAGGTTTCTACTTTGCTAGGCCGTATGCCTTCTGCAGTAGGTTACCAGCCAAACTTGGCAGATGAAATGGGTCAGCTTCAAGAGCGTATTACTTCGACTCGTGGTCACTCTATTACATCTATGCAGGCGATTTACGTACCTGCCGATGACTATACTGACCCTGCTCCTGCTACTACTTTCGCACACTTGGATGCGACTACTGAGCTTACTCGTGATTTGGCTTCTCGTGGTTTATTCCCAGCGGTAGACCCACTTACTTCTACTTCTCGTATTTTGGATCCACAGTATATTGGTGATGATCACTACAATGTAGCCACTCGTGTTAAGCAGATTTTGCAGAAGAATAAAGAGCTTCAAGACATAATTGCAATTTTGGGTATTGATGAGCTTTCTGAAGAAGACAAGATTACTGTATCTCGTGCTCGTCGTATTCAGCAGTTCTTGTCTCAGAATACTTATACTGCAAAACAGTTCACTGGTGTTGAAGGTTCTACAGTGTCACTTAAAGACACAATTGAAGGCTTCCGCATGATTTGTGATGGTGAAGTTGATCATATTGCTGAACAAGCATTCTTCAACGTCGGTAGCATGGATGATGTATACGAAGCTTGGGATAATATCAAGAAGAGTCTTGGCAAGGGCAGATAATGGCTGAAGATACTAACAAAAAAACCCTCAAAGTCGATGTAGTTTCGGTAAGTCATCGAATTTGGCATGGTTTGGCGACTATGGTTATTGCTCGTACTGTTGGCGGTGACGTTGGTATTATGCCTGGGCATGCTCCTATCCTTGGTTTAATGGAAGAAGGAAAGCTTGTCATTAAAACTCTTCATGAGGGCGAGATTGTCGCTGAAACTCGTGGCGGATTTTTATCCGTAGATGATGACAAAGTTGCCGTAATCGCTAACGATGTCCGCATTAGCTCAGATCACGATATTGAAGATACCTACTAACAGTTGTTAACCATGTGTACTGTAATCATCGAAGTACCTGAAAGTAGGAATCAAAATATTAGGTTCTTAGCAGTACGTGATGAAAATCCGGAGCGTCCTTGGGATCCATTAGGCTCTTGGTGGCCTGAAACTCCTGATATTGTTGGCGTACATGATCAAGAAGCTGGCGGTGCTTGGTTAGCTGTGTCTGATGAAAAGCAAAAACTTGCAGTAATTCTTAACCGTATCGAGTTTTTGCCAGTACCAACTGAAGGTTTAGCTTCACGAGGTAGAATTGTGCTTGATGCGATAACTGGAAAACAAGTCCCTAAAGAACCTGTCACGCAAAGTTTTAATCTTGTAGAAATTGAAGCACAGCAGGCAACTATTAATAGTTATAACGGTGAAAAAGTCATTCGTGAAGAAATAAGACCAGGGGTGCATATGATAGCTCACGATAATATGGATGATTTCTGCACCCCTCGTATTAAAGTTTGGTTGCCAGAATTTCAAAAATTAGCTGGTCTACCAGAAAATAAATGGCAGCAAGCTTGGTTAGATCTACTAGAAAAAACCACGGAACTTGGCCCCGAAAATAATAAATCTATTATTCGGGATAACCGAGTTTATGGTATTCCGACTCTTTCGCTAATGTACGTTATTGGTGAAGTTTCTGACACTGGAGTAACTCTTAACTCCAAAGTTTTCGATAAACCAGGGCAGCTCTAGTTAACCTTCAAAGCAAATAGACCCTAACTGAGTAAAATCACCCCCATATTACCACTGTATTTATTGAATTAGGATGTATTTGTGAGTTATAAACTCCAAAAGCTAAAAGTTCCATAATATAATTTACCTATTAGTCAAGTGTTATATGTTGTGTGGTATTTCAAAGTGAGATTAAGGAACAAACATGGCGAAGATTTTGCTCAAAGGTGACATTATTACAATGGATCCCGATAAGCCTAAAGCATCAAGCATGCTTATCGAAGATGGGGTAATCAAAGAAGTTTCCGACAAGGAAATTAATGCTGGCGATGCTGAAGTTATTGACGCTGAAGGTTATGTGATGCCAGGCTTAATCGAACCACATGGGCATCCCGTTGAGGAAGCAACTTCATTCAGCAAAGTCATTATTGACGTGCATCCATTTGTGGTTGATTCTGGAGCAGAGTCACTTAAGCTCATCAAAGAAGGAATAGCTAATGCTAAACCGGGTGAACCAATAGTGGCAAATGGAGTGGATCAAGGTATGCAGCCAGATCTTCCGGATTTCACAATGACTGATTTAGATGAAATGGCACCTGATAATCCACTAATTTTAATCCATAACTCAGGACACTTAGTATTTTTCAATTCAAAAGCAGCAAAATTAGCTGGGGTCAATGATGATACTCCAGACCCAACAGGCTCATATTGGGGCAAAGAAAATGGCAAGCTTAACGGTAAAGGCTATGAGACAGCTTGTTTGTACACCATTATTGCTCCTGTTCTTAAAATGTACCAACCACGTGCAGTGGAATTTTTCCAAAACTTTATGCAAAAGATGCATGCTGTAGGAATCACTACCTGTGCAAATCTAACTGGTGGAGTTAATGCAGATGCGTTAATTGGTGGACTATTACAAGCTAATTTATTGACATTGCGGATTCGGAGTTACCAAATTACTACAGAAAATACGGCTTCTGCTATTCCTGCTGATCCAAAAGGAATGCATCGTCAATCTGGGGTAAAAGTCTGGGCAGATGGCTCACCTTGGGTTGGCACTGCTGATGTTTCTTTCCCATATTTAGATGTGCCGACCACCAAACGTCTTGGTTTGGAACCAGGACAGGTGGGGCATTCAAACTATAGTTATGATGAATTACTAAAAGTAGTTGAAACACATGCAAAAGAAGGCTATCAAATGGCAGTCCATGCTCACGGCGATAACGCTATTGATACCACTTTGGATGTTTATGAAAAGGTAATTAAAGACCAAGGCCTAAAGGACCATCGTTTCCGGATGGAACATTGTGGCGCGATGACTCCAGAGCAATTCAAACGAGCAAAAGAACTGGATGTTGCTGTGAGTCTTTTTGTTGCCAATATTTATTATGTGGGACATCTCTTATTGGAAATTTTTGGGCCAAAATATGGTGGTGAATGGGTTAATGTCGGGTCAGCTGAAAAAGCTGGAGTTTCAATTACTTACCACAATGATGGAGTAACTCCAGCAAATCCATTTAGGAATATGCAAACGGCAATTGACCGCACAAGTATGAAAGGTACGGTGTCAGAAGCTGGCATTCCAGCTACATTAGAAACTGGATTGAAAGCTCACACTATTGAAGCAGCTTATCAGCTTAAATCTGAGCATGAAATTGGTAGCTTGACTGAAGGCAAGTACGGCGACTTTATCATTATCGATAAAGATCCACATGAAGTTGAAGTGTCTGAGCTGAGTAAAATCAAAGTTAAAAAAACTTATCTTGCTGGTAAGAAAGTTTATGAAGCTAAATAACGAGTATTAAAAAAAGAGCCTGGAAAACTAATCAGGCTCTTTTATATGTTCAAATTACTTACCGCGATGCAGCATTTTTTGGGATAGTTTATTACCCAGATATTGCACTAACTGTACGATAAATACAATTGTGACAATTGCGATAAAAGTTACGGTCCAGTTGAAACGTTGGTAACCGTATTGAATAGCGAAGTTACCTAAGCCACCAGCGCCGATTGCACCTGCAATTGCTGTCATGTCCACAATAGAAATGAATACGAAAGTGTAGCCAAGAATCAATGGGCCAAGTGCTTCTGGAATCAATACTGTACGAATAATGCGCCATGGGCTGGCACCCATTGCACGTGCGGCTTCAATAACTCCAGGGTCAACTGATACTAAGTTTTGTTCCACAATACGGCTAATGCCGAAAGTTGCAGCAATACTTAGTGGGAATAGGGCAGCAGTAGTACCGATAGTAGAGCCCATTACAATCAGCGTAAGTGGTGCTACTGCAGCCATGAAAATTACGAAAGGAATCGGGCGGATAATATTAACAATTACGTTTAATACGGTGTAACCAGTACGATTTGCCAGCAGTCCATGTTCCCGAGTTGCATATAGCAATACACCGAGCACTAATCCAAAAAATCCACCGACAAGTAAGGTGATACAAACCATGATTAGAGTTTGCCCAATAGATTGGAAAAAGACAGGTTGTAACGTTGACCAATCAGTCATTAGCAATCACCTCTGCTTGGGTAGTTTTTTGAATAAATGAAATAGCGCCAGATACATCATCACCGGTCAAAGCAAGAGTGATAGCACCTAGTCGTTTGCCGTTTAGAGTACTGATGCCACCAAATACGATATTGGCATTTACTTGGTAATCTTCATTAAGAGTAGTAAGTACGGGACCTAGTTCATATTCATCAGATAGCTTCACAGAAAGCAATGTTCCGGGATGATTTTTACGAATCTGCTCAATCTCTTCATCACCAGGAGTTCGAGGCATCACAGTAGAAACAAAGCTCTTAGTACTTTCAGTTTTTGGATCTGAGAATACTTGGTAGGTAGGACCTTGTTCCAAAATTTTGCCTTGTTCCATGACTACGACTTTGTCTGCGACTTCTTTTACTACATCCATTTCGTGAGTAATTACTACGACAGTAACTCCGAACTTTTCGTTAACCTCTTTAATAAGCTTCAATATTTCTTGAGTAGTTTCAGGATCTAGTGCGCTAGTTGATTCATCAGCAAGAAGAATTTTTGGGTTAGTAGCCAATGCTCGAGCAATACCAACGCGTTGCTTTTGGCCACCTGATAGTTGGCTAGGATAACTATTCTCATAACCAGTTAGCCCAACGAAATTAAGTAGTTCTTTAACACGATTAGCAATCTTGGTTTTATCCCAATTAGCTAATTCAAGAGGAAAAGCAATATTACGAGCAACAGTGCGAGAAGAGAATAGGTTGAACTGCTGGAAAATCATCCCAATATCAGGGCGGATACTTTCCAGTTCTTTTTCTTTCATGTTAGTGATATCTTTACCCAAAACATTAACAGTTCCAGAGGTTGCTTGTTCTAGCCCATTAATTAATCGAACCAAAGTACTTTTGCCAGCACCAGAATATCCGATGATGGCAGTAATATCACCTTCAGCTATTTCAAGGTTTATCTCAGCCAAAGCAGCTACTTCTTTATCGCCTGAAGCAAAAACCTTGCCTACTTCATTAAACTCAATGAGTTCGCTCATAAATTGCTATTTCTCCTTATGTGGAAAATCTCGTATGGAAAAAGGTGGTCGGTAAAATCACCGACCACCTTAAATACTATTTACTACTTGCTTGCTTAACTACGTCTTCTTGTTTCTTTAGAGTGTCTTGCAAGTCACTTGCTTTACTCTTAACTTCTACTGAAGTGCCTTTGCTTTGTGCTGCAACTGCTTTTTGGACTTCAGGATCATGGTATGCTTCTACAACCTTCTGATAGTCAGCATTATCTTTATCACCAGCACGAGAAACAATTACGTTAACGTATGGCTTTGCTTCATCACTATTTGGATCATCTTTAAAGATCACAGTGTTTTGGTCAAGATTTGCATCAGATGCGAAGTTATTGTTAATTGCTGCCGCATCAACTGACTTTAAGTTGGCTGCAGTTTGAGCTGCATCAACTGTTTGTACAGTTACTTTCTTGCTAGTGATATCGGCTGGAGTAGATAGGATATTTCCACCATCTTTTAGTTTAATAAGTCCAGCTTTTTGCAATACTAGCAATGCACGTGCTTGGTTAGTTGGGTCATTTGGGATAGCGACTTTACCGTTTGCAGGAATCTCGCTTGGGCTCTTGTATTTTGTAGAGTAGAGACTCAATGGCACTACATAAGTTGAACCAATTGGAGTTAAGTTCTTATTGTTTTTAACATTGTAGTCTGCAAGAAAAGCAATGTGCTGGAACAAGTTTAAGTCAACTTGGTTTTGGTCAAGTGCCTGGTTTGGTTGGGTGTAGTCAGAGAAACTAACTGGCTCAATAGTGACACCACGCTTTTTAGCTGCTTCTTGGAACGGTTTCCAGTAGTCTTGTGAAGCTTCAGTAGTACCAATTTTGATAACTTTCCCTTCACTGCTGGAACCACTCTTGCTACCACAAGCTGTAACTGTGAAAGCAGTAGTAATTGTTAGGATGAACGCGATTACAATACTTTTAAACTTCTTGGAGAACATTTTTCTTTAAAATCCTTAAAACTTTTTGATAGTCTCTTTGACATAAAAATAAGCAGCCCGTCCAATACGGAACTGCCGGAGTGATTATCGTATACCGAGACTAATTAGAGCACACGAAAAAGCACCCCTCGGTGTGCATTCGACGTGTTACTGTTTTCGTTCTCATGGTTATAAGTTAACCACATACTTTTTTGTGGTGCAACTCACTAAATGAATTTTTCGAACTTTATATTTTATTTACTGGCTACTATTTTCATACATTTTTCCTATTTCTAGCCAGAATTATGTACTTAACTTACAAAAAGTAAGTCTTGAGTATATTTTAGCTGTACTCATAGTATTACTACCATAAGTAGAGTTTGGCCTATTCTTATAAGGTGTGTTTGTTGCTTGATTAAAAGAGTAGCCAAATCTAGTTAGAAATTGGTTATCCAGGTAGTTATGAATAGCCCTGGTACCTTTTCTTTGCGGCAACATCACGTACCTGCCTCTTAGCAACTACAGAGCCCTAACCATAGAGAAAGAGAAACTAGCTATCCAATGGTACTTATGGGCAAAAACCCACGAAATCAAAGAAGTATCAGCCTTAATCAATCCAGAACACTACCAACAAAAATCAAAGCCAGTAAAGAAAAAGGAAGAGCAGATAGAGCCAAAATACCTAGATGACGTCATCGAAATCACCAAAACAAAAACCGACAACAAATGGGCCAACCTATACCAATAACACGCCCAAACCAACAACACATCATGGCCTATAAGTCCTATTAGGTAAAAATGGAAAACCCCTAGTTCATAATGAACTAGGGGTTAATCGGGGTGGCTAACCGGGCTTGAACCGGCGACCCCCTGAACCACAATCAGGTGCTCTACCAACTGAGCTATAGCCACCACAGGTTATCCATTAAAACTTAATGAATACCACGATTAAATACTATACCAGTTAATTGTATTTCTTGGAAATTTCAGCAAGCTCTTCTGAGGAATAACCTGGATCTTTCAAGAAGATAGCTTCATGGTAGTACTGTAATTCTTTGATTGACTCAATGATGTCTGCCAAAGCTCGGTGCCCCTCATCCTTTTTTGGTGCATTAAAATATGCCCGAGGGAACCAGCGTCGTGCTAATTCTTTAACAGTTGAAACGTCGATAACGCGATAGTGTAAGTGGTCTACCACACTAGGCATATATTCGCTTAAAAAGGCTTTATCTGTTCCGATGGAGTTACCTGCAAGCAAGGCTCTGCCAGGTTTCGGAATAAATTTTTGGATATAAGCCAAAACTTCTGCTTCAGCATCTTGCAGATCTGCACCTGTTTTTATTTCTTCAATAAGACCGCTGTTGGTATGCATTTGAGTTACATAGTCATTCATATTTTTGACAGCTTCTGGCTTATCTGCTTTGATTACGATATCTATACCTTTAGGGTCTAAAACTTCAAGGTTAGAGTCAGTGATTAAAACTGCGACCTCAATTAGTGAATCTATTTTAGGATCTAGTCCTGTCATCTCGCAGTCAATCCAAACGATTGGTTCATTTTTTGTAGCCATAATATCCAGTGTAGTGGAAAAGCATTTTTTAAGTAACTCAACTAATTGCCAGAAACTTCTATTAAAATAGATAAGAATAGGTTTTTAAAGAGGTTTCTTATGTCAATTGCAATTTTATTAATTACAGTTATTTTTTCGCTAATGATTACAAGTATTTCGCGAAATTGGAAAGTCCATTCAGGACTAGTAACTGTAGCTTTTGCTTCTGCAATTTCGTTTATCCCTGGGGTAACTCATATTGAAGTAGAGCCTGAAGTAATTCTCTCTTTGGTGATGCCGCCCTTACTATATTCTGCGGCACTTGGTTTCCCATTTACTACCTTCTTTAAAAACTTGAAGCCTATTTTGGGAATGGGCGTGGGACTCGTAGTGGTTACTTGTTTAGTAATTAGCTATCTAGTGCCAGTAATAAATCCAGCAATTAGTACAATTGGTGCTTTTGTGCTGGCTTCAGTTATTGCACCACCCGATACCGTAACGATGGTTTCTGAAGAAAACTCGGAAGGTGTGCCACACCGAATTGTTTCAATTTTAAAAGGTGAATCTTTAGTTAACGATGCAACTTCCTTGGTGCTATTTTCGGTAGCAGTTTCCATGCTAACTAATGAAGAGAATTTTATTGGACAGCCAATAATTTACTTTATTTACTCTTGTATTGTGGGTATTTTGGTCGGATTAGTGCTGGGCTGGTGTCTAAGTTTTATTCGTGGAAAGCTAGAAAAACCATATCTTGAAATTGCATTGAATATTTTGATGCCATTTGTGGCTTACCAGATTGCTGAGTATTTCCACGCTTCAGGTGTGCTTGCGGTAGTGACTACCGCATTTGTGGTGGCCTTCAATATGGCTTTTAATCCTAAAGCAATGTCAGATACCACTTACAAAACTCGTCTTATTGAAACTAATGTTTGGCCAGTAATTGATTTACTAATTGAGAGTTTCTTATTTGCATATATTGGCCTACAAGCGCATTATATGATTTCCGAAGTTCGGACCGAAACTGGAAGTTTACGGATGAGCATCCTGTTTGCTGCAGTAATTACCCTAATTGTTGTAGCTGTTCGTGCGATATACTCATTCTTACTATTCTCAGGTTGGCGTGCTAAAAATAAACGAATTACTAACATTGCTGAAAATACCGACTCCTTATCAGTGAGCAATGGCATGGTCTACAGTGAACATCATGCGCCAAAAATCTTACCACCGTCTTTAAGTTGGAAAGACAGTTTACTTGTTTCCTGGATGGGAATGCGAGGCATTGTAACCTTAGCAGCAGCTGCTTCAATTCCAGTAGCTGGACAAAATGGAGCAGAAATTCAAGCGGTTACCTTAATTCAATTTACCGCTTTCACCGTGGCTATTGGCACCTTGCTAGTGCAAGGATTGACCTTGCCGATACTAGTTAAATATCTTGATCTTGATTTAACTGAAGATGAAGAACGTAAAGAATACGATATGAAAGTCATTCAAGAAGCTTTTCATGAAATGGATTCCCACCATGAACGTCCAAGTTTTGATAAAGCAAGACAACTAATTACCCACTGTCTTGTTAATCAAGAGCTTAGTGAGGAAGCTGCCCGTGCTGCACTAAATCGTATTGATTTACAACAAGCTGCTCTTGAAGCTCGAAAAGATATCGCACTTTCATTCGATAAGGCTTTCTCACGTGAATATCGAGCAAAAAATATCCGTGGAAAACGAGCTAGAAAAGCTAAAGTACACCAAGAGCATCGTGAGCAAAAATATTTAGACCGAGTAGAGCGCCACCACAGGGAATAATCATGCCCGCAGAGGTGTTCTATTGACAGTCTAGCTACTGTGGCGATTATGGACTAATAGGGTAGCTGGAAGTATTATAGTTTTGAAGTGTTTTTGAAGAAGAAAGTGAATAGTGAGCGTATTAACAATTAAAGGTGGCACTCCGCTATCAGGTGAAATTACAGTCCGTGGTGCAAAGAACTTAGTACCAAAAGCAATGGTTGCATCAGTCCTTGGTAATAGTCCTTCGACTTTGCGTAACGTACCAGAAATTAAAGACGTAGATGTTGTTACTTCGTTATTGTCATTACATGGCGTTGAGATTAAACGCGACAAAGATAGCGGCGAACTAATTATGGATCCAAGTAACGTGGAAGTTGCTGCCATGAAGGATATTGAGGTGCATGCAGGCGACTCTCGTATTCCAATTTTAATGTGTGGTCCACTACTTCACACTCTTGGTGAAGCCTTCATTCCAGACCTTGGTGGTTGTAAAATCGGTGACCGTCCAATTGATTACCACTTAGAAGTACTACGTAACTTCGGTGCAAAGATTGAAAAAGGCGCACTAGGTATCCATATTTCTGCTCCAGATGGTTTAACTGGCACAAAAGTTAAACTTCCATACCCAAGTGTCGGTGCGACAGAGCAAGTATTACTTTCAGCTACTCAAGCTAAGGGTATTACTGAGCTTTCAAATGCTGCTACTGAGCCAGAAATCTTGGACTTGATTTTAGTATTGCAGAAGATGGGCGCTATTATTTCTGTTTCTACAGATCGCGTTATTCGTATTGAAGGTGTCGAAAAACTACACGGATATACACACTATGCCTTACCTGATCGTAACGAAATTGCGTCTTGGGCTTCAGCTGCTTTAGCAACTAGTGGCGATATCCAAGTAAACGGCGCTAATCAGCTTGATTTAATGGCTTTCTTAAACGTATTCCGTAAAATTGGTGGCGGTTTTGATGTTAACGAAAAAGGTATGCACTTCTTCCGCGCTAAGGACAAACTTGAATCAGCTGTTATTGAAACTGATGTACACCCAGGTTTTATGACTGACTGGCAGCAGCCTTTGGTAGTTGCTTTAACTCAGGCAAAAGGGATTTCGATCGTACACGAAACAGTTTATGAAAATCGTTTTGGTTTCACACAAGCATTGCGCGTGATGGGTGCCAATATTCAGGTTTATCGTGAATGTCTTGGTGGTACTCCTTGCCGTTTCGGTCAGCGTAACTTCCGTCACTCAGCAGTGATAGCTGGCCCTACACAGCTTGAGGGCAAAGATATGATTATTCCAGATTTGCGTGGTGGTTTCTCACATGTAGTTGCGGCTTTGAGTGCTGAAGGTGTCTCACACCTTAAAGGTATTGAGATTATTAACCGAGGTTATGAGAATTTCTCAAAGAAACTAGAGGCACTAGGGGCTAATTTTGAAGTTACTAAAGATCAGGATTAATCATGGCTCGGAAGGATGCTTCACAAACGGATATTGCTTGGCGAGTGCTTGGTAGTGCTGCTAATCGTCTAACTAGGATGCTGCTTAAGATTGAATGGTTGCGTACAGATAAGCTACCTAAAGACGGAGCTTTTATTGCTACCCCAAACCATTTAACTAATGCTGACCCAGTGGTACTGACTGGATTCTTTTACGCAAATGGTTATGCCTCAAAATTCTTAACTAAAGGTGCCCTTTTTAAAAATAAAATTGCAGGTGCTGCGCTAAGAAGTATTGGGCAAATCCCAGTTTATCGTGATGCCAAGGATCCTTCCAGAGCTTTATCTGAAGCTCGTCAAGAATTAGCTAATGATTCTACGATTGTAATTTACCCTGAAGGTACTTTTACGCGTGATCCAAAGCGCTGGCCTATGAAAGGTAAGACGGGGGCGGCGCGTTTGGCATTGGAGACTGATACTCCAGTAATACCAATTGCTCATTGGGGGCTTTTGGATTTCATGCCAATTGGAACTGCAAAAGTTAAACTTAACCGCCCAAAAGTCAAGGTGCTTGTTGGTAATCCAGTAGATTTATCTGAATTCAAAGGCAAAGAAATTGACCGTGATTTGTTGCATGATGCCACAGAAAAAATCATGGATGCTGTTACCGAGTTATTAGAAGAACTTCGGGGTGAAAAGGTTCCTGAGCATCGTTGGGATATGAAAACTGACGGAAATGCAATTATTGATGATGATGGCAATGTAATTGCCGATGATATTCACAAAGATAGCTAGAAAGTGTTAATTAAATGAGTAAAACTAATGTAGCTGTACTATTCGGTGGTCGTTCTTCAGAGCATTCAGTTAGCTGTGTGACGGCCTCAAACATCGTAGAAAATTTATTGGCAAGTGGCTATGGAGTATATCCAGTTGGAATTACTCAAGATGGTCAATGGACTTATGTCCCAGCTGATAAAGTACAGTACAGGTTTTCTCATGATGGTGGTGAGCAGCCGACTGTCGCTAAGAGTGACTGGACTGTTTATCCAAATCAAAGCGTTGAAACTAAAACTTGGATTCAAACTAGTAAAAGTGGGGTAAAAGACCTTGCTGATATTGATGTAGTGTTCCCAGTTTTACACGGTGCTTATGGTGAAGATGGCACAATTCAAGGGTTACTTGAACTGGCTGATATTCCTTATGTAGGTAGTGATGTGCTCGGATCATCTAGCTGTATGGAAAAACATACTACCAAGGTATTACTTGATGCTGCTGGGTTTGAGGTAGCACCTGGTATCGTAATTACTGAGCGTACTTGGAAAAATGAAAAAGCTGAAATGTTAGCTAAAGCTGGAGAATTAAAGTTCCCAGTATTCGTAAAACCTAGTCGCGTGGGTTCTTCATTTGGTGTCACTAAAGTAAAAGATGCCAGTGGACTTGAAGCTGCTATTGAAACAGCTCGTAAATTTGACACAATTGTTTTGATTGAAGAAGGTATCGTCGGTCGAGAAATTGAGTTTGCAGTACTTGATGGTGACCCAAAACCTAAGGTTTCACAGCCTTCTGAAATCGTGATGAATGACGAAGTTGAGTTCTACGATTACGAAGCAAAGTATATTTTGCAAGGGGCAGCAGTAGCAGAATGTCCAGCAAAAATGCCAGAAAAAGATTTGAGAGCTATGCAAAAATTAGCATTAAAGGCATTCGATACTTTACAGCTTAAAGACCTTGCTCGGGTAGACTTTTTCTACACTGAAGATGGTAAATACATTATTAACGAAGTAAACACTATGCCTGGCTTTACTCCGATTAGTGGGTATCCATTAATGATGCATGAGCATGGTGTAACCTATCAAGAACTACTTGATAGGTTAGTGAAATTAGCATTACATCAATAGTGAATAAAGAATTAGATTGCATTACCAATGACCCAGGTAGCTGATTTATCAGAGTATGAAATTATTACCTTGCTTAAAAATAAGTTGCCACAAAGCTCTAATATTGACTTAGGAATTGGTGATGATGCAGCAGTTTTAGCTATTCCAAGTAAAAAGTTAGTTACTAGTACAGATCTATTGGTAGAAAACCAAGACTTTCGGCTTTCTTGGCAAGGTAACTCTGGTTTTAAACAGGGTTTTAAAGCATTTGTACAAAATGCTGCTGATATTTATGCGATGGGTGCCAAACCAACAGCAATGTTACTGAGTTTAGCTTTACCCAAAACTACTGAAATAAATTATCTCGAAGATCTTGCAAGTGGAATTAATGCTGCTGCAAAGTATTATGGTTGTGATAATTTTAGTGTTATTGGTGGCGATTTATCTAGCAGTACTGAATTAGCAATTTCAATAACAATTTTTGGTGAATTAGTAGGTAAGAAACCCATTACTCGTACAGGTGCTGAAGTAGAGGATATTGTTGCAATAAATGGAATTCCAGGCTTAGCAGCTGCAGCATTAGCTACGTTAGAAGGTAAGCTTGTTGCTCAAAATAACGACTTCATAAATTATCAATTACAACCAAAGCCAGCTTTAAATAATATGTCTACGAAAGCTCATGCCATGATTGATACTTCTGATGGTCTGTTAAAAGATGCTAAACGTATTGTAAATGCTAGCCAAGTGGCAATAAAATTAGATAGTTTAGCTTTTGATGAATACCTACCAAAATTTACTTCAGCACTTGAAATCAGTGAAGCACAAGCGTTAGACTTTATGCTTCATGGTGGTGAAGATCATAACTTACTTGCGACTTTTGCTGCTGATGAGATTCCAAAAGAATTCCATCAGATTGGGAAAGTAGTATCAGGTAATGGTATTTACCTAGATGATAAAGCTATTGCAGAAAAGGGGTGGGAGCATTTCCTTTCTCGATGAAAAACTGCGTAATTATTTAGGTGATAAATCTGCAAAGGCCTTTAAAAATAATTTTGGTTATGAAACTGTTAGTGATCTCCTAAATCATTTTCCAAGACGTTATGTAGAGCGTGGCGAGTTAACTTCGATTAGTGAGTTACCAATTGGCGAAGATGCGACTTTAGTTGCAAGGGTAGTGAGTTTAAATTCGCGTAGAATGTATTCGCGTCGAGGATTGTTAACGGAGGTATTAATACAAGGTGAAGAAGATAACCAATTTTTAAAACTAACTTTTTTTAACCAATATGGTCTAGAACGTAGGTTACCTATTGGTGCATTAGGAATGTTTTCTGGCAAAGTTAGTAGTTATCAAGGGTCTTTAACACTGTCTCATCCAGAGTTTCAATTAATTGATGAAGACGATGATGCTGAGGCTTTATCAGCAAAGCCAATTCCGTTATATCCAGCTAAAGCAAAGCTGAGCACTTGGATGATTCAGCGTGCTATTGGGATTTTATTAGATACGATGCCAGCTACATTAGAGGACCCAATTCCAGCTGATATTTTAGAGCGTCATAATTTGCTGGATTTAACCATTGCTTATCAGAATATTCATCAAGGGCAGACTTTACAAGATTGTTTTGCCGCGCAAAATCGTTTTCGTTTTCAAGAAGCCTTTTTAACTCAGACTAGTTTGGTAATGCGTAAAGCTAATATTGAAAAGCAAAAAGCAAAATCGTATAAAGCTGAAACTGGTGGATTGCTGGCAGATTTCGATGCGATGATACCTTTTGAATTAACTAACTCACAAAAACGAGTATCTAAAGAGATTGCTGCTGATTTAGCGAAAACGCATCCAATGAACCGTTTATTGCAAGGTGATGTTGGTTCGGGTAAAACTATTGTGGCGTTAAGAGCTATGCTGACTGTTATTGAGCATGGCGGGCAGACAGTATTGTTAGCCCCGACAGAAGTATTAGCAAGTCAGCATTTTCAGTCAATTTATGCTTATCTTGGTGAGTTAAATTTTAAGGGAGTTTATGCTTCACTTTTAACTGGTTCAATGAGTGCTAAAGAAAAGAAAAGAGTACTTTTAAACTTAGCTTCAGGGCAATGTAACTTAGTAGTTGCTACCCATGTAGTACTTTCAGAACACGTACAGTTTGTAGATTTAGGGCTAGTAATTATTGATGAGCAGCACCGCTTTGGCGTAGATCAGCGCGATGTACTACGGCACCGTGGCAAGGACAACTATCCACATACGCTTATTATGACTGCGACACCTATCCCACGTTCTGTGGCAATGACCATCTTTGGTGATTTGGAAATTTCTACTATTGATGAATTGCCAGCAGGTAGAGCCCCTATAACCACTCATGTAGTAAACCTGGTAGAGCATCCAAGCTGGGCAGGTAGGATTCTAGGTAGGGCTAGAGAAGAGGTGGCTAAGGGGCATCAAGTTTATATAGTTTGTTCTAAAATTGGTGATGAAGAACAACCTGAAAGCTCAGATAATCAACTAAAACGCATGCAGGTGTCAGAGTTTGCTGAGATTTTGCAAAACAATTTGCCACAGCTGCAATTAGGTATTTTACACTCTAGACTTGATACACAATACAAAGATCGGACTATGGCAGAGTTTGCTGCTGGAAATTTGGATGTTTTAGTTTCTACGACTGTAGTTGAAGTGGGAGTTGATGTACATAATGCCACGATGATGGTCGTTATGGATGCTGATCGCTTTGGAGTATCTCAGCTACATCAATTGCGTGGACGTGTCGGTCGTGGTGGTTTACCAGGTTTATGCTTACTTGTCACCCAATTAGAACCAGAACACGAAGCTATAGAACGTTTAAACGCAGTAGCTTCTACTATTGATGGTTTTAAGCTCTCATTGCTTGATTTAGAACAGCGTCGTGAGGGTGATGTTTTAAGTGCAAAACAATCTGGAGCTTCAAATTCGTTAAAGCTTTTAAAAGTGACAAAACATAAAAAAGTTTTAGAAACTGCTAGGCAAGAAGCAGAACGATTAATTACTAGCGATCCAGAGTTATTGAAGCATCAGTTATTGAGGCAAACTTTGGATAAATTCCTTGATGAGGATACTGAAGAATATTTGGAAAAGAACTAATGAGAATTATTGCCGGAGTACTAAAAGGACAACAGCTTAAAACTTTAGCTGGCGATAATACTCGCCCCACCACTGATAAAGTCAAAGAGGCACTATTTTCCACCTTGATTAGTTACAATATGCTTGAAGACAGTGTGGTATTGGATTTATTCGCTGGTTCTGGAGCATTAGGGTTAGAAGCTGCAAGTCGGGGAGCAAAACAAGTTGATTTTGTAGAAAAACATCCAAAAGCATTAAAAATTGTTAAAGAAAATTGTGAATTAAGCGACAAAAAAATTCCTACGGTCCTAGATACCTTTTTTAGTGATGCTCAAAAATATCTTAAAAAGGTAACTACAAAGTATGACCTAATTTTTATTGATCCACCCTATAATTTCTCGACAAAAAACATTAATGAAATTTTAGCTAAATTAGTTCCATTGTTAATGCCGCATAGCCTTGTAATTATTGAGCGAAGTAGTCGAGCTAAGGAAGCTATAGAAAATCCAGATTTTAGTGAACTATTTCGGAAAAGATATGGTGAGACTTTAATTATCGGCTTTGAACTGACTAAATAAATAATGGAGATAAATTATAAGATTTACGCATAAAGATTTCAAAACTATTTTCGGAAAATTCTGAAAAAAGCTATTAGTTTCACTTGCACAAAGAGTAAAATTGGTAATGTATTTTACCATACTTAATGGTCATAGATTTGTTCGTGAGATTGGGGGGGGTATCAGATGTCACCCCAGAAAGAGGATACGGAATTATCCCGTAGAAGTATAGTTAAAGGTGCTGTATGGTCAGTGCCAGTGGTCGCAAGTGCAGTAGCTGTTCCAGCAATGGCTGCAAGTCCTGGTTCTGTAGGTAATTTTCATATTGATGGCACATGCGGTGTTGTAGGTCTTCTTGGTAAAGGTTTTACTTTAACTGCTGCACCTGACAATGAGCTGCCAGTGGGTACTGTTATTGATATAACTTCTAACAATGGTGTTGATATTAGTGCCTTAACAATTACAGGTGGTGTAGCAACTATAAATGCGTTGAGTAAAACTCACCAGCAAGTAGTACTAACTGCTCCATTAGCTGCTGGTCAGACTATGAATATGCTTACAGTTTTAAGTGTAAGTGTTGCTGTTACCTTAAATGCAGTGGTAACATTGCCTGCTGGATATACTCCTGGGTCTGGAGCAAAAGCTACTGGAAAAGTTGTTTCAACTTTGATTTTATGTACACCTAGCTAGAGACTTAGATTATATAAAAGTCACTAGCATCAGGTTTTTCTTCAGGATTGCGTCTACGTGGACGTTTCTTAGCAGGAATACCTACTAATGTAGTCCATTCTGGTGCAGAATCTACTACTACTGCATTAGCGCCGATTGCACTATCATCACCAATCTTAATATTACCTAGCAGTTTTGCGCCAGCACCAATAATTACGCGATCTCCGATAGTAGGGTGGCGTTTGCATTCTTGATGGCCAGTACCACCAAGTGTGACGCCATGGTAGATAAGTACATCATCGCCGACTTCAGCAGTTTCTCCTATGACGATACCCATGCCATGGTCAATGAATACTCGATGTCCTAATTTTGCAGCCGGATGAATTTCAACTCCAGTTAAGAAACGGGAGAATTGTGAAAGTAATCGGGGGGCAGTGCGTAATCCACGTCGCCATAAGGCATGTGAAACTCGATGATTCCAAACTGCATGTAATCCTGAATAACCAAAAAATATCTCGGCATTATTTCGAGCTACTGGGTCATTGGCTCGTGCAGCCGAGATATCTTCTTTAATTATTTCGATGAATTTCGTCAACTAAAATTCCTAGTTAAAATTATTCGTTTAAGTCCTCAAAAAGCACTGTAGAGAAGTAACGCTCACCGAAGTCAGGTAATACAGTTACAATCTTCTTACCTTTATTTTCTGGACGCTTAGCGACTTCAAGCGCAGCAAATACTGCAGCACCACCAGAAATACCAGGGAGGATACCTTCTTCAGTGCCTAAAGTACGAGCAGTCTTAGTCGCATCTGCTAATTGCACATCAATAACTTCACTGTAAATTTCTTTATCTAGAATATCTGGAACGAAGTTAGCACCAAGTCCCTGAATTTTGTGAGGACCTGATTTACCTTTAGTTAATAGTGGCGAATCAGCTGGTTCTACTGTAATGATTTCAATGTCAGATTTCTTTTCTTTAAGATATTTGCCAGCACCAGTGATAGTACCACCAGTACCAATACCTGCCACGAAAATATCAATATCACCATCAGTATCTTCAAAAATTTCTGGGCCAGTAGTTTTGTAGTGAATTTCAGCGTTTGCTTGGTTGCTGAACTGACGTGCAAGAATTGAGTTTGGAGTTTCTTTTGCGAGTTCTTCAGCCTTTTCTATAGCACCTCGCATGCCAAGAGGACCTTCAGTTAGTACAATCTCTGCACCATAAGCTTTAAGTAGTTTACGGCGCTCAATACTCATAGTTTCTGGCATAGTTAGTACTACTTTGTAGCCACGAGCTGCGCCAACAAATGCAAGCGCGATACCAGTATTACCGCTAGTACCTTCAATAATTGTGCCACCAGGTTTTAATTTACCTGATTTTTCTGCAGCATCTACAATAGCTACACCAATACGGTCTTTAACGCTACCAGCTGGGTTATTTTGTTCCAGTTTTACAATAATGTCAGCAACTACATTTTGTGTTATCCGATTAAGCTGTATTAGTGGTGTGCCGCCAACAGCATCAGTAATATTCTTGTGGATAGGCATAGTTTTAAATCTTTCCTTTAATAATAATTTTTAGTTTAGGTTATCCTAACATAAGCATTTAGCGATTTAATAGAGAGTTTTTATATTATTTCTATAAGCTTAATTGGGAATAGAACACCCAGCTTATTATGTTATTGTCTAATTACATAATAAGCGTTCCTAAAATAAATAGGAGAGTTGTGATAGATAGTAGCCCAAAGAAGGGAACAGTTGTTTGCCCTGGTTCCTTTGACCCAATACATAAAGGTCACTTAGATATTATTGAACGTTGTAGCAAACTTTGTAATGAGGTATTCGTGCTAGTGGCAAGTAATACTAATAAAAAGTATTTCTTTACCGAAACAGAACGAGCAGAACTTTCAAAGCAAGAAGTTAAACATTTGTCTAATGTGAAAGTAGCAGTACTTGGACGACAAACTCTTGCAGGCTTTTGTGCAGAAAATGGAGCTTCATTAGTTAAAGGTATTCGTAATGGTTCTGATTTCGAGTATGAGGTGCCAATGTCCACTATTAATAAAAAACTTTCTGGCGTAGAAACTATCTTCTTGCCAGCTACTGCTGAAGTAGCTCATATATCTTCTACTATTGTGAAGGAAGTATACTTCTTTAATGGGGATGTGGAATCTATGGTTTCCCATAATATTAGTAAGGCTATGCAAGATAAAGTCAACTAAAAGCCAAAGTTTAAGCTAACTCTTTATTCAATTGTTACATGGGAAACAGTTTGTGATGAAGGGTATAAATTCTCGCAGCAGTCCGTAGTAATTAAAACAAATTTAATAATTAAAAATAATAGTGGTAGATACTGAAGTATCTACCACTATTTGTATGTAAAAATGCATATTACTAGAATTAGTGATGAATAAAATGTATACACTTTCTCAAATTAAAACACAATTCTATACATTCTTTAGATTTAAAACTAGCGTTTAACTATGAGATTAACTGCTTGTTGTAGTTTTTCCTCTTTTTCTTTGGCATCAACCTCAGGTTCTGTTAGACAAGTCTTTAGGTTTTCTGCAGTTATAAGACCAATAGCTCTATCAATACTTGAGCGAACAGCTGAAAGTTGGATTACAATATCAACGCATTCTTTATCTTCATTAATCATTCGTTGCACGCCACGAAGTTGGCCTTCGGAACGTTTAAGACGATTGATTAATTGTTTGTCAAAGTCTTCCACTATACACACACCTCTGTTTGCTCGTTTTGAGGCAACCTAACTACTTTAGTTTACCAGTTAGAATTGTGCTGTAAAGAAAAAACTAGTAGTTATAATATTTGTTATTTAGTGCTTATTAATCCTAATATTTTATTAGGTTTGTAAAATTATGTAGCTTAACTTAAGTGTTTATTTGTAAAATAAAGCGTATAATCGACAAAATGGTTGAAGATAATAATCAAGGAAAATCCCCTTTAATTTTTGACATATTTGATTTACGTAAAAGTATTGGTGATACTTTTGAGCAAGATATTCGCATCAAAGCTCCAGCTGAGATTGGAAATCCAGTGATTTACGTTGAAGAAAATTCACCAATGAACTTCAAAATTGAACTAGATTCAGTGGTTGAAGGAGTTTTTGCCAATTTCACAATCCAGGCAATTGCGAAAGGTGAGTGTTCACGTTGTCTTGATGCAATAAAGCGTGGAATCGAAATTAATTGTTCTGTACTGTTTGAATATGAAGAAAACCCAGACGATGATGAGCAATATCTTGTTATAGATGATACAATCAATCTAGAACCCATCGTGCGGGATGTGGTTGTGACTAAATTACCATTTAATCCCGTGTGTAAGGATGCATGTTTAGGATTATGTTCAGAGTGTGGATTTCGCATGGAAGACGATCTAGAGCATCATCACGAAGCAATAGACTCACGTTGGTCTGCACTCGAAGGCTTGATCAACACTAACACTACAGAAAAGGGCTGATTGTGGCTGTTCCAAAGCGTAAAATGTCACGAGCTAACACTCGTTCACGTCGTTCACAGTGGAAAGCAAGTGCACCAAAACTTGTGAAGACTGTAGAAAATGGTCAGGTAGTTTATAGCCGACCACATCAGGCTAAAGTTGTTGAAGATTCTACTGGGACTCCTTTGTTCTATGAATACAAAGGGCGTAAAGTAGCCGACATCTAGCCTGATATGACAGATAAACTTTTAAAGCGTCTTGGAGTTGAAATTAACTCCAAGACGCTTTCTCATGCTTTAACACATCGCTCCTATGCTTATGAACATGGTGGTATACCACATAACGAGCGTTTTGAATTCTTGGGGGATTCGGTTCTAAGTTTAGTGGTAACAGATAAACTCTTCCACACTTATCCAGATGTTTCTGAAGGTGAGCTTGCAAAACGCCGTTCGGCAGTAGTTAGTACTCATGCACTTGCCCAGATTGCTCGTGAACTAGGTCTCGGTGAGTTTATTCAGTTAGGTAAAGGTGAAGACCAAACTAACGGTCGAGATAAATCCTCAATCCTTGCTGACACTATGGAAGCTATTATTGGCGCTTGTTATTTGGATCAAGGTTTAGATACTGCTCGTGATATGGTGTTACGAATAACTTCGCCTTTGATTGAAAATACTGAGCATTTAAAAGCTTCCTTAGATTGGAAGACTAGCATCCAAGAATTAGTTGCTGCGAAAAATAAGGGCGAAGTAAGTTATGAAGTAGAAGCTGAAGGTCCAGATCATGCTAAGTTATACACAGCATATTTAATTGTTGAAAATAAGCGTATAGCTAGTGGAACTGGAACCTCTAAAAAAGAAGCAGAGAAAGTCGCTGCCAAAGAAGCTTGGCGAAAGCTTAGCGAAAAATAAAGTATGCCAGAATTACCAGAAGTAGAAACCATTCGCTTAGGACTTGAGCCTTGGCTAGTAGGTAAAGAAGTAATCAATGTTGAAATACTCGACCCTCGCTCATTACGTAGACATGAACTTGGCGATTTTACTGAATTTTTAACTGGTAAAACTATTAAGGCTATTAATCGCAAAGGTAAATACCTTTGGCTAACTTTCTCAAATGAAGATATTGTGCTGGTAATGCATCTAGGGATGAGTGGTCAATTGTTGATTAAAGACCCTAAAGAGTCATTGGAAAAACATGCCAAAGTTTTATTAACTTTGGCTAACGGTAAACAATTACGTTTTGTGGACCAGCGTATTTTTGGCGGAATGTTTTTAGATAATTCTGATAATAAAGTGCCAGCAAGTACAGCACATATTGCATTAGATCCATTGGATAAGCTTTTTGTACCTCCAGTGCAAAAAGCTCGTGAAATTAAAAGGTTATTACTAGATCAAACTTGGGTTTCTGGTATCGGGAATATTTATGCTGATGAGTCACTTTGGCGAGCTAAGCTACATTATCGTACTAAAGCTACTGAAATTCCTAAACAACAGTATGAATTACTGTGGAAAAGTGTAAAGGATGTGCTGAATGAAGCTATTGTTGCTGGCGGTACTAGCTTCGATAAACTTTATGTAAATACCAATGGCGAATCTGGGTATTTCTCTAGATCATTAAATGTTTATGGTCGAGTAGGAGAGACTTGCCCACGTTGTGGAAATGTAATCGTGCGTGAAAAATTCATGAACCGCTCCTCATTTTTGTGCTTACATTGTTTGTCAGCCATGCGATAATAGAAGACATGAATTTACTCCATTTTTTACCTGAAATTATTACCGTAGTCACTGTTGTTCTCGGTGGTAGTGGTCTTAAAGTCCTTGATAATAAACAACAGCAAAAAGAACGTCTTGAATTAGGTAGAAAACCTAAAGATAAAGAAATAACAGCTGGTGGCGACACTCTTGTAAAAGAAAAAGAGGAAGTAAAAGAGCCAGTTAAGCCACTTTATGATTCACCAGAACGCTTAGATACTCGGATGAAGCGTTTGCGCGCAAAACTAGCACAATCGAACAGTGCTTTTAGTAGGGGTTTACTATCAATATTAAGTTCAGATGAAATTACCGAAGACACTTGGGATGATTTAGAAGATACTTTGTTAGTTGCTGATGTTGGTATTGATGCAACTACAGAGCTTGTTGACGGTTTGCGTGAACAAGTCCGCATTGAAGGCATTAAAGACCCTGAAGAGGTTAAAAAACTATTTAGATCTGGCTTAATTAAAATGCTAGATAGTGATTTAGATCGTAACTTAAATCTAAAAACTCCTGAAGATAAGCCAGCAGTAGTTATAGTGGTAGGTGTTAACGGAGTTGGCAAGACTACCACTGTAGGTAAGCTAGCTCGTATTTATGTCGCAGAAGATAAGAAAGTTCTATTAGGTGCGGCTGATACTTTCCGCGCTGCTGCGGCTGATCAGTTGACTACTTGGGGTGAGCGTGTTGGTGTATTAACTGTTCGTTCTGATAAAGAAGGTGCTGATCCAGCATCAGTTGCATTTGATGCTGTTAAACGTGGTATCGATGATAATGCTGACATTGTGCTTATTGATACTGCAGGGCGTTTGCAAAACAAGGTTGGCTTGATGGATGAGCTTGGTAAGTTAAAGCGTGTTACTGAAAAACAAGCTGAAATTAATGAGACTTTGTTAGTGCTTGATGCAACTACTGGCCAAAATGGTCTATCTCAAGCAAAAGTTTTTGCGGAAGCAGTAAACATCACCGGTATTGTGCTGACCAAGCTTGATGGTTCTGCTAAAGGTGGTATTGTGGTGGCAATTCAGCGTGAGCTTGGGGTGCCAGTTAAGCTAATTGGTCTTGGTGAAGGTCCAGATGATTTGGCTGCATTTGAACCTGAGCAGTTCGTGGACGCTATCCTAGAACAGTAAATAATTTTTAAGGAAAGAGAGTTAGACCTTTTTTGGGTTTGGCTCTTTTTCTTTGTAACTTTTTCCTAGATGTAGTATGTTTGGGGAGTTAAGCGTACTTAAGCGTGCTTAAACTGTCCCAGACAGGCTACACGATTGATTAGAGTTGATTTGTAAAATTAGTGTAAATAATCACTCTAAAGGTAATAAACAGTGCTAATTTCGCTTTGAGAAGAAGTTGGTATTGTTTCAAAAATGAACTTTAACTTGTATCCTTATAAGTACTATGTTTAATTCACTTTCAGACCGGTTAACCGGTACTTTTAAAAACTTAAAAGGCAAAGGTCGTCTTACTGAAGCAGATATTGACGGTACTGCCCGCGAAATTCGTCGTGCATTACTTGAAGCCGATGTGGCAGTTCCTGTAGTTCGTTCATTCATTAAAAATATTAAAGAACGTTCTTTAGGTCAAGAAGTTTCTGGAGCTCTTAACCCAGGGCAGCAAGTCGTAAAAATTGTAAACGATGAACTTGAACAAATACTTGGCGGTGAAACTCGTCGTGTTCAATATGCAAAGAACCCACCTACAGTAATTATGCTTGCTGGTTTGCAGGGTGCTGGTAAAACTACATTAGCTGGTAAGTTAGCACATTGGTTTAAGTCTCAGGGGCATACGCCAATGTTGGTGGCTTGTGACTTGCAGCGTCCAAACGCAGTAGCTCAGCTACAGGTGGTAGGTGAGCGAGCTAAGGTTCCAGTATTTGCGCCACATCCAGGTACTACGAGTGAGTTTGAAATTGCTCATGATGGGAACCCAGTTGAGGTTGCTGAAGATGCAATTGAAGAGGCTAAAGCAAAGCAACATGACATTGTGATTGTCGATACGGCAGGTCGTTTGGGTGTTGATCAGGAATTGATGCAACAAGCTGCTGATATTCGTGATGCAGTAGAGCCAGATGAAGTGTTATTCGTAATTGATGCGATGATTGGTCAGGATGCAGTTAATACAGCACAAGCATTTCTTGACGGTGTAGATTTCACTGGCGTAGTTCTTACTAAGCTTGATGGTGACGCACGTGGTGGTGCAGCACTTTCAGTCGCTTCTGTTACTGGTCGTCCAATTATGTTCGCTTCAACTGGTGAGAAGATTGACGAGTTTGAGGTATTCCATCCAGACCGTATGGCATCTCGAATTCTTGATATGGGTGACGTGATGACTTTGATTGAGCAAGCACAGCAGAAGTTTGATGCTGATGAAGCTCAACGTATGGCAGATAAGTTTGCTAATGAAGAAGCCTTTAACTTAGAAGACTTCTTGATTCAGATGCAGCAGATTAAGAAGATGGGATCATTTAAGAAAATTATTGGAATGATGCCAGGTGCTGCGGGAATGAAGCAACAGCTTGAGCAGTTTGATGACCGGGAAGTAGATCGTGTAGAAGCTATTGTGCGTTCGATGACTCCTCTTGAGCGTCGTGCACCGAAGATTATTAATGGTTCACGTCGTGCTCGTATTGCTGCAGGTTCTGGTGTAACTGTTTCGGAAGTTAATCAGTTGATGGAACGCTTTAAGCAAGCACAAAAGATGATGTTACAAATGAGCCGTGGTGGCGGTATGCCTGGAGTTCCAGGTGGCTATAGCGGTGGTGGATCATCAAAACGTAAGCAAAAGCGAGGCAAAAAGAAGGTTAAGAGTGGTAACCCAGCTAAGCAAGCACAATACGAAAAAGAATTGGCTGCAAAGCGTGAAGCTAAGAATACTGCTGCGTCAGGTTCTGCTTTTGGCAATATTAAGCAAGAAGCTCCAGAAGAATTTGATGCTTCACAGCTAAATTTGCCAAGTAGTTTTGGTAACTTCTTGGATAACAAGTAAATTGTATAGGAAAAGGACTTTAATTTAAGCACTACAGCCCTTTTCCTTTGATGAAGGTATTTTTCTATAAGTACTTAAAATAGCTTGTTGAATTGCTTTTATTGACTAGTTCTTAACTCAGATGAAATTAAGTATCTAATTTTACGAATAAGCGTTATACTATTAAAGAACTCTTTTCATACGAACCCTCTCTTATTCGTGTGAAAGTGTCCGTTGGTGTGATGGTTGTTTGTCCCCACGAACTTGCTATCGTGCCGTAAACATTGAGAAGAAATAGGAGAGTCCACCCAAGTGGCAGTAAAAATTCGTCTAAAGCGCCTTGGTAAGAAAAAGGCACCTTTTTACCGTGTAGTTGTTATGGATTCACGCAAGAAGCGTGATGGTCGTGCGATTGAAGAAATCGGCATCTACCACCCAACTAACGATCCTTCTGTAATTGAAATTGATTCTGAACGTGCTCAGTACTGGTTAGGTGTTGGTGCGCAGCCATCTGATGCTGTTACAGCATTGCTAAAGATTACTGGTGACCTACAGAAGTTCAAAGGTGAAGAGGGTGCTGAAAGCACTTACAAGGCTGCTGAAGAAAAAAAAGCTTTTGTAGCTCCAGATAAAGGTTCTGTAATCGCTGATAAAGAAGATGACAATAAAGAATCTGAAGTAGATGAAGATTCTGAGGAAAAGGCTGAGAAAGCTGAAACTGAAGAAGAAACTGATGACGACTCAGCTGAAGAAAAAGCTGTCGAAGAAGAGACTAAGGAAAGTTAATAACTATGCTTTCTGAAGCACTTGAACATCTAGTGAAAGGGATTGTTGAAAATCCTGATGATGTTAAAATTACTAGCCGTTACAGCCGTCGGGGCGATGTTCTAAGCATCCGGGTTAATCCGAGTGACCTTGGCCGAGTTATTGGTAAGCAAGGTCGTATTGCGACTGCATTACGTTCAGTAATGAATGCTATCTCTCCAGGTAAAAGTGTGCGAGTTGATGTGCTAGAAACTGACGGTGGTCGTCGTTAATAAACTTTGAATGTGGCCTTGCGGTAGTATTACGGCAAGGCCATTTTTCTATTAATTTGGCATAGATTAAAAAAGGAAGCTAATGAAAGTTAAAATCGCTAGAATTGGGAAACCACATGGAGTGCGTGGTGAGGTAACGGCCCAGCTATTTACTGATAATCCACAAGCTCGTTTTGCACATGGTGAAGTGATTGAAACTAATCGTGATGAAATGCCAAAGCTTACAGTTAAAGGTCATCGTTGGAATAAAGATCGCATTTTAATTAGCTTTGTTGAGATTAATGATCGTAATACTGCAGAAGAATTCCGCAATACTATCTTGTACGCAGAACCAGAAGAAATTTCTGAAGGAGATGAAGCTTGGTATCCACATGAAATTGAAGGTTTAAAAGTTATCCGTGAAGGTAATGTGATAGGCGAAGTTACTAAGATGGAGACTCGAGAAATTCAAGACATTTTGACTATTAAATTGAGCTCTGAAGAAGAGCGCTTAGTTCCGTTTGTGGAAGAGATTGTGCCCGAAATTAATCTTGATGAAGCTGCACTTTATGTAACACCTCCAGGTGGTTTATTAGATGAAGATTGATATTTTTAGTATCTTTCAAGAGTATCTTGAAGGTCTTAATATATCTTTAATTGGTAAAGCCCAACGAGATGGGCTGTTAGCTATTGAAACTCACAATTTGCGTGATTTCACTACAGATAAACGTAGAACTGTAGATGATACTCCTTACGGGGGTGGGGCTGGCATGGTAATGAAACCAGAACCTTGGGCACAAGCTTTGGAAAGTGTACTAGTTGAAGACAAAAAACCAACTTTAATTGTCCCTTCACCTGCTGGAAAACTTTTTAACCAGGCTAAAGCTGGTGAATTAGCTAAGACTGAACATCTAGTATTTGCTTGTGGACGCTATGAAGGTATTGACGAGCGAGTATTCCATTGGGCTAAAGAACATTTTGATGTACAACTTTTAAGTATTGGTGATTATGTTTTAAATGGCGGGGAAGTAGCTTCAATGGCAATGATTGAAGCTATCGTGCGTCTAATACCTGGAGTAGTCGGTAATCCAGAATCTTTAGTTGAGGAATCACACAGTGATGGTCTATTAGAATATGCGGTTTATACAAAACCAGCTAATTGGCGTGGTTATGAAGTTCCAGAGGAATTATTGAGTGGGCATCATGCAAAAATTGCTGAGTATCGTAAAACTCAACAACTAAAGCGTACTAAAGAACGTCGTCCAGATTTATTGGATTAAATCTTCAAAAATATTTGAATTTATGGTCTAAAAATGTGAAAATTATAGACGTATGTCTTCTAGGTTTTATGGCTGCCGTGGGGGTTAATAAAATTACTGGAAGTGTATGGCATGCTCCCAAAGTGAGTATGTGAATGGAAGTTTTGTCGCCATCGTGCGACAGTACTTAAGGCCTTTGAGGACCTACGGCGTCAGAGGAAATATATAAAAATGCGTATTTTAGATATTGTTGATGAAGCATCATTGCGTTCTGATGTTCCAGATTTCCGCCCTGGTGATACTGTAAAAGTTCACGTAAAGGTAGTGGAAGGTAACCGTTCTCGTATCCAGCTATTCCAAGGACATGTAATTTCACGTTCTGGTGATGGTATTCGCGAGACATTCACAGTTCGCAAGACTAGCTTTGGTGTTGGTGTAGAGCGTACATTTCCTGTACATTCACCAGTAATTGATAAGATCGAACTTGCTACTCGCGGTGACGTACGTCGTGCGAAGCTTTACTATCTACGTGATCGTACTGGTAAGGCTGCGAAGATTCGTGAAAAGCGCGATGACGTAGTTTCAGCTAAGGGTAAGAAGGCTACTAAGAAAGCTGAAAAACCAGCTAAGAAAGAAGCTAAATCTGAAGCTCCAAAGGCTGAAAAGTCTGAAGAGTAAAATAAAGCTTATTTGTAAAAAGACCTCAATATTTTGGGGTCTTTTTCTTTTGCCTATCGCAAGTCCTTAAAAAGATGTATTTGACGTTCTAATTTGAACTAGAATATTAAATGTATATAAGGAGGAACGGATGGTTGAAAGACCTGTTCTAGATAAAGAATTGGATAGTGAAACATTTAGCGAGTTTTATTATCTGAAAGAAGAGTTAGTAGTTTTTGTCGAAATAATGCATTACCTGTTTCTGGAAGTAAAATAGAGCTGACAGCTTGGATTGCTCATTTTTTAGATACGGGAGAAGTTTTAGCTACTTCTTCGACGTCAAAGCAAAAGAATATACCGACATCTAATATTTAATTAAACACAAAAATTTAAACCAATTTTATTTGTACAGAAAAGCATAGATCTTTTTTCAAAGAGCATATTGGAAAACTTATGAAGAGGCGACAGCAGCTTACTACAAAATTATTCAAGATAAGAAAAATGGGAAAACAAAGATTGATAAACAATTTGAATATAATACTTACATCCACGATTTCTTCGCAGCTAATCAAGGAAAATCTATAAAAGAAGCTATCAGGTGTTGGAAGTATAAAAAACAGTTACGTGGGCATAATCGTTATGGAAAATCGGATTTAGTAGCGCTTGATTAGCTCTAAAAATCCCATAATAGTAGCGTGTAGAATGGGAGTGTAAGTAACTAGTGCCGATGTCGACACTAGTCTTAAGATAAGGAAGTGTTATCTAACATGAAAAAAATTATTAATGAACCAAAAGATATAGTACCTGAAATGGTCAAGGGTTTGGCTCAAGCTCATCACGAGATTATTGAACAAGTCCCAGATACTTATGTTTTAAAACAAAAAGATATTAAGAAACAAGTTGCTCTAATTAGTGGTGGTGGCAGTGGTCACGAACCAGCGCATGCAGGATTCGTTGGTGATGGTATGCTTCAAGCTGCAGTTTGTGGTCAAGTATTCACTTCACCTACTCCTGATGAAGTGAATGCGGCTATTAAAGCAGCAGATCAAGGCGAAGGCGTCCTCATGATAGTTAAGAATTATTCAGGTGATGTCATGAACTTTGATATGGCAAAAGACATGGCTGAGATGGATGATATCAAAGTCGCTAGTGTCTTAGTTGATGATGATATTGCTGTTGAAGATAGTACCTACACCCAAGGTAAACGTGGCGTTGCAGGTACCATTTTTGTCCACAAGATTCTTGGCGCTGCAGCTCGTAACGGTGCAAGTTTAGATGAACTAGTTAAACTTGGTGAAAAGGTAGTTAAAAACCTAAAGACTATCGGTGTAGCATTGACAGGTGCTACAGTTCCTGAAGTTGGTAAGCCAGGTTTCGTACTTGAAGATGATGAAATTGAGTACGGTGTCGGTATTCATGGTGAGCCAGGTTACCGTAAAGAGAAAATTAAGCCAGCAAAGGGTATGGCAGAAGAACTAACTTCTAAGCTAAAAGAGGCGTTTGACTGGAATAAGTCTGACAAATTTGCTGTACTTATAAATGGTCTAGGTGGTACTCCACTTATGGAACAATATGTATTCTTCGGTGATGTAATGGATATTCTTGAAAAAGAGGATGTTGAGACTGCTTACTCAAAGGTGGGTAATTTCATGACTTCATTAGAGATGGCTGGTCTTTCACTTACAATGCTTAAGCTTGAGGATGATTGGGCTGATGCTCTGAATGAACCTGTGGCAGCACCAGCTTGGTAGGAGAGGAAATTAATGGTTGAGGTTAAAACTTGGGTGAAAGCCCTTAAGATTTTTAAAGAAAAAATTGATGAAAATAAGGATTATTTAAGCGAATTAGATACTCCTATCGGTGATGGTGACCATGGCAATAATATGGTACGTGGTATGGAAGCTGTAAGTGAGAGTCTAGAAGCTAACAAGCCTGAAACTATGCAAGATGTTTTTAAACAGACTGCTATGGCTTTGATTAGTAAGGTTGGTGGTGCTGCAGGTCCATTGTACGGAACTGCAATGATGGAAATGGGTAAAGCTGCTAGCTCCGATCAGGTAATTCCAATGCTTGAAGCAGGTATGTCTGGTATTGAAAAACGTGGTAAGAGTACTACTGGTGAAAAGACTATGCTAGATCTCTGGGGTCCAGCTATTACTGCTGCTCAAGAGGACAAACTTACTAACGAAGTATTAGAAAAGGCACAGGAAGCTACTAAAGATATGATTGCGACTAAAGGGCGTGCTTCATATTTAGGTGAGCGTTCTGTAGGTCATATTGACCCAGGTGCCACTTCAAGTATGTATTTCTTCCAGTCATTGCTTGAGGCAGGAGTATTTGATGAGTAAAGGCGTCGTACTTGTCTCGCATGTAAAAGAGATTGGTGAAGGTCTTAATCGTCTTATTAAAGAAGTTGCAAAGGATGTGCCGATTACAGTTGCTGCTGGATTAGAAGCAGATGAAGTCGGCACTTCTTTCGACAAGATTTTGGAAGCTTTCGAACAAAACTTAGGTGAGACTTTATTGGCTTTCTATGACTTGGGTAGTGCCAAGATGAACTTAGAAATGGCAATGGAAATGACTGAAAAAGAAGTATTGTTATTTGATACTGCTCTTATTGAAAGTGCCTACACTGCAGCTACACTTTTGCAAGCCGATGCACCACTTGAAACTATTAAAGATCAGTTAAAAACATTAAAAATTAAGTAATGGTGGTCTAAAAATCCTAATAAACATTAGGTAGAATAGTGGAGAAGTTCGTAGAAAGGAATGTAGTTAATGGCTTCACATAAAACACAAACTGAACGCTCTACTCTCATGGTTGTGCTGAGAGAATATTTATTACCAATTATCATTGCTTTGTTAGTAGTGGCGTTAGTAAAAAACTTTGTGATTAGGCCATTTAGTATTCCTTCCGGTTCTATGGAACAGACGCTAAATATCAACGATCGGATTTTAGTCGATAGGATTCATAAAAATAAAGACATTCAACGTGGTGATGTAGTGGTATTTGAACGCCCAGATGATTGGAAACCAGAAATTCCAGTGCAGTCTAATCCTGTTAAGGATAGTCTTAAAACTGTTGGTAGTTTAGTGGGAGTTACTGCTAAACCTGGTCAGGATTTCTTGGTAAAACGAGTTATCGGGATGCCAGGAGATCACGTAAAAACTGTTGGTAACCAGATTTCAGTTAATGGCAAAGTGATTAGTGAGCCTTATTTGTTCCCAGGAAATAATAGTTCCGATATTCCTTTTGATATCACGGTGCCGGCTGGACAAGTTTGGGTGCTAGGGGATCACCGTTCTAATTCTGCAGATTCTCGTTATCACATGGATGGGGCAAACCATGGAATGGTTCCGCTTTCTGATGTACAAGGTAAAGTGGTTTACAAGGTCTATCCTTTTACTAAAATGGGCAAAGTATCTGATTCGTCACAAACTTTTACAGGTGTTCCTGCTGCTTCTGCAGCTGCCCAAGCAACAAAATAGTTATGGCTGTATCGTACGAGCTTGAAGACACTTTATTCGCAGAAGGCTACCGGTTAGTAGCTGGAATGGATGAAGTGGGTCGAGGTTGTCTAGCTGGACCAGTAATGGTCGGAGTTACGGTAATTGGTGTTAATGGACAACCAGAGTTTGAAGGCCTTAAAGATAGTAAGCAAATGACTGTCAAAGCGCGCGAACGTTTAGCACCTGTCATTCAAGAGACATTGGCATGTGCTGTAGGTGAAGCAACAGCCGATGAGATTGATAAATATGGCATTACTGAGGCGTTGCGAATTTCTGGGGTACGAGCTTTACAGAAATTAGTTATCTTGCCAGAAATTATTATATTAGATGGTACTCATAATTGGTTAGGTAAAGGGGAAAGCTTTCCATTAGTACATACCCAACCTAAAGCAGATACCACTTCAGTAACTGCTGCAGCTGCTTCAGTAGTGGCCAAAGTTACTCGTGATAAGTACATGGAAACTCTTGCTTATGAGTATCCAGACTACCTGTGGCAGAAAAATAAAGGGTATGGCACGAAAGCTCATAAAGAAGCTATCAAGGAATTCGGAGTTACTGAGTATCATCGGAAAACTTGGAAACTAATTTAGGTTTATTGAGAAGATATTCAAAGGAGAATATTGTGAATGCAGCAAAATCTAGCCGGAGCAGTGGTGAAGTAAAGGAGATTAAATCTTCATCAAGTGCTTTTACAGTAGAAACTGAAGATTATCATACAGTCGGTGAACCATTCAGGATTGTAACTAATCCGCCAGTAGCAATTCCTGGTAAAACTGTTAAAGATAAGCGCGAAGCGGCTCTTTCAACTCCAGAAATTGATAATATTAGGAAACTAATGTGTCTTGAGCCGCGAGGTCATGCTGATATGTATGGAGGGTTAATCGTACCTCCAGATGATGAAGATGCACATTTCGGAGTTTTATTTTGGGATAGGCATGGTTTTTCTACTGCATGTGGACATGGCACTATTGCATTAGGGACTTGGGCGGTAAACTCTGGATTAGTGGAGATGGATCCTTCTGGAATTACAGATGTAGTGATTGATGTACCTTCAGGACGAGTTACAGCTAGCGTTCATACGGATAAAGATGGACGAGTGGAAGAAGTAGATTTTGTAAATGTACCAAGTAGGTTTGTGGGAGATAATGTGATTCTCAAGACTAGTGAATGTGCGTGCAAAGCTACTCTTGGCTGGGGTGGAGCACTCTACGTTGGTATTGAAGCAAAGCAGTTTGGTTTAACTGTGACTCCCAAAAATTTAACAAAGCTAATTGAACTTAGTCAAGAGATTAAGGTAGCACTCAAAAATGATTCAAGAACTGAACATCCTAGTGACTCAAGATTAAGTGGTGTTTATGGGGTTATTTTCTTTGAAGATTTTGGCACTTTACCTACTGGAGAATTACATCAAAGAAATGTCACTATCTTTGCAGATGGGCAAGTGGACCGTTCTCCTTGTGGTTCTGGCAGTTCTTCACGCATGGCAGTATTGAATGCTACTGGCAAGCTCAATGATAGTCAGGTTTTCCTTCACGATTCTATTATTGGCTCACGTTTTGAAGGCAGAATTTTGAAGAAAACTACGGAGTATAATCAACCAGCAATCATCCCTAAAATTACTGGAAATGCTTACAAAATTGGGCATGCAACATTTGAAGTAGATTCTAACGACCCAATCACTCCAGGTTTTTTACTTTAAGGTGGAGCTTTTGGCTCATGCCTTATGTTTACTTTTAGCTATGAATAAGACAGCATCCATTGGCAGCTGCAGCAAATACATTTTTCCCAATTGTTCACGGAATTTCGGATACATATTGAAAAATATATGCGGTATCTTGTGTTTTGAGTATTAGTGTAGTCTTCTTTTTGCGCCCCAGCTTGTTTTTGAGGCTAGAGATGGGTATTGACGCCAATAAATAGGACATCTAAAATGGCAAACCATTAACTCAGGGTCTAAGTTTACTGCAGGAATTACCTATACTTTTGTTCCTATAAGGCTACTCATACTAAGATATATAAGGTTTACTCCCCTAGAGTAAAATACAATGACAATGCTGCAAGCAAGACAATATCCCTAGGTCGTATGCCTGCAGCATTGTTTTATGTTCAAAGTTGTGCTGGTTCTCCACAATTATTTTTTCTTGAGTTATGCACAAAAAAGTGTATTTCATATTTAAACTTTCTTAGTTTAATTCATGATGGTCTTTGGAGGTTAAATTATGATTTTACAAGAAATAGGCCTATACGGTGAAAAATTAGCTGCTCGATATTTGCAGTTTTATGGCTACGACATTCTTGATACTTGTTATACGAGTAATGAGGGCGAGATTGATATCATTGCTAGAAATGAAGAAGCATTAGCATTCATTGAAGTTAAAACTCGTAGCTCATATTTAAGTGGTCATGGCGTAGATATGATGACACCAGCAAAATTGAAACGTATGCAGCTTGTCGCAAGTGAATGGATGTTTGCTAGGGATGCCAAAACTAGTTTGGAATTAAGGTATGACGTGATTGCTATTTTAGTTGATGAGGTAGAATCTCCATTCCTTGAGCATTATGAAGCAGTGACTATATGAGTAACAAGGAGATTTGGTAGTGCTTATTCAATCGAACTGATAGGAACATCAGGACAAACTATTGAAGCACAGTCTTCAATAGTTCCAGGTTATTACCTCAGATTTATTTAATTGGATTGCCTGATGCAGCATTACGGGAAGCTAAAGAACGAGTAAAGGCAGCATTGAATTATCTTGGTATTAGTTTGCCTAAACGTAAAGTAATCGTTAACTTATTACCAGCGTCTATGCCAAAACAGGGATCAGGTTTTGATGTTGCAATAGCAATTTCGATTTTGACTGTTTGTAAAGTCATTCCAAAAGAAAGTGTTAGTAATACTGCCTTTATCGCTGAACTAGGTATTGATGGGGCAGTAAAGAAGGTGCCTGGAACTATCGCAAGAGTTCTTGCTGCAAAATATCAAGGGTTTAGCAAAGTAGTAATCGGAGTTGATAAACAGAATACGAATGTTCAAATACCAGGAATAATACAATACTCTGTATCAAATTTAAGAGAATTACTTACAGCTTTAATTAGCAATTTTGACAACGTGGAAACAGAGACAAAAGATATATGCCAAGAGGATTATCCGTTAGATTTTGCCGATATTGAAGGAATGAACTATGCCAAAAAAGTGATGCAAATTGCTGCTGCAGGAAGGCATCATATTCTATTATCGGGGGCTCCAGGTATTGGTAAAACTATGCTAGCCCAGCGACTTCCAAGTATTTTGCCAAAACTCAATGAAAGAGAATTGCTTGAGGTATTAGCTATTCATTCTCTAGGAGCATTATCAGATAAAACTAATTCAAGTATTCCATTTGAAGAGCCACATCATAGTTCAAGTTTGAGTGCAATAATTGGTGGGGGTTTTCAACGCACAGTACTTCCAGGCAGTATTTCTAAAGCACATTGTGGAGTACTACTTCTTGATGAGGCACCTGAGTTTAAGAGAGATGTCCTTGAAGCTTTACGAGAACCCTTAGAATCTGGATATATCAATATTTCAAGGGTACAGTTTTCAGTTAGATTTCCCGCCAAGTTTCAACTGGTATTAACTATGAATAAATGCCCTTGTGGCAAGCGTTCTGCACGCAATATGACTTGTAAATGTACTCCTTATGCGATTAATATATATGAACAAAAGATTTCTGGTGCTTTGTTAAATCGAGTTGATATTAATTATGAGGTAAAAGAAGAAGTTTTTCATATTAATGAAACAAAATTAGGTAGCAAGAGTTTATTAGTTGGAGTTACTAAAGCTAGGGCTAGACAAATACAAAGATTATCTCCTTATGGTTTAAGTTACAACTCCGAAATATCTGCTAATTTGCTTAATAATGAGCTTCGTATACCTATTTCAGCTAAGAAAGAAGCATTATTAAAGTGTGATGCAGATTTATTGTCTAAACGAGGTTTGATAAAAGTGCAAAAGTTAGCCTTAACTATTGCAGATTTAGCAGATAGTGAGATTAATGAAAGACATATAAATGAAGCGTTACGATTAAGGAGCAGTGATGATTAAAACTGAGAAAGAGTCTTATTATTTCTGTTCGTATTTAATTGATGGAGCAGAGCCAATATTACAGATTCTTCTTGAAAATATGGGTGCAAAAGACTTAGCTAATTCTTTGTTAAACAATGAATTAGAAAGTTTAATTAAAAATTCATCTTGGCTTACAGCGCAAGGATATAGCCAATCTGGTTTACTAGTTCAAAAAGCACTTGAGCGTAGGTTACCGAGGATTGAACAATTCAAGAGAGAAAAGCATGGTGTTCATTACTACGAAAATAAATATGAGTGTGAGTTTATTTATAGGGGGTTAAATAGTTGGGTAGTTGAACTAGATGATTTAGGTTATGATGCCCCAATAGGATTATGGATAAAAGGGAAAATGCAAACGCCTAGTGTTTCGATAGTGGGGTCAAGGGCTGCTACAAGTTACGGAAAAAGTAGTGCTTTTACTATAGCTAAGGGTCTAGTGCTTAATGATTATTCAGTAGTTTCTGGTGGAGCTTATGGAATTGATGCAGCTGCTCATTTAGGAGCATTACATCATGAGGGGCATACCACAGTTGTTTTCGCTAATGGCTTTGGTAATTTATATCCACAAAGTAATATTCAGCTATTTGAACAAATAGTTAAGAATAAAGGTTGTTGTATTTCTGAATATCACCCAGAAGTTCCAGCATCAAAATGGCGTTTTTGCAGCGTAATCGTATAGTTTCAGCGTTAGGCCAATTAGTGTTGGTAGTCGAGTCTAGTTGGCGTTCAGGTACAAAAAATACGGTAAATCACGCTTTTGAAATTGGAAGGCCAGTCGGTGTAGTGTCTGGGGATATTACTTCATAAATGTCTGTTGGTTGTCATGAGTTACTAAAAGAAAATAATGAAGTGCATTGTATAACTTCAGCTAAGGATATTACTAGTTTGTTGGAACCAATTTCAGTTGATGTGAATGGAAAACAGGAACAGCTAGGTTATTGGAGCAGCAGTGATGAAAATCGAGTGCTAGATGCGCTTAGTAATGGCAATAAATTAAATAAAAAAGCAATTGCTGTGAAGTCTGGTTTGAGCATGAAAGCTGTTACCTCTGTGTTACGAAAATTACAGATTGATAATCAAGTGTTTAGTCGTGATGATAAGTGGGGCAGAGTAAGAGAATTGTTGAATTAAGTAGTAAAGAGATTTTGCTGCTTTGAAGTTAAAACTAGCAAAGATATGAATTTGTTAAGCTAAATGTATGGAAAAAATTTTGTCAGACTTTAAGTTGCATTTGGAAGCTCAGGAGGGTAAGTCTTTAAACACAACTAAAGCATATCTTGCAGATATCAATGGTTTCATGGCTTTTTTCTATACAAAAGGCGGTGAAAATCTAAGTGATGTAGATATCTCCGCTTTACGCATGTACTTGGCAGAATTAACTCATGCTGGAATGGCGAAATCTACTATTGGACGCAAAGTGGCTTCCATTAAGACTTTTTTTCAATGGGCAGTTCAGCAAAGAATTATTGCTACTAATCCAAGTCAAAAATTACTAACTCCCAAAAAAACTCAAAAACTTCCAAATGTCTTAAGTAAGAAAAATATGGATGAACTTTTTGAATCTTTTTATGACTTTAAGACAGTCCATCCTTTCCGAGATAAAGCGATTCTTGAGTTACTCTATGCCACTGGTATGCGTGTGCAAGAATTAGTTACCATAGATTTAGTTAATGTTGATTTTAAAAATAAAATTGTAAGAGTCATCGGTAAAGGCAATAAAGAACGCATCATCCCATTTGGAGAAGTGGCAAGCATTGCTATGCAAAAATGGGTTACTAAGGAACGTAAAGAAATAGTGCTTAAGGCTAATAAAGAACAAGAAGCATTATTCTTAGGCGCCCGAGGAGCCAGGATTAATCAACGCCAAGTTAGAGATTTAGTAAATAAGTTTTTTGCTATGCTTCCAGATAGTAAAGTGAGTGGTCCTCATGCTTTGCGCCACAGTGCTGCGACGCATTTGCTTGAAGGTGGTGCAGATTTACGTAGTGTTCAAGAGCTATTAGGACACGTGTCTTTATCAACAACCCAGCTTTATACCCATATCTCTATGGAACGACTTAAAGAAAGTTATAATCAAGCGCATCCACGAGCTTAAATAAGTTAATTTGACATACCTTTAACCCTTGATGATTTTAATCAGTATGGGTAGTATCATAATTAAGTACTCGTAGTATGCGTCTAATTAAAATTGTTGAGGGTAGTAGGGGAAGACTAACCGTCAGTCAACGAAAGAGGGCAAAGATTATGAGTAATACGCAGGGAATGCTATATATACATTCTGTTTCTGCTGCTTTATGTCCACACATAGAGTGGGCTGTTAATTCTGTCCTTGACGAAGATTTAAAATTCACATGGGGCAAGCAACCAGCGGATTCAGGCATGTATCGTACTGCTTTGGAATGGCGTGGTGAAGCCGGCATAGGTGCTTTGCTTACTACATCATTACGTCGTATGGGTAATGTTCGTTTTGAAGTTACTGAAGATGCAAGTAAAGGTGTAGATGCAGGGCGTTGGAGTTTTACTCCTAACCTAGGTATCTTCTATGCACAGACTGATGTGCATGGAAATATCGTTGTTTCAGAAGATCGGATTAGGCATGCTTACGAGATTGGTAATAAGGAAAATGATTCTTTGCGTGTATACCAAGAGCTTTCATTAGCAATTGGTGAGCCATGGGATGATGAACTTGAGCCTTTCCGTCAGGCTGGCGCTGGCGCACCTGTGCGTTGGCTAAACACCCAAATAGCTTAACACGGCAATTATAAGCAATTATTTACAATAAAGCCCCCACATAAAGTGGGGGCTTTATTGTTTAATCATCAAATTTATAACTAGTTATTTTTGATGTTGTTTTTCCTTAGCTTCAGCCAGTTTTCCTGCTAGGATACTAGTTTTTAATATATAAGCATCTCTAGGGTTTGTTACATTGAGGTTGATAGCTTTCGGTAACTGTTTGATACGGTATCTTACAGTATTTGGATGAACTCTGAGTGTTCTTGCTGTACTTTCCAGTGAACACCCTTGTTCTAAGAAACTTTCGATAGTGTTAAAAATCTTATCGCCAAGTTCTACTAGCGGAGTGTACCAATGGGAAATTGCATACTCTTTAGCTTCTTTATCGCCAAGAATGATTCGTTCGGGAATTAATTCTTGAGCATTGATAATCTGTGGTTTTTGGAGCCGAGCTTTGTAGGCAATCATACCAGCCATTGCACAATGAGCTGCATACTCTAAAAAGGTCAAACTTTTTTGGACAGGAGCATAGACTAAAGGACTTTCATTAAAAATAGGTCGTAATCTTTCAAGTAAAGAATCAATACCAGTAAAGTTATTTAGTACTAATACTAGAGTTTCATTCCGGTGAGCAATGATAAAATTCACTTCTTGTTCTTGTAGTACTTTACGAATATCTTTGACGTAGGAAGTTAAGTTTTCATATTTAACTTTACCCATAGCTACAGTGCAGTTACTATTTTCGTTCCAGCCAAGCTCAACGAACTTTGAGATTACTTTTTCATTACATTCTTTTTGTAAAAGGAATCAATTAGTTTAGCTTCAAGCTGTGGATCCCAGCGATTACCTTCACTATTTACTTCGATATAGGTATTGGTAATGCAGAATATAGTTTCTTTAGCGAATTGAGCTACAAAACTACGTAGAATATTTTGATTTCGCCCTGCAATATTACTAGCCTCGTTATCAATTATCTTGGTACAAAGTTGGGTTATTTGCATTAGATACTCTAATTTAACGTTATGCAGTACTTCCACCGACCTGGGGGAAAATGCAATTTTAAGACAAGTTGCTACTGTTTTGTCATGAATTAACCAATTTTCAAAGGCTTTTAAACCAATAGCTACAGTACTCCTAGCTAGTTCTTTTTGTATAGCATTCAGCCCAGGGTACCAGTTAGTTTCAGTGGTTAGTTTTTTAATTGTCATCTTACTCAAGTTCACCAAGTGAACTTGACAAGTTTGCTGCAACTGTCCTACGTACAACAGTACTAGTTAAAGTTTTTTGTATCAGGCTCATACTTAGTAAGCTTATACGCTTATCGGTAAATTTCGCGTCCTACTCAAAGTATGATTTTTACTTTATTTTAATCAATTAGTGCAGAAATACCACGATGATCACTACCAGAAACTACGAAAGTTTGCGAAGTTCCTTTACTGAAACCTTTGTAAAAAACATGGTCAATCTTAGTCACTGGGAAATTAGAAGGCCAAGTGAAATTAGGTCCAAATTTAGTCGATTGTGTTTCTGGCCAAGTTTTCCGAACTTGCTGGAAGTGTGAATCATAAGTAGAAGCGTTAAAATCTCCCATAATAATTGCTTTTTGATTAGGATCACTTTGCATTACTTGAGAAATTTGATTTAGCATTATATCGCGTTGTTTATGCATGTACGGACGATAAGAACCCATATGGGATACGTAAACTTGAGTATCACCTTGTGGCAGAGCTACATTGGCTGTTAAAACTCGTCCTTCATTCATCGGCATGTCAGCTCTATCACTGTCTGTAATAGGGTATTTACTCCAAAGGCCTACAGATCCAAAAATATGGTTATAAGGGTAACTTGCATTCATTGTGGTAGTGATGTTTTGTAAGGTACTATCACTAATCTCTTCAATGCCAACTAAATCAGCATTCTGAGCTAAGATATTTTGCAAAGCCTTATCTACAGTTTTGTTATCCGCATCAATGTTAACTGTAGCTAGCTTAACCGCATTTTGATCAGTAATTTTACTGACTGGAAATAACGTAGGTGCAAACATCACAATTGAAACTAACGGATAAACCAACAACAAGACTGCAGATTTATCTTTGTGGTACTTAAGCAATAATAAGATGAAAAATATACTTATTAGCCCAAACCATGGCAAGAAATTTTGTGCCAATGTGACTAACTCATTTTGAGGGAGGCGATTGTGGAACCACAATAAACCGCCACCGAGAATCGAGCAAATAATCCAAAAAATTTTCATCATGATAAGTATTCTAACTGTAAAAGAGTACAAATTTTAAGGTCAAATATGGATACTAAGAATATTCTAAGTATTTAGTTAGATACCTTAAAAATTGTGCTCTGTTTTTAGCTTAAATCTAACGAGTTGCTTCTTCTAGAATTTCTAGAATATGGCGGTATGGCTTGTTAGTTGCACGACTCATTCCGATTTCACAAGTACGGTTACTAGAAGCATATTGTGCGTATTCTCGAGAAGTCACTTCTGCAGCTTCAGCTTGAGTTGCAGATTCAGTAAGTTCTGGATGCAACATACCACGATCTCCTGCGAATGCACAGCATCCAAATTGTAATGGCACTAGCACATCATCACTCATCTTCTCAGCAATATCTTTAATCATGTCAGTGGTGCCAAGTTCAGTAGAGGAACAAGTAGGGTGAATTGCAATTGACTCTACTGGAGTCTTGATATTTAGTTCTTTTAAGCCTTTTTCATGGATAAACTCTACTGAGTCTATAATTTTAATCTTGCCATAACGTTCGTCTTTAGCCATTGCTTTTGAAGCCATTACTACTAAACCTTCAGAACATGAAGAAGCATCTGCAACTACCGCAAGTTCGCCACCATTAGTCGCATCCCATAGGTATCTCATGACTTTTTCAGTCATGACATCATAACCTTCAGAGTAACCTTTAGACTTCCATGGAGTACCGCAGCAAAGGCCCTCGATACCTTCTGGAGTAGTAACAGTTAAACCAGCGCGCTCACATATGCGTAGGAACGCTTCATGTGAGCCAATACCTTTCTCACCGTGACCATTGTCTTCCGGACCAAACATCGTGTTAATACAAGTCTGGAAATATACTGCATCAGCTTTATTACGCACTCGTTCGTAACGTTTCTTACCACCAGCAGGTAGGCCACCATCATACATTGGTAGCTGGTCTTTGCTAATAACAGCACGGCCTACCTTTGTGACAGTTTCTACAAGTGGTGCTGGCATGAACTTCGCTAAGCTCAAAGCTTTACCACCAATATTAGTGATAGCACCCCAGTTCTTAGCAGTAGTCTGCCATGCTTTTTGCTCTACTTTGCCGCGCTCTTCCATACGTAGTCTACGAACAAGGTCACCAGTATTAATGTTTACCGGACAAGCAACAGAGCACATGCCATCAACGGCACAAGTTTGAATACCGTCGTATTCATAATCTTTACGGATTGCCTCAGCAGTCTCAGTATCACCATTTTGTTCAGCACGAGCTAATTCACGGCGTACTACAATACGCTGACGTGGAGTCAAAGTTAAGTTCTTTGATGGACATGCTGGTTCACAATAACCGCATTCTACACAACGATCTACTTCTTCTTCTACAGTAGGGGAAAGTTTCAAATTCTCCATGTAAGATTTTGGATCATCGTTAAGGACTACACCTGGGTTTAATAGTTTGTTAGGATCAAATAAGTTTTTGATACCCCACATGATACTGTATAGCTCTTCACCAAACTGGCTACGTACGAAAGGTGCCATGATACGTCCAGTACCATGCTCAGCTTTCAAAGAACCGCCTTGTGATAGTACTAGCTCTACCATATCGTCAGTAAACTCTTGGTAGCGAACTAGTGATTCAGGATCAGTAAACTTTTCACTCAATAAGAAGTGTACGTTACCATCTTTTGCGTGGCCAAAAATACAACTATTTTTGTATTCATACTTTTCAAATAGTCCTATAAGCTTTTCAAGAGTTTCTAATAGATTAGGAACTGGAACTACAATATCTTCAAGTAGGGCAGTAGTACCTGATTCTCGAGCTTCAGCCACAGTAGTGTAAAGGCCTTTACGGACTTTCCATAGAGCAGCTTGTGTCATCGAATCTTGAGTGAAAGTAGCTTCAATCGAAAGGTTTAGGCTAGCAATCATCTCCTTATTAGCTTCAAGTTTTTCTTCCAATTCTTCTGGAGTAAAACCATGATATTCCACTAGCAAAGCAGCGTGCTTGTCGACTTCAATGTCACTAATTTCAGGAGCTACTTTTTTGATAGTTTGTGCAATCTTCAATGAAGTCGCATCCATCAGTTCCACAGTCGCCATTCCTGATTCTACAAGCTTTGGCAGTACGCCAGTGGCATCAGAAAGTGTTGGGAATACTAATAATGCAGTGGCTACGTTTTTGGCAACTGGAATGGTATTAAAAGTTACTTCAGCAATATGACCTAGAGTTCCTTCAGAGCCAATCATTAAGTGCTGTAAAATCTCAACTGGTTCTTTGAAATCAACCAGTGAGTTAAGGCCATACCCCATCGTATTCTTCATTGAATACTGATTTTTAATATGTTCCATTCCAGCTTCTGAAGCTAATACTTTTTTGCGTAGTTTCAATAAGCCATCGTAAAGTTCTGGTTCTTTACTTTGTAATTGTGTATCTGCATCACTATCAGCAGTGTTAATAACAGTGCCTGAAGGCAGTACAACTACCATCGACTCTACAGTTGAATATGAATTGTATTTAGTTCCACAAGACATTCCTGTGGAGTTATTTGCCACAACACCCCCAATAGTACAAGCAACTTCACTTGCAGGATCTGGACCAAGCTTGTACCCATGACGAGCAAGATGGGCATTAGTCATCCGTACTGTAGTTCCAGGCTCCACGCGGACACGTTTTCCACCATCTAGCACCTGAATCTTGCGGAAATTCTTACGAGTATCAATAAGTATACCGTTAATTGAAGCTTGTCCAGAAAGACTAGTCCCACCCGAGCGGAAACCAATTGTTTGCTTATTTTTTTGTGCAATTTTAAAGATATCTACGATATCGTCAATTGTTTCCGGAGTTGAAACACTATCTGGAACGATTAGATAATGTGAGGCATCATGTGCCAGTGCAAGCCTGTCAATTTTACGGTCACGAAGACCAGGGTAATCTATTGAAATATTAGTCGTCATAACTAATATTTTAAGGCTTTTTAAATTAAAGATGTGGGATAAAAGTGCAGTGTCAAGACTTTAGGCGATACAGTAAATCTGCATCACCTAGTTTTTATTTAAATTAAAATATCAGTCTTTTAAAAATAGGCTTGCTGCTGCAGCAAATTCGGGTGCTAACCATAAGATATCTTCAGTATTATTTTGTGCTTTAAGATTTTCACGTGCATTTTCTACCAATTTTTTGCCCATATATTTAGACATAATATTCACTCCTTTTCATGATTATGCAGAATAACTATTTTTAAAAAGGTACAGTGCAAACTTTAAAGAAGTATTAGTAAAGTTGTGTGTTTCATAAAATTCAGTAAGAAAATAGGAAATATGTAGGAGTATATTAGCTATTAAATAAAAATAAGGCTTGCAGTGAAATTGCAAGCCTTATTGAAATATTGAAATGTGTGAATAACTAATCTGTAATAACGAAAAAGTCTTGTCTGCTAGGTGAGCTACTAGATAATTTCAAAATAGTCTTACCTTGAAGATAGTGATTCATAATGACACTAGTTGCTTCGATTCCGTCAGCTCTTTCGCCTGCAGAGACTCCGTTGCCAAGTTGACCTTGAACATCGCGTCCCCAAGAGTATAGTAAGTTATCACTAGTCAAAATTAATCTAGCAATTTCTGGCGTTGTCATTGCAGAAATAGTTTTACCTGCTAATGCACCAGTTATATTGACAAATTTTAATTACACGATCATCGCTTGCTGCATAAGTTGGAACTGTTGTATTAGTGGCCACTACTGGCACTGACCTAGCAGTACCTTTCTTAAATCTTCTTCTTGAAACACCGCCCGAACGCTGTTCATCCAGCGTAAGTATTATATATTTTCTTGTATCACAAAACCCTCTTAAAATATCTGAAAACACAAAATCCTATTTTAGTAAGCACCTATACCCTATGGTTTTCATGAGCGACACTTTATTTATTAAATTATTAATCTTATAATATGGAAACTTTTTTCAAAGTTAAATATTTATGTATGAAAAAAGAACTCAATTATCTGAGTTCTTTTTAAATTATCTTTGCCTACAACTCAGCCGTTTCACCTGGCATCAAGTGTTTATAAGTAATACCAAAGTCCTTAGTCTGGTATTCTAAGTGAGTTCTGGTAAATCCTAAACCTGCATCAGTTAATAAAGAATCATGAATGTTATATGCAAATTCTGGTTTAACAGCGATTGCGAAGTCAATTACTTCCGAAGCTTTAGACCAGGGAGCATGCATCGGTACAAATAAATGTTTAATCTTTGCTGGTGGGACAGTGAATGAATCACCAGGTACATAGATATAATCATTGATTAGGTATGCATTATTGCGAATTACTGGAATTTTTGGATGAATCAAGGCATGCTGGCCACCAAAAACTTCAATATTAAAGCCTAGAATTTCAGTCTTATCACTAGGCTTTAATGCATCTACGCCCTCAATTGACTCAGGACCATAGATTGGAAGTTTATTATTTTTCAAAACTTCTGGATCAATATGATCAGGATGCTCATGAGTTAACAAAATTGCATCAGCATTAGCTAAGGCTTTGTCTGTTTCCGAAAAATTACCAGGATCAATAACTAATTTCTTACCTTCAGCTTCTAAAGTAATACAAGCATGAGTGTACTTAGTTAATTTAATCTTAGTCATGCTTTGGATACTCCAAGTCTTTATCGCCAATATAAACTTGACGTGGGCGACCAATCTTAGTTTCTTTATCAGCTACCATCTCTGCCCATTGTGCAATCCAGCCTGGCATACGACCAACAGCAAATAAGATTGTGAAATAGTGTTCTGGGAAACCCATTGACTGATAGATTAGACCTGAATAGAAATCAACATTTGGATATAATTTACGAGACTTAAAATAGTCATCTTCTAATGCAGTAGCTTCAAGTTCTTGCGCTAATTCAAGTAACTCATCTTTAGTTTCTGACTTACCTAGGACAGTATCAGCAGTGCTTTTAACGATTTTTGCACGTGGGTCATAGTTTTTATAAACTCGGTGTCCAAAGCCCATTAGCTTAACACCTTCTTCTTTATTTTTAACTTTAGTTAAAAACTCATCAATTGAATCACCAGAATTATGAATCTGGTGCAACATTGAAAGGACTGCTTCGTTTGCCCCACCATGCAATGGGCCGTAAAGTGCATTAATTCCAGCAGAAATAGAAGCAAAAAGGTTAGTTTCAGCAGAACCTACTAGTCTTACTGTAGATGTTGAACAGTTTTGCTCATGATCCGCATGCAATAGTAGCAATGTATCTAGAGCTTTAACCTTATCAGCATCTAATTCTTCTTCACTGCCAAAGCACATATTATAAAAGTTTTCAGTAAATGTATCATAAGGCGTATCGTTGATTGGTTTTTCCCCTTGGATGTGGCGCAAAATTCTAGCTGCTAACACAGGAACTTGAGCTAGCATCGCAATAGCAATATCTCTTAAGTCTTTACCATCACGGGCATTCACTTTTTCACCATAGTGAGTGGCCAAAACTGAAACAGCAGCAGAAAGCATTGGCATTGGATGGCTTTCTTGAGGCATTGTAGCAAAGAATGAATCTAATTCTTCAGGGATGTGCATCTGTTTAACTACAGCCGCTTCAAACTCTTCGCGTTCTTTTTTGCTAGGTAACTTTCCAGTAACTAGTAAGTATGAAACCTCAATATAATCTGAATTTTCGGCTAGCTGTTCAATAGGATAACCACGGTACTGTAAAATTCCTTTATCACCATCAATAAAAGTAACTGAAGACTTACAAGAAGCAGTGTTCATAAACCCAACATCATAAGTAATTGAACCAGTTTGTTTTAACAATGGTCCAATATTAATACCTGAAGATCCTTTAGTTGCCTTTTCGATAGGAAATTCTAATTCATTACCATCAATGTTTAATTTTGCTGTTTTGTTAGCCACGCGACCTCCTCATTGAAATGCCAATATACTAAATACAGGATAACAGGTTAGGCGTTATTCTGCGTAATAAGTAGTTAGGCGTTTAGCTGCTTGTTTAATTTTATCTGTTTGTTCAGTTATTGCGACACGTACATATTCACTCTTAGCTGCACCATAGAAATCCCCTGGGCCAGCAATGATACCTAGCTTTGCAAAATCGCCTAGCGTATCCCAACAATCTTTACCTTTAGTCGCCCATAAGTATAATCCTGCATCAGAATCTTTAATCTTAAAGCCGGATTTTTCTAATGCATCTTTTAGAATGTTACGACGTTCACGATAAATATCTTTTTGCTCTTGTACGTGTTTGTCATCACCCAGTGCAGTAATCATTGCATATTGAATTGGAGTAGGGACAATCATCCCAGCATGCTTACGCGTATTGATTAGATTGGCTATTAATTCCGAATCCCCAGCTACATATGAAGTTCTATAGCCAGCTAGGTTAGATTGCTTTGATAGTGAATATACACATAGTAAATTTTCGTTAGATTCACCAGCAATATCCGAATCTAATAAGCAAGGGATAATTTTATCTTCCCATTCATTCCAGCCAAGTTCAGCATAGCATTCGTCAGAAGCCACGATTGCATCGTGCTTCCGAGCCCAATCGACAACTTCACGAATTTCCTCGTGAGTTAGAACTTTGCCATTTGGATTACCTGGTGAATTTAACCAAATTAGCTTAGTATTTTTAGGATATTCAGTAATTAAATCAGCGGCAAAACCTTTACAACCAGCAATTTGTGCACCCATATCATAAGTCGGATAAGCTTCTGCTGGATAAACAACTACATCGTCACTCTCAAGTCCTAGCAACGTAGGCAACCAAGCAATAAACTCTTTTGAGCCTACAGCCGGCATAATATCTTGTGGGTCGAGGTTTGGCACATTTCGACGACGAGCAAACCATGCAGCTATTGCTTCGCGAAGCTCTTGCATGCCATGAGTTGTAGGATACCCATGCGCATCAGTATGATTAGCTAATGCTTCTTGGATTAATTTAGGAGTTGGATCTACTGGAGTACCAATAGATAGATCGACAACGCCGTCAGGATGTTGTTTTGCTTGTTTTTGATAAGTTGCCAGAGTTTCCCATGGGTAATCAGGCAACTGTAAACCGAAATTTGTCATTTAATTTAGTCCTGATTTTGAGATGGTAAAGCTGTTACAAGTGGGTGGTCTATGCCCATGTTTCCAAGTTTTGCGGCACCTCCTGGTGAACCGATTTCTTCAAAGAAGTCTACGTTTACGTTGTAGTAATCAGCCCACTGTTCTGGAACATCATCTTCATAATAGATTGCTTCTACAGGACACACAGGTTCACACGCACCACAGTCAACACATTCTTCAGGATGAATGTATAGCGATCGTTCACCTTCGTAGATACAATCTACGGGACACTCTTCGATGCAAGCTAAATCTTTTACGTCTACACAAGGTTGAGCAATGATATAAGTCATAACTTTATTTTAAACCTTCCAGTGGATTTGGGTAAACCCGTTTTGGGTGTTGTTTAGGTTTTTGTTTTCTAATAAATAAGAAAGCAATAAAAATACATATTGGTAACCCAAAAATCCAGAAATATGATTGTAGATCACCTGGGATAACAGTGGAGCTTCCTGGGAAAAACAACATGAGTAAAGTGCCAGCGATCATGCCAAATCCCATCAATAAGAAACTTTTAATACTTTCTGTTACGTTATGCCACCAAACTAATGTAGATATTACGAAAACAAAACCGAGAAGTAATCCGACTGGAATGAGATGAATCATTGCTATATGAGTAGCCGTTCCCAAAAACCCAGCAAGTAGACCTAAGAATAAACTTAAGAAAACTTCTAAAAAATTCTCAGTTTTGTTGTTTTGCATTATTTTGCTCGTTTGTTCTTTGCTGCTGCACGCTTACGTAGGTTTGGATCAAGTTCAACTTTACGAATACGAATATTCTCAGGCGTAATTTCTACACATTCGTCTTCACGTGCAAACTCAAGGCTTTCTTCTAATGAAAGTTTTTTAGGTGGTGTTAGACGTTCTAATTCATCACCAGTAGCAGAACGCATGTTAGTAAGTTTTTTCTCACGCACAATATTGATATCCATGTCATCGGAACGGTTACCTTCGCCTACGACCATGCCTTCATACACTTCTTGTGTTGGTTCCACAAAGAAAGTTCCACGGTCAGCAAGGTTAATAAGGGCATAAGGGGTAACTACACCAGCACGATCCGAAATTAATGAACCTGAAGTACGAGTAGTAATCGGACCAAACCATGGCTCGTAACCAGCAGAAATTGCGTTAGCAATACCAGTACCACGAGTTTCAGTTAAGAATGAGGTACGGAAACCAATTAATCCACGAGCTGGTACGATAAATTCCATACGTACCCAACCAGAGCCATGGTTAGACATAGTTTCCATACGACCTTTGCGAGCTGCAAGAAGTTGAGTCACTGAACCTAAGAACTCTTCTGGTACGTCAATAGTCATATGCTCAATTGGCTCATGCCTTTTACCATCAATTTCTTTGGTAACTACTTGTGGCTTACCAACAGTTAATTCATAACCTTCACGACGCATTTGCTCTACTAAAATTGCTAGAGCTAGCTCACCACGGCCTTGAACTTCCCATGCATCTGGACGGTCAGTAGGAAGTACTTTAATAGATACGTTACCGATAAGTTCGCGATCTAAACGGTCCTTTACCTGACGTGCAGTAACCTTAGCACCTTTAACTTTTCCAGCTAATGGTGAGGTGTTGATACCAACAGTCATTGAGATTGCAGGATCATCAACTTTAATAAGTGGTAGTGGTTGTGGGTTTTCTGGGTCAGTAAGTGTTTCACCAATAGTGATATCTTCGATACCTGCAACAGCTACAATGTCACCAGGTCCAGCTTCTTTTGCTGGCACGCGGTCAAGTGCCTTTGTCATCAGCAATTCAGAAATACGTACATTCTTCATTTCACCATTTTGGCGAGCCCAAGCAACTGTTTGTCCTTTTTTCAAAGTACCTTGGTGTATACGTAACAAAGCCAGACGACCTAAGAAAGGTGAAGCGTCAAGGTTAGTAACATGAGCTTGCAATACAGCACCTGGGTTATAGGTAGGCGCTGGAATATGCTCCAAAATTGATTCAAATAGTGGCTCTAAATTATCATTCTCAGGTTCTGTACCATCTGCTGGCTGCTCCAAAGAAGCTTTACCTGCACGAGCAGCCGCAAAGACCACTGGTACATCAAGCACAGCATCAAGATCTAAGTCTGGAACTTCGTCAGCAAGGTCACCTGCAAGACCTAATAATAAGTCTTGAGAGTCAGAAACTACGTCATCAATACGTGCATCTTGGCGGTCAGTTTTATTAACTACCAAAATCACTGGAAGTTTTGCAGCTAAAGCTTTACGTAATACGAAACGAGTTTGTGGAAGTGGACCTTCAGAAGAATCAACTAGTAGTACCACGCCATCAACCATTGACAGTCCACGTTCTACTTCGCCACCAAAGTCAGCGTGTCCTGGCGTATCAATAACGTTAATAGTTACTGTTTCACCTTTTGCTGCTGGCCCAGAATAAGCAACAGCAGTATTTTTAGCTAGGATAGTAATCCCCTTTTCACGCTCTAATTCACCTGAGTCCATTACTCGATCATCAACTTCACCGTGTTCGGAAAATGAATTAGTTTGTTTTAACATAGCATCTACTAAAGTAGTTTTACCGTGGTCCACGTGGGCTACGATTGCTACGTTTCTTAAGTCTTTTCTTTGTGTTGTATTTTCTGCGCTCATATATAAAGTAAAATTTCCTAATTAGATTAACGCCTGAAAGGCAAGATAGTATCTGTGTTATTCTACCGCAATTAAATCTTAAAAGTAATTTATCTAGCGAACTATTTGTAATGCTTATGTATTTAAGTCACAAAGCGTTTAGATATTTCATTTTTAGGACATTATTATGACTTACGCTGATGAATAGCGTTCAATAAGAAGTTTAGTGAAAAGCACTGCTTGGTCGGTGCCAGTGGTTGCTGCTGCGACAGCGTTCCAGCTTATGCGGCAAGCCCTGAGGAATACCATATTGAATTCACTACTGTACCTATTATTGATAGTGTTGGTATGAAGTTATTGATAGTGTTGGTATGAAGTTTTCACAAACAGTTGTAACTGTTACGAAAAATGGGCAACCAGTTCCAAGTAGGACAGTAACAGTTACACTCTCTGGTGATTCTTATTTCTATAAATTGGTGGGCAAGAGGTTCAAGCAGCAACACTTACTCTTAGTAATGGAATCGCAACTTTTGGTGACTTTGGTTCTGAGATTTCCAGCTTTTACTAATACCCCTACAACTAATGACGGAGCACTTAGCGCTTATGCAAAATATAATGAAGCTCCTGGTGTAGTGAACATGCTATTGCTTTGACTTCAGATCGTGATGTTTACACTTGAGGTTTTAACTCTAACGGTCACCTAGGTATTGATAGCACTGAACCAGTAGTTTCTGCCCCTGCATTTAGTAGTAAGTAATCATGCTTTGCAAGGGAAGACTATTCAGCACATTAGTGACCCAGTAGCCAATAGCGAACTTCTCTATATAATTACTAACTAATACCTAGTTAATTTCTATTGTTGTTGCATAACTTTGGCGGTAAAATTTTAAGTAACTATTTTTAAATACTTAGGAGATTTTTGTGGCTAAAGCTTATGTAATGAAGAGCCCAACTGGTAAATTTACCCAAATGACTATCAAACGCCGTGAGGTCGAGCCTGATGATGTAGCAATTGATATTGAATATTGTGGTCTTTGCCATTCAGATGTGCACACTGTACGTAGTGAATGGGGAGATTGTAATTACCCAATGGCGCCAGGACATGAAATTGTTGGTACTGTACGAGAAGTTGGTAAAAATGTTACTAACTTTAAACCAGGTGACAAAGTTGGCGTAGGCTGTATGGTTGATTCTTGCCGTGAGTGTGATTATTGTAAAGATGGCCGCCAGCAGTTCTGCGAAAAAGGTTCAGTAGGAACTTACGATAAAAAAGATTACTGGCACAATGATGAGATTACTCAAGGTGGCTACACATCAGATATCGTAGTACATCAAGATTTTGTATTGCGTATTCCAAACGGAATGGACTTAGCTAGTGCAGCACCATTATTATGTGCAGGTATTACTACATACTCTCCGCTAAATCATTGGAATGTAGGTCCAGACAGTAAGGTCGCTGTTGTTGGTCTTGGCGGCCTAGGACACATGGCAGTGAAGATTGCTCATGCTATGGAAGCTGAAGTAACTGTATTTACTAGGACAGATGCGAAGGCGGAAGATGCAAAGAAGCTTGGCGCTGATAAAGTAATCATCTCTTCCGATGAGGAGCAAATGAAAGCTGCTACTCGTACTTTTGACTTAATCATCGATGCAGTTTCAGCAACTCATGACTTAAACCCTTACCTAAATGCATTAGCTGTTGAAGGCACTTTAGTCTTGCTAGGTATTCCAGAGACTCCACATCCAAATATTGCTCATCGTTTATTGCTTGGTAAGCGTGCTAGTCTTTCTGCTTCACCTATTGGCGGTATTAAAGAAACTCAAGAAATGTTAGATTTTTGTGCAGAACACAACATTGCAGCAGATATTGAAATGGTTAAACCTCAAGAACTTGACGAAGCTTATGAGCGGATGGTTGCTGGTGATGTTAGGTACCGTTTCGTACTAGATAGTTCTATACTTTAAAGGATAGGGAAAATGGCGACATTATTTACCAAAATTATTAACGGTGAAATTCCTGGAAACTTTATTTATAAAGATGATGTTTGTGTAGCATTTTTAACTATTGAACCGCAGACAGATGGACATGCAATGGTGGTACCTCGTGAAGAAGTAAATCATTGGACAGATCTTGAGGCAAAGACCTTAGGCCATTTGATGGAGGTTGCGAAAAAAGTTGGTAAAGCGCAAAAGGAAATTTGGAACCCGACTCGTATTGGCATTATGATTGAAGGCTATGGTGTACCTCATGTGCATGTACATGTTTGGCCTACTTGGTCGCCAGCGGATTTTGATGCAAATAATGTGGATAAAAATCCAGATTTTGACCAACTAAAAGAAAATGCTGATAAGCTGACAGCAGCTTTGCAATAAAAGTAAAGACAAACACTAAAATGAGGCTTAGCTAAATACTAAGCCTCATTTTATATGTTCTAAGTTTTGTATAACTTATTTTCTTAGTAAAACCCTATTTTCTTTCCGTAGATGAGGTGGAAATGTAGTTTTACTAAGAAAATGCGAAGAGTATAGCAAAGTCTTAAGCTTTTAAATCTAATTCTTTACCGCGACGAATTACTTGTCTAAGCTCAAGGTCTTTATCAAGTATCACGATGTCTGCATAAGCATCAGTGCTTAAAGTACCAATTTTGCGTTCAAGTTTACGAGATTGTTCAATAATCCTAGCTGGTACAGCAGTTGCACTTAAGATTAGCTCTTCGAGTGCCATGCCATTCTTCGCATTAAGCTGAATTTGTGAATGTAGGGTAGAAGTACCACCAGCAATTGCACCATCACGTTTCAAACGTGCTACCGAGTCTTTAACAATTACATCCTGTGGACCAAGTTTATATTCGCCATCTTTAAGTCCAGCAGCTGCCATTGCATCAGTGATTAAAGCAATGTTTTCTGCACCTACAGAATCAAACATCGCCTTAATTACAGTCAAATTAATATGCGTACCATCAGCAATTAGTTCAAGCACCATATTTCCTTTGCTAGCCTTTGACATACACGGTGGAATCGGGCCTGGGTCACGATGGTTAATAGGAGGCATAGCGTTAAAAGTATGTGTAGTAGTCGGTACTTTATAAGTGCCTTCATATGCTTTAGCAATAGTTTCAAGTGAAGTAATGGCATCAACAACTTCAGTACTAGTATGACCAAGGCTTGGAGTTACATCATTTTTGATTAGATGTTTTACTAACTCATGTGCGCCATTTTTTTCTGGAGCATAAGTCATAGTGTTTAAGTAGCCTTTGCTGACTTTAACCATTTCATCAACCATTTCCATATCTGGTTCGATGATATAGCGTGGGTCTTGAGCACCACATTTATCGATTGAGATAAATGGGCCTTCTAGGTGGATACCTTCGATAAGTTCCTCTTCTGCCAGCTTCGCCATTGTGGCAAGAGTCGAAAGCAAAGTTTCTTTATCTGCCGTAACTGTACTAGCTTGGATGGAAGTACTGCCACTGCGATGATGGAAATCAACTGCTTTACGAGAGGCTGTTTCATCGCCAGAAGGGAAGTCACCACCGTAACCACCGTGGTTATGGATATCTACAAATCCAGGTACGATATATCCTTCAACTTTTTCAGCTTCACCTTTGAATTCTGATTTTGGTTGCACTGATACGATATGGTCATCCTCGTAAGTTACCACGTGATCTTCAAGTGTTTTTCCGTCTGTAATTACTGTTCCGTGTAGACTTTTCATTTGTATTTCCTAAAATAGTCGACTTTGTGAATCATCAATGCCTTTAAGCGCATCATAATCCAAGGTCACGCAAGTAAAACCACGGTCTTCAGCCAAAGTTTTAGCTTGCTTGCTAATTTGCTGTGCTGCAAAAATGCCGTGTACTGGTTTAAGTATAGGATCTCGATTTAGTAGTTCAACATAACGAGTAAGTTGCTCTACGCCATCGATACCGCCACGACGCTTGATTTCAATTGCCGCATGTTCGTTATTATCATCTTTTACTAGAAGATCTACTGGTCCAATAGCAGTAGGGTATTCTCTACGAATTAATTTGAATCCAGGCCCCAAAGTTTCAATGTGTTCTGCAAGCAGTTTCTGTAAATCTGCTTCAACTCCATCTTTAACAAGACCAGGATCTAAACCCAAGTCATACTCACTATTATGAATAATTTCATAAAGCTCAATTTCAAGATGGTCATCAGTTTTACGATGCTGTACTCGCCAAACTTCGACAGCTTTGCTGTCATCGTCTTTTGGTTTTTGGATATGTAAAGTAGCGGGAGGACTCATCCAGTTTAATGGTTTATAAGAACCCCCATCTGAGTGAATTAACACTGAACCATCAGCTTTGACGATTAATAATCGAATAGCTTCTGGTAGGTGGGCACGTAGTCTACCAAAGTAATCTACTGAGCAACGTGCGACAACTAATCTCATAGAACCATTCTACTATCTAAAGTTCAGTTAAAATGGGAGTTATGGATATTAGATCAGCAACAATTTTGCCAGCAAAGCGTGAAGCTATTGAACTATGTACAAAAGACGGATTAAAGCTCATTGGTGAGCTTGCCATACCAGAAGGGCCGATTGCTGGAACTTTAGTAACTTTTCATCCACTACCAACTCACGGTGGCTATATGGATTCTCATGTTTATAAAAAAGCATCGTTTAGGTTACCTGCACTAGCAAATATTGCAGTATTACGTTTCAATACACGTGGTACTTGTTCGCCATCAGGTTGCAGTGAAGGTGAATTTGATGGTGGAAATGCTGAACGATACGACGTCGATGCAGCAATAGAGTTTGCTCGTAACAAGGGGTTACCAAATATTTGGGTAGTAGGTTGGTCTTTTGGTACCGAGCTTACACTAAAGTATGCGATGCAAGATGATATCCAAGGTGCAATCTTGCTTTCTCCACCATTACGTACCGTTACTTACGAGCATATGAAAGCTTGGGCTGCGGATGGACGTCCAGTTAAAGTGTTAGTGCCAGAACATGATGACTTCGTGCAACCACCAGAAGCAAAGCGTCGTTTCTTACCTCTTACTCAAGCAAATGTAATAGGTGTCCCTAAAGCAAAGCACCTTTGGATAGGAGAGAAACAAGCTTCTTATGTACTTAACCAAATTGTGGAGAGTGTTAATCCAGATGTAGTTTCGTTACCGAAAACTTGGGATGGCAATTACGAAACTGAACAGTTACAAAAATAGGCTTAAGTAATAGAAAAATAAGGGAACTATTTCCATTGCTTTTCCTATTTCCATGCGGAATCATAGGTAGAAAACAGAAAAACTAATTGAAAACGAACTCTTACTGTTGGTCCTGGCGGGGTATGATAACCTCTCTGAAAAATAATTGCGCAGCTGCTGCAGTAGGAATCGCAATTACTGCACCTAGAACGCCAAGTAGGTTGCCACCAATGACAATCGACACGATTGACACTACTGGTGGAACTTCTACAACTTTTTTCATGACAATTGGAGAAAGTACATAACCTTCAAGCTGGAGATAGATTAAGTAACAAATTGCGTATATTAAAGCTATTTGCCACCCCAGAGTAAGGGCAATTGAAGTTACTGTAATTAATGCGATTGTTGGTCCAATTAGCGGAATAAAGGCAAAAATTGCGACTAATGAAATTAACAATGCTCGGAATGGGATATGTAGAATAGTCATCAATGTTCCAGCCACTGTAGCATTGATTATGGCAATAGTAGCTTGACCAGTTACATAGCCACCTACACCTTGAATAACCTCTTCGCTCAATACTTTAAATCGTTCACGACGTGAAGCTGGTGCAATACGGTACATAAATGCCTTGAATGCTGGCATAGATATTAGGAAGTACACGGTAAAGATTAAAATCATGAAAGTGCTAAGCAGTATATGTGAAACTGCAGCTCCGGCACCTACTAATGTTCCAGCTAGGCTACCTGCAGATGATGTAAATTCATTAATTAATTTTTCTGCATTATTTTCAATATTTTGCCGAATACTAAAACGATGATCTAAATCATGGAACCAAGACGAATTAAGCATACTTTGAACATAAGTAGGCATATGTTCTACTAATTGTGTAATTTGGTTAATAATTGTCGGTACCAATATTGAGAAGAAAACTCCAAAAACAATTAGTAAGCTAAACAATACAATGCCAAGACTCAAACCACGTTTAAGTCCTTTAGACATAAGTTTTTGAACAATTGGCTCTAGGCCTAGTGAAATAAATGCAGCAGTTACAATCCAAATTAAGGTTTCAGTTAATTTACCTAACTGTGTGTAGACAATAAAGGCAATAAGGGCCCCTGAAGCAGCTAAGAAACCAAAACGTATTGGATTATTCCTGTCAAAAGGTTTTCCGGGAAAACCAAATTTATGTGGTTGGTTTGTAGATTTGAGGGTTTCATCTTCAGAAGTATTAGTATTTTTATTTTCTGCCGTTAATTTTTCTTCAGTTTTTAATGAATCTGCATCATTGTCAGTATGGTTTTTAGTTTTAATAATTCCCGACCAAAATCCTTTTTTCTCATTTTTTTCTGGACTAGACAAACTATTTTTCTCCGTCATATTTCTCCTCGGTACTGGTATCTAGTTTAAACGCTTTGATAACCTAGCTCAAATAAGCAATAACAGTTAAGCTGTATTTATAAGGATTATTTAAAATAAAGAGGTAAAATGCGCGATAAAACAAAGCTACTTACTGGCTTAGGTGCACTTGCTGTAATTATTGGTTTGGCGTTGCTTACTTTTTTTGCACCACCAGAAAAAATTACTAGTACTGCTGAACTAAATCAAGGTGCTCCTATTGCTAATATCACTCCTGATGTTTATAATTTCCGTTCAGGTGGTGCAGATATTGAAGTTGATGGTCCTGGTAAGGTCTTTGTTGCCCAAGCTCCCCAGAATGATATTCAACAGTGGATTGGGAAAGCTGCTAATACTTCAGTAGATAAAGTAGATCGCAAAGGAAATATTAGTACTACTTTTAAAAATGGTGATAAGACTGTACCAAATCCTGACGGTAACGATACTTGGATTGCACAAAATACTGGACAAGGTAATGTGAAGATGCATTGGGAAAATCCTAGTAAAACTAATTGGGGACTTATCATTGCTTCCGATGGGACCAATCCTGCACCAAAAACAGTATCGATAACTTGGACCAATAATCATAAAAACCCATTTGCAATCCCATTGTTAGTTTTGGGTGCTTTACTTCTAGCTGCAGCAACATTCTTAAAGTACCGAAATAGTGACCCTGTCGCTAAAAGTATACGCGAAACTAAGAAAGCTGATAAGAAAGAAGCAAAACAGCTTAAAAAGGATAAAAAGCTACGTAAAGCTCAAAAACCGCGTAAATCAGCTAAAGCAGATATTACAGATACAAAATCACCACACAATATTGATGAAACTGGTCCTACTGAATTAATTGACCAAGTTGAGCCAAAAGTTGAGACAGCCCAAACAGTACAAGTGCCAATGCAGGAAGAAACTGAGCACAATGTAAATTCGCAGGTTAAAGAACCAGAAGAATTCGATATCGATGCAGAATTAGCTAAATACGACGAAGAAATTGATAAACCATTGCCATCTCGTCGAGAGCTAAGAAAGCGACAAGATGGGAGAGGTAATGCGTAAACCTACAAAAATTAGTATTGCTGTTTTAAGCTCAATCAGTATTTTAGGAGTAGGATATCAGGCTATTGCTCAAGATTCTTCGCCTAGCCCTTCAACGAGTGCTTCAGCTACACCATCTCCTTCTGAAACGACTTTAAATTATAGTACAGCCGTAACCCCTGACCAGTTACAACGTATCTTGAGTAATATTGCTAAAACAGCTAAAGCTGGTGATGATGCTAAGGATGCTTCGAAACTTAGTACACGCTTTACCGGTCCAGCTTTGGACATGCGTACTGGAAATTATATTGTGCGTAAGAGTGTTTCGAACTACACTCCATCAGCAAGTATCGGATCAGCCTCAGTAATGGCTCAAGTTGTTGGTAAAGCAGGTGCTGATTTTCCACGCAAGATGATTGTAGTTTCCAAAGCTGATAATCAATTAGTGCCACAAGCTTTATTGCTTAGTCAAAACTCAGCACGTGAAAATTACAAAGTAAATATGACTGCACAGTTATTGCCTGGTAGTACCTTCCCACAGCCTCTGGACTTAAACTATGCTGCTGATATGTTGCAGCCTACAGCTGATGGATTCAAAATGAAACCACAGGATGCTCTTAATCAATATGGTGATGTCTTAAAGAATAATGGTGGTGGTAAATACGCTACTAACTTTACCGATAATCAATACCTCCAGCAGGTGAAAGAATTCCAGGCTACCACGACTAGTAACATGAAAAAAGCTGGTAGTACGGCAGTATACAGTCATGTATCTCAGCCAAATCAGACGGTAGTAATGAAAACTTCGAAGAATTCAGCCTTGGTATTTGGTTATTACAAATATAAAGTAGTACTGACTCCAGCTGATGGAGGCAGTATTAACTTGCCAGCTGAATGGCAGGCAATGGCAAATGGGCAAGAAGAATCAGCAACTCCAGTTACGGTAACTTATGGAGAAACTATACTAATGAATGTGTCAGATAAAAATAGTAACGATAAAATAAGTATTATCGGTGCCGATCAAGACATCACTGATGTCAGTAACTAGCTAGGTGAAAAATGGAAAAAATTACGACTCCGTCGTTTGTATTTGATGTAAAAGACTCTCAAGCTCCACAAATGGTCGAGCTTTCAAAAAAGGTGCCAGTGGTAATTGATTTATGGGCAGGGTGGTGTGCACCTTGTCGTAAGTTGAGCCCAATTTTAGATAGCCTAGCCGAAGAGTATGAAGGTAAGATTGCCTTAGTTAAAATTGATGTTGATAGCAACTATGGGGCGGCTCAAGCTTTTAATGCACAGTCTATTCCGACAGTTGCAGGTCTAATTGATGGTCGTCCAGTGCAGATGTTTGTGGGGGCTTTACCAAAAGCTCAAATTAAACAGTATTTTGACGAACTGTTAAAGCTCGCAAAGCAGCATACAGTAACTGGTGAATTAGAAAAAGATGAAAATGCTAAGCCTTTTTTTGAAGATAATGAAGATCCAGAGATGGCAGCGGCTAGTGATGCAATGATGCAAAATAAACCAGAAGAAGCTGAAGAAATTTATACTAAGAAACTAAGCAGTGATCCAGCAAATGCTGAAGCAAATTCGGGTCTTGCTATGATTAAATTAATAAAACGTACCAAAGATTTTAACGTACAAGAAGTGCGGGAAAAAGCCGCTCAAGCCAACAATGATATACAGACACAGTTAGATGTGTCTGATTTGGATATGTTGGGCGGGCATGTTGAAGATGCATTTGATCGTCTTCTAAACATTATCGAAATAGCTACTGGAGATGACAAAGAACAGGTTCGTACTAGGTTGCTAGAGTATTTCGATGTAGTAGGAGCAGAAGACCCACGTGTGGTTGAAGCTCGTAAGTCTCTAGCTCGTTCTTTGTTTTAAGATAGGAAGTAAATAAATGGTTGCACCAAGTGTACAATATTCGATTACGATTCGTTTAGAAATTCCATCGCGGCCTACTGGTGTCAGTGAAGTCACCACCGCTGTCGAAGAATCCGGGGCAATGGTAACTGGTCTTGACGTAAATCATTCTGATAAAGAAATGGTTATTATCGACGTAACTTGTTCTACCTCAAATGCCAACCATGCTCGTACTGTCGTTGAAGCAATACGTGCAGTTCCTGATGTTAAGATTGGTCGTGTCTCTGACCGTACTTTCTTAGCTCACCTTGGCGGTAAAATTGAAATTGAGTCAAAAGTTCCAATTCGTAACCGTGACGACCTATCCCTGGTATACACCCCAGGTGTAGCACGGGTTTGTGAAGCAATTGCAGCAGAGCCAGAAGATGCGCGTCGTTTGACAATTAAACGTAATACTATTGCTGTGGTATCAGATGGCTCTGCAGTTTTGGGGCTTGGTAATATCGGTCCGCTTGCGGCCCTTCCAGTAATGGAAGGTAAAGCAGCTTTGTTCAAACGCTTTGCTGATATTAATGCGTTCCCAGTTTGTCTAGATACTCAAGATGTTGATGAAATTATTAAGGCTGTTGAAGCAGTTGCACCTAACTTCGCTGGAATTAACCTAGAAGATATTTCAGCTCCTCGTTGTTTCGAAGTTGAAGCAAAACTGCGTGAGAAGTTAGATATTCCAGTGTTCCATGATGACCAGCATGGTACGGCAATCGTAGCTTTAGCTGCGTTACGTAACGCGTTACGTGTTGTGGGTAAGGACTTATCTAAAGTTAAGATTGTGCTTTCGGGCGCAGGCGCAGCGGGTACTGCAATTTTGAAACTGTTAATACAAGCAGGTGCTGAAAATGTGGTAGTAGCTGATGTGAATGGTATCGTGCATAAGAACCGTGGCAAACTTAATGAATCACTGAAGTGGATTGCGGATAATACTAATCCAGAAAATCTTGAAGGTACTATCGGTAAAGCCATGCGCGATGCTGATGTATTCATCGGGGTTTCTGCACCAAATGTGATTGGAGTTAAAGATCTCCTTTCAATGGCTGATGGTCCTATTGTGTTTGCTATGGCAAACCCAAATCCAGAAATTGATCCGGCAGTTGCAGCAAAATATGCAGCAGTAGTAGCTACTGGTCGAAGTGACCATGCTAACCAAATTAATAATGTGTTAGCATTCCCAGGTTTCTTCCGAGGTCTATTAGATGCACAAGCTAGGACAATTACAGACGAAATGCTATTGGCAGCTTCAATTGCTCTTTCAGATATGGTTGAAGATGAACAGCTAAATTCAAGTTATATTATTCCGAGCGTTTTCAATGAAGATGTATCGAAGAATGTAGCTAAGGCAGTTAGTGAAGTTGCGGAAAAAGTTGAAGGTAAGCGGAGAGTTACTTATGATAGCGTAACTCCGCCAGCATTAAGAAACGAGGCATAATGGAAGTTATTATCCTAAAAAATGAAGAAGAAATCGGTTCAGTAGCAGCAGATGCTTTTGAGAGTTTACTAAAAGAAAAGCCAGATGCAGTATTAGGTGTTGCGACAGGTTCTTCTCCTTTGCCAATTTATAATGAACTGGCAAAGCGTTCAGGTAAGAGTATTGACTTCTCAAAAGCTAAGGCATTCTCATTAGATGAGTATGTAGGATTGCCTGAAGGACATCCAGAGTCTTATGCTGAAGTGGTACGTAAAGAGTTTACTGAACGTACTAATATTGACCCAAAGAATGTTCGCACTCCAGATGGACAAGCAAAAGATATTCAAAAGGCTGTTGAAGAGTATGATACTGCTATTAAAGAAGTAGGTGGCGTTGATATTCAGATTTTGGGTATTGGTACTGATGGTCATATTGGTTTCAATGAGCCAGGCTCTTCATTAGCGTCTCGGACTCGTTTGAAATCACTTACTAAGCAGACACGTGAAGATAACGCACGTTTCTTCGACAGTATTGATGATGTCCCATATCATGTAATGACACAGGGGATTGGCACTATCATGGAAGCTAAACATATCTTGATTGTTATTATCGGTGAAAATAAAGCGCAAGCAGTCCACGATTTTGTCGAAGGGCCAATTTCTGCAGCTTGTCCAGCAACAATTTTGCAGATGCACCCACACGTTACCGTGCTATTAGATGAAGCAGCGGCTAGTAAACTAGAGCTTGCAGATTACTACACTCAGACATACGAGAAGAAGCCAGATTGGCAAGGTCTATAGGAGTAATAATGGGCGATATTTTAGAGAAATACTCGACAGCAGGTGGCACTACCACCGTTATTGAACGTAAAGAAGCGACAGAGCGTCTGCATGAACCTGGTGATGAAGAGCGATTTTCGCATTATGCTAAAAAACGTGATTTAGATGAATCCCTGATTATGGGTACTCCAGTCGTTGCGCTATGTGGAAAGGTGTGGATTCCGAATCGGGATCCACAGCGTTTCCCAGTTTGTCCAGACTGTAAAAAGATATTTGAAGACCTAGCTCCTGGAGATAACGGAGATTCAAATAACGATGATTAAAGTTGCAGTAGTTGGTGCCAATGGCAAAATGGGTAGCGAAACTATCAAGGCTGTCTCTGAAACTAACGATTTAAAAGTGGTAGCAAAGTTAGATTCTGGTTCTAAGCTTGAAGAAATGCTGGAAGCTGATGTGATGGTTGATTTTACTCATCCTGAAGTATCGGAAAAGAATGTGCGTTTTGCTATTGAAAATGGCGTGCATTGTGTAGTTGGATCAAGCGGTTGGAATCAGGGGAAACAAGCTGAGTTGACCAAACTACTTGAAAAGTATCCAGAAACTAATGTGTTCATTGCACCAAATTTTGCCCTTGGTGCGGTAATGGCAATGTCTTTTGCCACTAAAGCTGCTAAGTTCTTCGACTCAGTAGAGGTCATTGAAATGCACCACCCCCAAAAAGTTGATGCCCCAAGTGGCACTGCAGTAAGCACTGCAGAGTCAATTGCTAAGGCACGAAAAGAAGCTGGATGTGCACCAATTCCTGATGCCACTATTGATGATGGTGGAGCGCGAGGTGCTGATATTGATGGAGTTAAAGTTCATGCAGTCCGATTGCAAGGTTTAGTAGCTCATCAAGAGGTGTTACTTGGTAACCCAGGGGAGCAGTTAGTATTAAGGCACGATAGTTTCGACCGGAAATCATTCATGCCAGGCGTGGTATTAGCCGTGCGTGAAGTCCAGAAACATCAAGGCCTAACTGTTGGCTTAGATAAATTGATGGGAATCTAACTTTGAAGACCAAACTTGGGTTAGCAGCAATCATTGCCTTGCTTTTGCTTTATGTATGGGTAGCATTTGATCGTGCTTTTATGTTAATCCAAGCTCCAGAGCTAATGGCGAAAATCTTTGGTTTTGCATTACTAGTTATCCCAATAGTGGTGCTTTGGGCGTTATTTGCTGAACTTCAGTTTGGGATGCGCACCAAACAATTAGCTGATGATTTAGAAGAGCGTAACCTACTACCTGTAGATGATTTACCACGTACACCAGGGGGGCGTATCATTAAAGAAGCTGCTGATGAACGTTTCACGGAGTTTAAGACGCAAGTCGAAGATTATCCTGAGTCATGGGAAGCTTGGTTTAATCTATCTTGTGGCTACGATATGGCAAGTGATCGCACTAGAGCGCGGAAGGCCATGCGTAAAGCAATCGAATTGTACCGTCGTTAAAGAAAATTTTTTAATGTTATTCTTGAATAGATGACTATGGAAGAAAAAAACACAAAAGAAATTCAGTTTTTATCTGATGTAAAAGTAGAGCTAGTTAAAGCTGCTGCTGATGATAGCGATATCCTATTTTCAGCGCGAGTTTCCACTAAGGGCGAATCAAGCCTTGAGGATGTGCAAGCTGATCCAGCCCGCTCCAAAGGGTTGATAAACTATTTGATGCGGGACCGTCATGGTACGCCTTTCGAGCACAATAGTATGACTTTTTACGTGCAAGCACCGATTTTCGTGTTCCGTGAGTTTATGCGTCACCGCATTGCTAGCTATAACGAAGAATCAGGGCGTTATAAAGAGTTAGAACCGCTATTTTATGTTCCTGATGAAAAGCGTAAACTGACTCAGGTTGGTAAAGCTGGTCATTATACTTTCGAAGATGGCACTAAAGAGCAATATGAGCTGACAGTACGTGAGATTAAAAAAGCTAGTACGCAGGCTTATGAGTCTTATCAGACAATGCTTGATGCCGGTATTGCTCGTGAAGTAGCACGCAGTGTATTGCCTGTTAATACTTATTCAAGTATGTATGTGACTATGAATGCGCGTTCTCTGATGAATTTCCTTTCATTGCGTACGATGCGTGAAGATTCACAATTCCCATCATTCCCACAGCGAGAAATTGAAATGGTAGCTGAAAAGATGGAAGCCGAATTTGAGCAACTAATGCCAACCACTTATGAGACTTTCAATAAACACGGAAGGGTAGCACCATAATGACTATCAATTTGGGCACAGTTATTCCTGCGATGGTTACGCCATTTGATGAAGGTGGAAAAGTAGATTATGAAGCTGCGGTGAAACTTGCCAAACAAATTACTGAAAATGGTTGTGATGGTCTAGTGCTTGCCGGTACCACTGGTGAAAGCTCGACATTAAGTGATGATGAAAAGCTTAAACTATTAAAAGTAGTAAAAGCAGCAGTAGACGTGCCAATTATTGCTGGCACTGGTTCAAACAACACTGAGCATAGTATTGAATTAAGTAAAGCTGCTGAAGTAGCTGGTGTTGATGCATTGCTTGTCGTGACTCCATATTACAATAAACCGACCCAAGCCGGTGTTATTGCACACTTTAAAGCAGTAGCCGCAGCAACTAAACTACCGATTATGCTTTACGATATTCCAGGGCGTACTGGAATCCCACTAACTTACGATACGCTTATTGAGCTAGCTAAAGTAGAAAATATTGTGGCAGTTAAAGATGCTAAAGGTGATATGCCACTTGCTACTCGTATCATGAATGAAACTGACCTAGTATTCTATTCTGGTGATGATGGAATGACTTTACCATGGATGTCTATTGGCGCTAAGGGCGTAGTTTCTGTTACTGCTCAAGTAGCTCCTAAAGAATTCCGTAAGATGGTTGATGCTGCAACCAATAATGATTTTGAAACAGCAAAAAAAATTAACTCTGAGCTCGAAGCTACAATTCGTGCCACAATGGATTACTTGCCGGGTGCAGTTTCTGTGAAAGTTCAGTTAGCAAAAGCTGGAACTATTCCGACTGGCACTTTGCGTCTACCATTAGTTTCTCCTAGTAAGGAAGAGATTGCACAAGTAACTTCAGTATTGGGGTAATTTTCTTATAATTTTAAGGATTAAACAATATGACTGATACTACTGAAGAAGTAGGACATTATTTAGATGCCACTAGTTTAAGTAAGCCGTCAAAGCTTAAAAAAGATACTTTACGTGTCGTGCCTTTGGGCGGTCTAGGCGAAGTTGGCCGTAACATGGCAGTTTTTGAGATTAATGGCAAATTATTAATCGTAGACTGTGGGGTATTATTCCCAGAAGAAGATCAACCTGGTGTTGATATGATTCTTCCAGATTTTACTAATTTGGAAAATCGTTTAAAAGACGTAGAAGCAATTATTTTAACGCATGGGCATGAAGACCATATTGGGGCAGTGCCATATTTACTAAGGCATAAACCTGATATTCCGCTTATTGGTTCTAAACTAACTTTGGCTTTAGTAGAGGCTAAGTTAAAAGAACACAAAATTAAAGCCCGTACTCTTCAGGTGGCTGAAGGCGATATCGAAAAACTCGGTCCATTTGAGTGTGAGTTTATTGCTGTTAACCATTCAATCCCAGATGCACTTGCGGTATTTATTCGTACTAAAGCTGGTAATGTGTTGCAAACTGGTGACTTTAAGATGGATCAATTGCCACTGGATAACCGTATTACTGACTTGCGTGCTTTTGCTCGTGTTGGTGAAGAAGGTGTGGATTTATTCATGCCAGATTCTACTAATGCTGAAGTTCCTGGTTTCACTACTATGGAGCGTGATATCGGAAAAGCTTTGGATGAAGCCTTTGCTAAATCTGAAAAACGAATTGTAGTTTCTACATTCTCGTCACATGTACACAGAGTACAGCAAGTGCTTGATATTGCAGATAAATACAATCGTAAAGTGGCGTTAGTTGGTCGTTCCATGGTGCGCAATATGGAAATTGCGCAAAATCTTGGTTATTTACATGTCCCAGATGGCTTATTGATAGATATGAAGAAGCTAACTGATTATCCACCAAATAAGACTGTGTTGATGTGTACTGGTTCGCAAGGGGAACCAATGGCCGCACTTTCACGGATGGCACGTGGAGATCATAAGCTTCAGATTGAAAGTGGTGATACAGTGATTCTCGCATCTTCACTTATTCCAGGTAATGAAAGCGCAGTGTTTAGAATTATCAATTCACTGATGACATTAGGTGCAAATGTAATTCATAAAGGTAATGCCAAAGTTCATGTTTCTGGACATGCTTCAGCTGGGGAGCTCATATATTGCTATAACATTATTAAACCTAAAGCAGTAATACCAGTGCATGGCGAACCACGGCATTTGATTGCCAGCGGTAAATTAGCTGAATTAACTGGTGTGGAAGCAAAGAATATTCATGTTGTAGAAAATGGAGTTTTCATTGATATGAAGGCTGGTGAAACTGAAGTAGTAGGTGCTACTGATGTTGGGTATATTTACGTCGACGGCCGTACCGTAGGTGAAATTACTGAAGATCATTTAAATGATCGTCGTATTCTTAGTGATGAAGGCTTTTTATCAGTACTTGCAGTTATTGATGGTGAAACTGGTGATATTTTATCTGGCCCAAAGATCCATGCTCGCGGTTTTGCTGAGGATGCCCAAGTGTTTGATAACATCGAACCAAAAATTAAAGATGCATTAGAACGTGTAATAGCTAAGGGGACTAGAGATCCGCATCAACTACAGCAAGTAATGCGCAGAGTAGTTGGTACTTGGGTTTCCCGTACTTATCGGCGTCGGCCAATGATTATTCCAGTAGTCCAGGAGGCTTAACACAACAAGTTAGCAACTGGCTACCTTTTGTCAGTGCTAACTTGTATCATTTTTATTATGGCAAAAAGAACTTCCCCTTCTCGTAGTACCGCAAAACGTTCTACGAAGACTCGTCCTACTGCAAAAGCAAAAGATACTGCTTTTAAAGATAACTTTGATTCACCAGAGCCAGCTTGGCTTACTAAAAAAGTTACTAAAGGTTGGGGAAGTCTTGCTACTGGGATAGGTAATTCTATTAGGAAATTCGCTCCAGCGCCAAGTAAAGTTGAATATAAAAATAAAGATAATGCTGGATTAGTTCTGATATTACTTGCTCTTATGCTTGCCGTAATTCAAGTCTTTAAAGTAAATAACTGGTTTGGTACGCCAATTAATTTCGTTCTAACTGGATTTTTTGGCGTATTGGCGATTTTTTTCCCAATTTATCTATTGTTCATTGCATGGCGACTAATGGGGTATCCAGCTGAAGGCAAGGATACTTTTAGAATTTGGGTAACAGTAACAATACTATATGCAGCTATTGCAGGTTTCTTACATATTACTCATGGGTTACCAAAAATGCCTTTTGCCAATCCACTTTTACATAAAGCAGGTGGAATTACCGGTTATTATAGTGGCAACTTTTTAGATCATAATTTAGGTAAAACTCTTGGAACAGTTGTACTTGCACTAATTATCTGGATTACATTGACAGTTGCGTTTTACACCCCACTCAAGGTGCTTACACCAAAAATTCAGGCTTGGTTTAGAAAAGTTTCAGCTAAGAATGATAAATCTAAAGAAGATGGGAAAGTTGAAACTAAAGAAGTCGTAGTGCACAGAGTTAACTTGCCTAAATTTAGGAAAAAGGGTGAGAAAGCTCAAATTCAAACCACAAAAGATTATCAATCAAAAGAACTCTTAGATAAAGATTCAAATATTGATAATACGGATGAGGCCCCAGAACGTTTTGGTTTTGCTAATCTAGAAAGACAGGTCTCTGAAGATGTTGAGATTACTTATCCAGAACCTGAACCAGTAGTTAAAAAGAGTCGTAAAAAGAAGAAAATGGATAATAAGGATAACAATAAGACCAGCGCTTGGCGTAGATTGTTTAGTGTTTCATCACGTGATGATTATGTATATCATGATGAGGAAATTGAACAAGCGCTTAATATTGTGAAAGCAGGATCTAAAAATCCAAATTCAGCACCAATACCAACAGTAGAACCAGAAGTCAGTAAGACTGCTGAGGATGCGGTGTTTGATGCTGCAAATCCAAATCCACCAAAGGTATTGCCTGAAGATTTCTATAATCCAGGTGCAGATAAAAATAATAAAACTGCTGGATTTGACCCAATTGAACTGGTTAGTAATAAGAAAAAACAGTCAGAACCTACTCCAGCACCAACGAAACAAATTACTGGAATTTTTGACTATTCGAGTGCAGTAACTCTGCCGCCTAAGCCGGACTACTTACCTGCAGATGATGATTTTGATACTGGCACTAATCTAGATACAGATTCTTTGGAAGCTAATAAAGAGCCACAAAACTGGAATTCAGTTGTAAATGGTGATGAAGAGTATCTTGGCTATTATGATAAAGATTTTTTAGAAGACTCTTATGTTGATTCACTCGTGGCTGAAAATGCTGGTGCGCAATCGACAGAGCCTGATTCCGCTAAAGATATTGCTGCAGATGATGATTATGAAATTGTTACTCCAAGTGCAAAGCTCATAGAACCCGAAATTGATGATGAAGATGAGGAAGAAGTAATTCCAGGCACTGAGCCTGAGCCAGTTAAGAAGACTTCAAGCTTAGCCAAACTTCGTGGTAAGGCAGCAGATAATTATCGTTTACCACCTCTTGGTTACTTATCACCAGGTGAAGCGCCAAAACAACGTTCTGAAACTAATGATCGGGTAGTGCATGCGTTAACTCAGGTTTTGACTGAGTTTAAGGTAGGTGCTCAGGTAATTGGTTATATGCGAGGTCCGACTGTAACCCGTTATGAAATTGAACTTAATCCAGGCGTTAAAGTTGAAAGTGTGACTAAGCTAGCAAATAACATTGCTTATGCAGTAGCTAGTGACGATGTGCGTATTCTTTCACCAATTCCTGGAAAATCAGCAATTGGTATTGAAATTCCTAACACTGATAGAGAAATGGTTTCACTTGGTGATGTGTTACGTTCTGATGTGGCTCGCAAGGATCAGCATCCAATGATTATGGGTGTTGGTAAAGATGTCGAAGGTAGTTTTGTATTAGCAAACTTAGCCAAGATGCCACACTTATTGGTAGCAGGTGCTACTGGTGCCGGTAAATCTGGCTTTGTAAATGCAATGATTACTTCCATCATTATGCGTTCTACTCCAGAACAGGTTCGTATGGTTCTTGTGGATCCAAAACGTGTGGAATTAACTGCGTATTCTGGTATTCCACACTTAATCACACCGATTATCACTAACCCAAAACGTGCTGCTGATGCATTGCAGTGGGTAGTTAAAGAGATGGACAACCGCTATGATGATTTGGCAAATTACGGTTATAAAAAGATTGATGAGTTTAATGCTGCAGTAAGACGTGGTGATGTACAGCCACTACCTGGCAGTAAACGAGAAATTAAGCCATATCCATATTTGCTCGTAATTATTGACGAGCTTGCTGATTTGATGATGGTTGCACCGAAAGACGTTGAAGATTCAATTGTGCGTATTACTCAATTGGCCCGTGCTGCTGGTATCCACCTAGTACTTGCGACTCAGCGTCCAAGTGTAGATGTGGTAACTGGTTTGATTAAAGCCAATGTACCTTCACGTATGGCTTTCTCTACTTCTTCAGTAACTGACTCACGTGTGGTGCTTGATCAACCAGGAGCTGAAAAGTTAATTGGGCAGGGTGATGCCTTATTTATGCCAATGGGTGCATCAAAGCCGATTCGTGTCCAAGGTGCTTGGGTGCCTGAGAGTGAGATTGATAGAATTGTTTCGTTTGTTAAGGAGCAGCGCGAGCCTGAATATCGTGATGATGTTGATAAAGTAACTGCGAAAAAGAACTCCGATGAAGAAATTGGGGGCGATATGGATGCTTTGCTTGAAGCAATTAAAGTCGTTGTTTCTAACCAAACAGGTTCTACTTCAATGTTGCAACGTAAACTTCGCATTGGTTTTGCTAAAGCAGGACGTCTAATGGATCTAATGGAGTCGCGTGGAATCGTAGGACCTTCTGAAGGTTCTAAAGCTAGGGAAGTCCTAGTCCCAGCTGATGAATTAGATGATGTACTTCGTGATATAACCGGATAGGGTATATCCAGTAAACTCTCAGAAAAATAGGCTATCTTGAGGTTAACAAACTAGAAAGTGGAATAATGGAACAAAAAGTAAGTAACTTTAATATTGCGAATGTACTTACCGTAATTCGTATTGTGTTAGTTCCATTTTTTATATGGACTTTAATAGCTGGTATCGGAACCTATAAAGAATTTCGTTGGCTACCTTTTTTGATTTTTATTACAGCAGCAATCACAGATAAAATCGATGGAGATATTGCCCGTGCTCGTAATTTGATTACTGATTTCGGTAAAATTGCTGACCCAATTGCTGATAAAGCGCTTTTAGGTGGAGCGTTAATCGCACTTTCATATCTACATGAAATACCTTGGTGGATTACTATTGTGATTCTATTCCGTGAAATTGGTATTACTTTACTGCGTTTTGTAGTAATTAAGTACCAGGTGGTTCCTGCATCTCGTGGTGGCAAATTAAAGACAGTGTTGCAGATGATTGCATTAGGAATGCTTATTTTCCCTGCTACAGCGGTATTTGGGCAATTTGGCTTAATCTTAGCTTGGCTGGCATTAATAGTAGCCACAATTGTAACTGTGGTAACTGGACTAGATTATGTAAAACAAATTGTTGAATTAATTCAGGAACAGAAACATAAAGAACTAGCGAATCACTAATGTGGCAGTAGAATAAAATGATGGCTAACAGTGCAAAAGAACTATTAGAGGTATGCAAGCAACGAAACTTGAAGATTGCTGTCGCAGAATCTTTAACAGGTGGATTACTTGCTTCAGGAATTGTTGATATTCCTGGAGCAAGTGAAGTTTTTGAATTGGGAGTTGTTAGCTATACGCCAGCACAGAAAGCTCATGTACTTGGCGTGAAAAGTGAGACTATCGCTAAACATGGTGTAGTAAGCTCACAAACTGCTTGTGAGATGGCTGTCGGTGTGCAAAAATTAGCAAAAGCGGATTGCTCATTAGCTACTACTGGTGTCGCTGGGCCAGACATTTCTGAAGGAAAAGCTGCTGGTACGGTTTTTATTGGGTGCCGAGTCGACAAAGATACTGAATACCGAGAGTTTAATTTTCACGGTAACCGTGAAAAAATACGGAAACAGAGCGTTAAAGAAGCTGTGGCTTTGCTGTTAAATTGCCTAAAAAAGGATAGGGAATAAAACTTTTGTCTTATATGTTGGATACAATTAGATAGAAGTTTTTTGGAGGAAACTAAATGACTAAACATCCAGTTGTAGTAAATGGTGTCGTTCGCTGGCGAGAATCTGGAGTTAAACGTCCAGTAGCAGCTAAAGCTCCTGCGCGCGAAACATTATTCCGCTATGTTATGGGTGATGCACTCCGTGATATCCGTATTCGTGAGGGTAAGACACTGCGTGATGTATCTCGTGATTCTAAAGTTTCGCTTGGTTACCTAAGTGAAATCGAACGAGGTAAGAAAGAAGCTTCTTCAGAATTGTTAGCAGATGTATGTAAAGCTCTTAACGTGCCTATTTATACTTTGCTTAGAATTATCGCTGACCGTTTGGAAATGCAAGCGACAGCTGAAGTACCTGATGCAGCTACTCACTTTAACGCAACGCTTGCAGGTATTAGTTAATAAATGTCTTTAACCTTAAGCAGATTTACTGCTTTATTGGAAGAAGAGTTTGGCGCAGGCTATGCACACAGCTTGCGCCAAGATTTAATATTGCCACAGTGTGATTTTCTTGTGGCTGATGATGCGCTAGCAAGAGGGTTTAAGCCTGTAGTGGTCTGGTTAGCACTTTGTGAAGAACTTGATGTGCCTGAAGAGCGACGTTTTAATATTATTCCAAAGCTAAACTAAAGACACACTATTTTCTTAGAACATACATTCGAATAATCGTGTATATTTGGAGCTAAGAAAAAGTAAAAGTTATTTTTGTCGGTGGTAGTTAGTAGAGTTAATACCGTCAAGTAATTAAACTATTTAAACAAATTATTGTGAGGTAAAAAATGGCAGCAAAAAAGACAAAAGTGGTTCCAGCTACTACCGAGTCGCAGAAAGAAAAAGCTTTAGATTCAGCACTAGCAGGAATTGAAAAATCTTTCGGTAAAGGCGCAGTAATGCGTATGGGTGAGCGCACTCATGAACACATTGAAGCGATTTCCACTGGTTCACCGGAGCTTGATATTGCTCTTGGTATTGGCGGTATTCCACGCGGTCGTGTAGTTGAGGTTTATGGGCCAGAGTCTTCTGGTAAGACTACAGTTGCACTACATGCAGTTGCTAGTGCACAAAAAGAAGGTGGCATCGCTGCTTTCATCGATGCAGAGCACGCACTTGATCCAGAGTATGCAGCAAAGCTTGGGGTGGATATTGATTCACTTTTGATTGCACAGCCAGATACTGGTGAGCAAGCATTGCAGATTATGGATCAGTTAGTTGGCTCTGGAGCAATTGACATTATTGTAGTTGACTCAGTGGCAGCCTTAGTGCCAAAGGCTGAGATTGATGGCGACATGGGCGATAGCCATGTTGGTCTACAAGCGAGGTTAATGTCGCAAGCATTGCGTAAGATTACAGGTCGTTTGGCACAGACTAACACCACAGCAATTTTCATCAACCAGCTACGTGAAAAGATTGGTGTATTCTTTGGTAGCCCTGAGACTACCACTGGTGGTAAGGCTTTGAAGTTCTACGCTTCTGTGCGTATCGACATTCGTCGTACTGGTGCTTTGAAAGATGGCGATAAGATCGTCGGTAACCGCACTAAGGCCAAAGTAGTTAAAAATAAAGTGGCACCGCCATTTAAGATTGCCGAGTTTGACTTACTTTACGGTGAAGGTATTTCACGTGAAGGTGGTCTTATTGATATGGGTGTTGATAATAAGATTATTACGAAATCTGGTGCTTGGTTTACCTATGAAGGCGACCAGCTAGGTCAAGGTAAAGAAAAAGTACGTCGTTTCTTGAAAGATAATCCAGAATTAGCTCAGGAAATCGAAGATAAGATTAAGATTGCCACTGGCATTATGGCAGATCCAAATGCAGATAAAGAAGAAAAATCTGCTGAGGAAGCAGAAGTAGTAGAGTAGTTTAGTCATGGTTGATGAAAGTATTACTACCCTCAAAGCTACGCTTACTGATATTCAGGAAGGTAGCAGCGAGGGCTACTTTGCCTCATTAGAGTCAGAGGAAGAAGCTAAGGCTAAACGGGTAGTAGTAAATTTACTAAGTTATGCGCCTAGGACTTATCATCAGCTAGAGCAAAAACTAGCTGATAAAGAATTTTCTACAGAAGTAATTGCTAAAGTATTACAAATCTTTGAAGATTCTGGGTTAATTAATGATGCGGAATTTGCTAGACAATGGGTGAAAAGCCGTAGTAAAACTAAGAAGCTTGCTAGTGCTGCTTTGCGCAGAGAGCTACGCCAAAAAGGCGTAGCTGATCATTATATAGAAGCAGCATTAAGCGAATTAAGTTTTGATGAACAAAAAGACGCTGCTGAAGAACTTATCGAAAGTCGCTTAAATCGAATGTGTGGTCTAGAGCGTGAGAAAAAATTCCGTCGCTTAGTGTCACTATTGCAGCGTAAAGGTTACCCCTTAGATTTAAGTTTTGAAGTAGTTAATAAAGCAATTGCGGAATAATCTTTTAATAGGTTGCAGTTTCCAGTAAGAATAATTAAACTTTAATTTGATGTTTAACACAGAGTGAACATTTATATGGAAGAGGAGATAAATCTTTTGTCTAATACAAAAGCTATTGACATGATTGAAAGCAGTGTTAAATCTGCTGGTTTAATCGAAGTGACTATGGAAACACAGCCAAAGAGCACAGTACATACTTGCCACATTTACGGCAAGACAGTAGAAGATGCTAATCCAAACGCTGTTCGCCAGCGTATTGCTGCTCAGCTTAGCCAGTATCGTTATCTGCTAGTTGATGATAATACTCCAGTTACTTTTTACATAGTAATTAACGGAGTTACTAGCGAGTACACTGTTTCTGATAACGTACCTGTTTAAGAATTAATTTCAAGAAAACCCCCTAGGCAAGTACTTACCTAGGGGGTTTTCTTTAAAAACTGTATTATGTCTACAAGCATCGTTGACAGTTATGTACGCACACGCACATCGTAGACGCTTCTCCATTTTAGTTTTGGTGGATGAGTGAGAATAATTTAAGTAGTAGTCTTGTAGGTGCTGATGTTCGTCTAGCTTTTGTGTTGAGCATGATATTTTCAGACTGTGTTTTATAAGATTAGGGAACAAGCTTTGGAGTATGGTCCCACTTCTGTTTTGGAATCTTTATCTCGTAGGCCGAAGAACTTTCCTAGAGCACTTGATGCTACCGAATACGTGTTGGCTAAGGGGCGTGTAAATGTGTGATTTTCCAGTTGATTGATGCTTATTCCTGGCTGTGATGTCTGTAGACATAACACAGTAAATTCTAGTTTTCTGAATAAAAAATGATTATTTTTAGTGTTTTATATGTGAATGTTTTTGACAAATCCGATGAGAGAGGGGGGGGGTAATGTTAATTAAGAAATTTTATTTTTAATGTTTTTTCATATTTTTTTAGGGATGTGTTTATTCTTTATGTTTAATAATCAAGATAATACTGCTGGTAACAATGCTGGTTCTGGTATTTCTCGTCGTGGTGTTGTGAAGTCTAGTGTTTGGACTGTGCCTGTGGTTACGGCTGCTGTCGCTACTCCTGCTACTATGGCTTCTCCCGGTGATGTTAGTTATCGTATTTATTTTGATTATGATGATCATTAATAATGATCTTCCTGGTGGTGTTCCTGATCCAGGTCAGGTGTTTACTCATGATGAAGTTGTGAATGTTGTTGATAAGAGCACGAATCAGCCTGTTGATAGTGGTCAGGTTGTTTTGATTACTTATGGTGATGCTTATTTTAATATTAACGGCACTAAAACTAATAATGCTACTGTGACTTTGACTAATGGGTCTTTCTCTTTTGGTACTACTAGTAGTGGTATCCCACTTTATACTAATGCTGCTAGTGATTTTATTAACAATGGTCATTTCGGTATTAATGCTTCTTTTGTGGGTCACGCTGATGTTGTTACTGGTGAAGGTGATAATGGTCCTGATGCTTACGGTGTAACTGAGCAGCACGCTGTTGAGCCTACTAAGGTTCAGTGGAGTGATCATACTAAGCAGGATGCTGCTAATTGGAATGGTGGTGAGAATGGTGATTTGAAACGTGGGACTATTTTGAAGGATTTGTGGGTTGAGGTTAATAATGGTTTAGCTAAGCCTACTACTGGTGATGTGATTATTGGTCTTGAGGGCGATGATTCTGATAAGTATTTCGATGTGTCTTTTGACGGTGGTAATAGTTATCCTAATTCTATTCCTGGTAGTCATACTCATGTGAAGCATTACTACCGTGTTCCTGTTAGTGAGCTTGTTGAGCAGGATAGTAAGCATATCCTTAACGTTAGGTTTCGTGTTAAGGATACGGTTCAATGGATAGAGCTTGACTCTAACTATAATTATAAACTACTTCCTAAAGTTAATGCGTTTGTGATCCCTAGCTCTAGTAATGGTGATGCTGACATTGGTCGTATTGATGCTACTAACGGCAATGTTTCCTCCCAGCCTTATAGTCTTGAGTATGGTTACACTAAGATTGCTACTTGTAGTTGGTCTGATCAGAGTAAGAATGAAGCAATTAAGTGGAAGAATGGTGACTTTGGTGACTTTAGTGCAGGTAAGGTTATTAATTTGAAGCTTGAAGTTATAAGCGCAGACGTCGATGACACTGTTAAACCTTTCTATTCTCAGATCATTGTTGGTTTCCCTTTATGGGGTGATGACATCATTGAGCTTGGTAAAGGCGGTAATTTGATTCCAGCTACTGATGCACCTCAAGGTGGAAATGATAATTTCTTTAAGCGTTGTGTGCGTTGGACTGATAATGACCTTGATAAAGAAGGTGATAAGTGGGTTCTTAACTTCCAGTTCACACTGAAGAAGAATCCAGCAAACAAATATGATAATGGTCCTGCTATTCTTGCCCAGATCCAACCTTCCAGTGCAAAAAATAATTGGTTGGACTCAGCATATTATCTTACAGGATGTTGCTCTACTAACGGTAACTCATCTGGAGTTCTTGAATATCCTGAGATTAAGTATTAAGTATATTGATTCTTTTTTAAGATTGAGTTTATTTTGGTGAGGAGATACTGTGAGGGTTTCTTTTGAGCATGTGTTGATTGTTCTGGTGGTTGCTCTTGTTGTTTTTGGTGCTCCGCGGTTGCCTGGTGTTGTTAGTAGTATTGGTCAGTCTCTTAGGATTTTTAAGAGTGAGGTGCGTGAGATGAAGCGTGAGGATCAGGAAGCCAAAGAGTCTGCCAAGGAGTCCAGCAAAACTAATGATGCCGGTGAGGATACTTTAGTTGCTGGAGAAGCTTTGGAAGTGGAGGAAGTAGTGGTAGCTGATACTGCTGTTTCTGAGGCTCAGGCTGATTCTGATGGTGATGGTTTTGTTGGGGTTTCTTTGGAAGAGGTTTTGGCTAAGGGAACTGGTGGTTCTAAGGGTAATTCTGGTGGTGGTTCTGTTGGTTAGGTGTTTTTAGGGTTTATTTTATACAGGTTTTCTCCTTTTTCTTGTTTTTGTTGGCGCTATCCAGGGCAAGGATGGGGTGGGAGGAGTTTTGTCCGTGTTGATTAACTCCCTGCGTGGACAAAATATAACTGAATCGGACTGGCTTTTGTCTACAGTTGTTTAATTGGTTTTTTTAGTTGTCTTTCGTATTGTATCGGTGTTTTGTTTCCGATGCTTGAATGGATTCTTTGGTTTTTGTAGATGAGTTCTGTTTTGTAGAGTCCTATGGTTGATTCCATCAGACTGTTATCGTATGCACAGCCAATACTTCCGATACTTGGGTTCATGTCGTACTTTTCCAAGACTTTCTGTAATGTGATGGAGCGATACTCTGAACCTGCATCTGAGTTATGTATCACACCGCGCTTGCCGTGAAGTTATCATCCTTGACTTTACGTTCCATTGTTGCGTATTCCAGTGTTCTAGCCACAAGGTTAGCGTCATGTGCCTTTTACCAACATCCCACGCTAGGATACGCCTAGAAGCGGTATCTGTTACGAACGCGGTATAAGCGAAACCTTTAGAAGTTCTTACGTAGGTGAAATCTGCTACCCACGCTTGATTCAGCTCTCTTTGTGGCCAATTCCTGGCGATAAGGTCTGGAAAACGTTCAACCTCAGCCAGAATTTTCCTGGTGTATGGTTTTTTATGATCAGCCCTATGCAAACCCTTAAGACCAGCAAGCTTCATGATCCTTAGTGTTTGATCCCGACCAATTTGATAACCACAGTTGTTTAAAGCTACATATAGTCTGCGGTACCCATACACACTATAGTTCTCCACATAGAGTTTACACGCTACATCAACAAGAACCTCATCTTGGATGCTACGAAAGCTTGGGCCACGCTTCTTATACTTGTAATAAGCACTACGCGTCAGTTTAAGCCCTTGCGAACAAAACACCTTACACATCAGGCTCACACTATATTTATGCTTATGCGCATCAATATAAGCTACTAGATCTCAGGTCCGGCGGCGCTGTTCCTCCTTAAGAAGAAAACCACAGCATCCTTCAAAATCTGATTCGTCTGCTTCAACTCACGCACCTGAGCCTTAAGACGTTTAATCTCAGCAGACTCCTCCGCAACAACAGGCTTAGCACCCTGCTGATGCCACCAACCCCTAACCGTATCAGAAGTTACCCCAACCAGCGAGGCTACATGCCTGAAAGCCTCAACCTTCGCACAACCTGGATACTCAGCAAAATACTCATTCACCAACGTAACCGTACGATTCTTAACCTCTTGAGAATACTTCCCCCCCCCCCCTTAACCATAATAATGTCCCTCCAATAACCACTCTAGATGGTTTCAAAATGCAGACAAAACCCAGGGCAATTCAGAAATGAGGACGGTATAGAGTATGTAACAGAGAGTAACAGTAGTAGTGAAATTAATCGTGATGATTATGATAGTGTGACCGAGTTTGACAGTGCTTATGAGAATAGCACTAATAATGAGAGCAGTAGTAGTAGTGATTGTGTGTGGTTTAGCCAGCTTGTGGCTAATGGTGGTGTTGGGTTGCCGAAGGCCCCTGATGCTGGCGAAGTGTTCAGAGAAGATATTGAAATAAATGTTAGTGAAAAAGTTTTAAACGAACATGATGTAGATAGTTTGTCGGTGATGTTAATCCTTGTAGGAGATGCCTATTTTGAAGTTAAAGAGAAAACACAAATGGTAGTTAATATTCCAGTTAAAGAAAAAAGTATTAGTGGTAGTATCCAGGTGGGTAGTGTTGATAGTGGTTACCCTATCAGGGTACGAGAAATATTCCAATTTTTCGGCTTGTTTACATTACAAGTGGTGTTAGTAGAAAACGTAGATGAAGGCCGAGTGCTTAGTAGTAAAGAGATAATTGAGAAAGAGATTAGCGCGGCTAATCCTTATGCATTATTCATGATAGATAAGTAAGTAATAAAGTTTATGACGGTAAAGTAACGACAGTGAAATAATTAAAAGAGAAAGTGGGGCTGTTAGGAAGTATTATTCCTAGCAGCCCCACTGACACTGTAAAAGCATTCATTCGGTGTGCTTATTTTACTTTTCAAAAAAAATGTTGACCATATCTAGTTATCATAGGGGTCTATATTAGTTATAATTAGGGAATGACTGATTTGATGGAAGAAAAACAACGTAGCTATTTTGTTAAGACATTAGGCTGCCAAATGAACGTTCATGATTCGGAACGAATGGCTGGTTTGCTTGAAGATGCTGGTTACGTAGCAGGTGAAGAAAACTCTGCGGATGTAGTAGTGATTAATACTTGTGCGGTGCGTGAAAATGCTAGTAATCGTCTGTATGGAAACTTAGGAATTTTGGCTCAGATTAAAGAAGAACGTCCTGATTTTCAAATTGCTGTTGGTGGCTGTTTAGCGCAAAAAGACCGTGACAATATTGTAAAACGGGCGCCTTGGGTTGATGCAGTATTTGGCACTCATAATATTGGGGCATTGCCGGCGTTGCTTGAACGGGCTCGGCACAACCAAGAAGCTGCGGTAGAGATCAAAGAATCTCTTGAAGTATTTCCATCTACATTACCTACGAAACGTGATTCTTTCTCATCAGCGTGGGTATCAATTTCAGTTGGTTGCAATAATACTTGTACTTTCTGTATTGTGCCGTCTCTTCGCGGTAAAGAGCGTGACCGCCGACCAGGTGAGATTCTTTCGGAGATTAAAGCGCTGGTCGAAGATGGCGTAACCGAGGTTACGTTACTTGGGCAAAACGTAAACACTTATGGTGTGGAGTTTGGCGATAGGGGTGCATTTGCTAAGTTACTACGTGCTTGTGGCGAGATTGAGGGCTTGGAGCGAGTGCGTTTCACTAGCCCACACCCAGCTGCGTTTACTGATGATGTAATTGATGCAATGGCAGAGACCCCAAATGTGATGCCACAGCTACATATGCCGCTGCAGTCTGGTTCAGATAAAGTTTTGAAAGATATGCGTCGCTCATATCGTACTAAGAAGTTCTTTAACATCTTGGATAAAGTGCGTGAGAAGATTCCACATGCTGCAATTTCCACAGATATTATTGTAGGTTTCCCTGGCGAAACTGAAGAAGATTTCCAGCAAACACTTGATGTGGTGGAAAAGTCTCGTTTTGCTACGGCCTTTATGTTCCAGTACTCAATTCGCCCTGGTACGCCGGCTGCGGAAATGGAAGATCAGATTCCAAAAGCAGTAGTGCAGGAACGCTTTGAGCGATTAAAGAAACTTGCTGATGATATTATGCGCGAAGAAAACCAGAAACAGCTTGGTGAAACAGTTGAAGTTTTGGTGCAAGATCACGCTGGGCGTAAGTCTAAAGAGACCAACCGTTTAACTGGTCGAGCTAAAGACTTCCGATTAGTTCACTTCTCCATTCCTGAAGGTAAAGAAAAGCCACGTCCAGGTGATGTGGTGACTGTACTAATTACCGAGGCAGCTTCATTCCATTTAATTTCTGATCCAAAACCTGAAGAATACCAGTTGCGTCGCACTCGTTCTGGAGATGCTTGGGATAGAGCACAAGCTGATTCTTGTGGTGCTCCGACACCAGGTGGAGCGCAAGGAAACGTATCTTTGGGGATGCCTACACTGCGTATAGGCACTTAAGCAATGTTAGAGCTAGGCGATTTAACTGAAAAGGTTATCGCTGTTGTCGGCCCTACCGGTACGGGTAAATCAGATTTAGCGATTAAGCTTGCCCAAAAACATGATGGTGAGATTATCAATGCTGATTCCATGCAGTTTTATCGAGGGATGGATATCGGTACGGCAAAATTGTCAGTAGCAGAACGGCAAGGAATTCCACATTATTTACTAGATATCCTTGATATTACTGAAGAAGCCAGCGTGCAAGAATTCCAGATATTAGCACGCAATAAAATAGCTGAAGTTAGAGCTAAAAGAAAAGTACCGGTATTGGTAGGTGGTTCTGGACTTTATGTTCGCGCTGCTTTGGATAAATTAGAATTTCCAGCTACTAATCCTAAAGTTCGTAAAAAGTATGAACAACGGATTGCCACCGAAGGCAACGGTGCTTTACATCGAGAATTAGCTGAAAAAGACTCAATTTCTGCAGCTAAGATTAAACTTAACGATGCCCGTCGTATTGTCAGAGCGTTAGAAGTTTTTGAGTTAGAAGGCAGACCATTTAGTGCTTTCATGCCAAAACGTGAATATGAGTTTGAAGCTATTCAAATTGGGCTTGAACTAGAACGTGATGAGTTACGAGAACGGTTGGCTCAACGAGTTTACAAAATGTGGGACGCAGGTTTAGTAGATGAAGTTAAAAAACTTGAAAAACAAGGCTTGCGAAAAGGCAAAACTGCATCAAGAGCTATTGGTTATGCGCAGACTTTGGCTTATTTAGACGGCAATCTTGATAAAGAAGCAGCTCAAAAAGACACCATTATTAAAACTAGACAGTTTGCTAAACGACAATTTACTTGGTTCAAACGAGACTCTAGAGTCCATTGGCTAGATGCGAATACTTTAAGGTAGGCTATTGAGTATGGAAAATTTGGCAGGAATTAAATTCAGCAAAGGTCATGGCGCTGGTAATGACTTTGTTTTCATTGAAGATGTAAATGCTGAAATAGACTTAAGTAAAGATGAAATTGCGTATTTGTGTGACAGACACCGTGGTATAGGTGCTGATGGACTAATTAAAGCAGTAAAAGCTAAAGCTGAAGTTGATGCAGATTGGTTTATGGACTATTATAACGGTGACGGCACAGTGGCTGAGATGTGCGGTAACGGAGCGCGTGCTTACGCAAAATTTCTAGAGCATGTTGGATTATTTACTCCTGAAAAAAATAAACCTTTTAATATCGATACTCGTGCTGGTCTAAAACAAGTAATTAAAATAGAGGACGATATTTATTCTGTTGACTTAGGTCCTTGGAAGTTAGCACATGATAATGAAGCAAACGAAGGCGGCATTGACTCAATGGTCAAGATTGAGGGTATTGAGGAACCGCGTGGGGCACTTTCAATCGATATGGGGAATCCACACACTGTAGTTGCAGTGCAGAGCCTAGCAGAGCTTAAAGCTGCGAACTTGACAGTTATGCCTGATGTCCAGCCTATACCCAAAAACGGGACGAATGTTGAATTAATTACTGCTGATGGACACGTTATGGATGAAGGCCATGGCAAGATTTCAATGCGGGTTTTTGAACGCGGTGTAGGTGAAACTCTTGCTTGTGGTACTGGCATTGGAGCCGCTGCTGCAGCTACCCGTTTTTGGATTGGTGAAGATGCTCCGCACCTTTGGGAAGTGCATGTGCCAGGTGGCGTACTTAATGTGGAATTCATTAAAGATGACAAAGGGAACGAATGTACAATCTTGATGGGTCCTGCCATCATTGTAAGTGATGGTACGTTAGTCTAAAGTCATGCATTCTAATGACGTACGTCTTGAAAAGGTAATAGTTGGCAAAGTGGTGCCGCATAATAATCAAATAACTCTTAAAGAATATGATTCAAATTGGCCAAGATTATTTGAGTGTGAAGCAAAACGAATTAAATCTATCCTGGGCAAACAAGCCATTGAGATTGAACATGTTGGTTCTACTTCCGTGCCAGGTCTAACAGCAAAACCAATTATAGATATTTTGTTAGTGGTCCCAAACTCAGCAGATGAAGATGCTTATGTGCCACTACTTGAAAAAGCTGGATACATCTTAAAAATTCGTGAACCAGATTGGTTTGAGCATCGGCTTTTTAAAGGGCCAGATACTGATATAAATATGCATGTATTTACAGAAGGTGAGAACGAAATTAAGCAGATGTTAGATTTTCGCAATCAGTTACGCACTCATCCTGAAGACCGCAAGAAGTATGAAACCGTGAAACGTAATTTAGCACAAAAGAAGTGGCGGCATGTCCAAGATTATGCAGATGCTAAAACTGAAGTAATTCAGGAAATTAAAAAGAAAATTAGTTTAGAAGATTAAGTACTTTTGGGTATATTCAGTATGTTTAAACACACTGAAATTGATTAAAAGTACTGACGACAATTAGTTCGCGATATGTGTAACAGAGTTAAGAGCTAAAACTGCAGAATTCTCTTCATCCCAAATACGCAGAGCACTTATTGAACCAGCAGTTATATTTAATTTCCACATGACTTCGTCACTAACATTAAGGACATCAGCGATTGCAGCACGAATAACATTTGGATGAGTCACAATGACAATAGTTTCTCTGGGATTATCATTGATGATATTATCTAAAGCACGGCGAATTCTAGTGGTGAATTCTTGAAGAGTCTCTTCAGCTCCTTCACCTTTGAAGATAACTTTATTTTCCCAATCTTTTAGCCTAACTGGATCAGTATTTTTAATCTCGGCTAAGGTTTTTCCGTGCCACGATGTGAAAGTAGATTCTGTTAACTGTTCGTTAATTTCTACATTCAAATTAAAAGTTTCCGCAAATGTTGCCGCAGTTTCTGCAGCAGCTTCATCAGGAGAGCTAACCAAAGTTTGTGGTTGTTCTAGGAAATTCTTTAAAGCAATTGCAGTTTTTTGTGAAGTGTGGATATTAGCTACGCTAATTAACACTAAGGTAGTAGTATCAGATTTAATGTCGGCGGCAGCTTCAGTTTCTGACTTGTTTGAAGTTTCTTCTAAAGCAGAATCATCATGCCATTCTTCACCACGGGCATGAGCATCCATGGCTTCATTAGCTAAAGCATCAGCAATTTTATTTTCAGCGCGAGGTACCCAATGATAAGTAACTTTACGACCCAGAGCTAGAGTATTGGCCTCGGTAGCAAGAGTTTTCATATCTTCATGTTTTATTTTCCAACGTCCGGACATCTGCTCTACGACTAATTTTGAGTCCATATAAACTTCAATTTGAGCTGTAGGGTCAATATCTTGTGCCAGTTTTAACCCAGCAATTAATCCTTGATATTCAGCCACATTGTTAGTGGTTTTACCGACATAAGATGCTTTTTTAGCTAGAATTTCACCAGTTTTTGAATCTTTTACAGCAGTACCATACCCTGCAGGACCGGGATTTCCACGGGAACCACCATCTGCTTCTATACGCAAAACTCGGGTGCTTTCTGTTTCTAAAGAATCAAACAAATCTGGCATTATTCCTCACTTTGTACTACGACAAAGTCCCAAGGATCAGAAGTAGTATCACTAACTTTAGTTTTATAACCTTCTTCTGCGAACTGTTCTGCTGCTGCAGGTAACCAGAGACTTTCACTTGCATAATGAGCAGTGTCTATAATGCAAAGGGGTGAATCTTGAGTGGCTTCTAGTGCAGGATGATGACGTAAATCACTAGTAATATAAACTTCAGCATTACTAGCACGTACTGCATCAAATAAACTATCTCCAGCACCACCACAAACTGCTATACGAGTAATCTCTTGGTCAGGATTACCAGCAACTCGAATACCAGTAACAGTGGCTGGTAGTTCTTTTGCTAGTCGAGCAGTAAGATCTTTTAAAGAAGTTTTTTCTGGCAAATCTCCGATGCGTCCTAGACCAAGTTCAGGGTTTTTTTCTTGTGGCACTAGTGGTTTAAATTCCTTAAGACCACAAGCATAAGCTAACTGATCGTTGACACCTTCATGTGCCGAATCCGCATTAGTATGAGCATTGTATAGTGCGATATCGTTCTTAATTAAACGATGGATTACCGAACCTTTGTAGTTAGTGGCAGCTACATTAGTAGTACCAACTAGATAAAGTGGGTGGTGTGAAATAATTAGTTCAGCACCAATTTCTAGAGCTTCATCAATAACTTCATGAGTCGGGTCGACACAAAATAATACCGTAGAAATATCGGAATTAGGTTCACCAGTAATGAGACCAATAGAATCCCAACTTTCAGCAAGCTCTAATGGCCAAAGTTTTTCAGCTAAGACAATAGTTTCTTTAAGCTTAGGCATTCTTACAAGCTCCGTACCATGCGGGTGTGGGTAAGAATGTTTTTATCTTCCACAAAGCCGTCAGCACTGAAAATCTCTTGAGTTTCAATATCGTTAATTGGAATATCAGTATGTATACCAGCAACACCACGAGCCCACTGTTGATCAAGACAGTGAGTTAATAGCTTTTCCACTGAATCTCGATGATCTAAACGTTTCCCAATTCGAATATCGACTTTTACTGGGTAGCGTTCTGCGAACTCAATTGTTGGCTGTTCTGGATTATGAATCATGCCAATAATCGAACGCTCAAAATCTGTGTAAGTTGGTGAACTCTTAGGGTATTGTTCTTGTAAGACAGACCACCAATTGCGATTTGCCCAGGCATCCATTTTTTTGATGTTTTGAGTGACCGACATATAAGCATTAATCCCATATTCATCCACAGCCACTAATGTCTGCGTAGGATCTTGGAAGATATAAGGTCCTACGAAAATATGACCGTAAAGGTCAGGATTATGTATCGTATTCTTAATGTTTCTGCCTTTCATGGCAGTTTTTAACGCAAGTCTATAGATACCGGGAATATCCATTGGTTTGAACGGTCGCATTTGTGTCATAAATATAATTTTACTGTGTTAGTCAATTCAGGTAAAAGTCTAATGACAATTTTTACCTGAATTGACTACAGTTTTTGTGCTAAACCAGTTCTTTTTTGCCTGCTGGTATTGCAACAATCACTTGTAGAATTGCCACAATAGAGATGAAAGTGAGAGAAGCATTCCACCCATTAGTGTGTTCACCTAGGAAACCAAAAATAAGTGGACCAGTTGCAGCAAATAAGTAGCCAATTGACTGTACCATTCCTGAAAGACGAGTGGTTTCATGATGCGCACGACCGCGAATACTAATAAGTGATAATACTGCAGTTAATGTCATTCCACATCCAGACCCAGCGATTACAATCCATAGCATCATCAAATTTGGTAAGAATTGAATACCCACTACTCCTACCAAAAAAGTAATACTTGATACTACGGTTGCTAATGCATAGTTATTTCGATTACCCATTAGCATTGGCACTAGGAAACCACTAGCAATTCCAAAAATTTGGAAAATAAATAAATGGATACCTGTTTGTACGGGGGCAGTACCACGCGAAATTTCCACGGTTGGCAGCCAGTTTACTAATGTGAAAAACAAAGTACACTGGGTAGCCATCATAATAGTTAGCATCCATGCGCCACTTTGTTTCCAAACCGGAGTTTCTGAGACTTGCTCTGTCTCAATAATTTCTTCAGTGATTGGATTTTGATTAGTTAACCTAAAAATCCATAGTGCACCGACTAAAGCTACTGGAAGTGCCCAAAAAGCTAATGCTCCTTGCCAACCAAGAAGATTACCTAGTGGTACAGCGACACCTGATGCAAGAGCAGCACCACCTCCGATACAACCAGCATAAATACTAGTTGCTAATGAAATATTTCCTTTATAATCACGACGGATAATTGTAGGAATTAGCACATCGCCAAAGGTAATTGCTGAGCCAATGATTATTGTGCCTAGCCAAAGACCATTGGGTCCGCCATAAGAACGGATTACAGTACCGATTGATAAGAAAATCAATGCAAGCACTACAGCTCGTTCGATACCTAGTCGTTTTGAAAAGCGGGGTACGAGTGGAGAAACTAATGCGAAAGCTACAAGCGGTAGGGAACTTAGTATTCCTTGTGTACTTTCACTAAGTTTCATGTCTTTACCGATTTGCGGTAGCAGTGGTCCCACAGAGGTAATTGCTGGTCTCATATTTAAGGCCACTAAAAAGACTAGAGCCGCAATGAGTGCGGCCCAAGATAGAGTTGTTTTTGATGATTGTAGGTAGGTTGATTGCTGACTATTGTTTAGGACGGTTTTGTTGTTCACTAACGTTCCTTTGATGCTTGTACAACAGTGTTTCTTTTCCAGCGGGGAAAGCAATTATCAACTGGAAGATAGAAATTGTAGCAAGGAAAATTAGTGATGTTTTCCAATTCCCGGTGTGTTCGCCAAAGTATCCAAAAAGTGCTGGACCAAATGCCGCCAGTAGGTATCCGATAGACTGTGCCATGCCTGATAACTTAGTAGTTCTGTAGGTAGTGCGCCCTCGTAAACTGATTAAAGTAAGGACCGTAGGCATTGACATTCCAGAGCCAACTCCACAAATTGCTACCCAGATACCCCCTAGGCTTGGAGCAAGTAATAGACCTGTGATTCCAATAATTAATGGAATTGTAGCTCCGATAGTTGCAGGTAACTGACTATACGGGTTTCTCATCAAAAATGGCACTAAGAAACCGCTTAAGATACCAATAGTAATATAAATGAATAGATGCAAGCCTGCTTCATTTGCCGACAATCCTCTAGCTATTTCCAGAGTCGGAATCCAGTTTGCCAGCGTATAGAAAATAGTACCTTGATAGCCATCATAATAGTTAGCACCCAGGCTGTGCGGTTAGTCCAGATATTTTCATCTTCAACATTTTCAGCTGCTATAGGTGCAGTTTCTAATTCTGGCTTTGGAATTGTGCGCACAATCCACAAAGCAGCGACTACTAATGCAGGTATTGCCCAAATTGCTAGTGCAGTTTTCCAGTTAGCAGCATGGGCTATTGGGGCTGAAAGTGCAGAAGCAGTAGAAGCTGCAAGGCTAATGCAAGCAGTGTAAATACTAGTAGATAGCGAAATGTGCTCTGTATAATCACGCCTTACTAAAGTCGGTACTAAGACATTGCCAACGGCAATAGCGTTGCCGATTATGAAAGTACCCAGCCAAAGACCGCTTATACCAGCATAAGAACGCAAAAGAGTACCTGCAGCTAGGATAAGCAATGAAATAAAAATTGTGCGCTCAATGCCCAGCCGGCTGGAAAAACGATGCACAATTGGAGATATTGCAGCAAAAGCAAGTAACGGTAGCGCACCTAACATCCCTTGCAGACTTTCACTAAGGTTAAGGTCTCTGCCTAGTTCAGGTAATATTGGGCCTACTGAGGTTAATGCAGGTCGTAAGTTTAATGCTACTAGGTAGACCAAAGCAGTAATTACGGTGGCCCAACGGGCATTAAACTTTGCTGTATTTTGTTGCAATTAAGCACTCCTAAATTACTTCTAAAACCCAAGGATTCTTGCCTTTAGGCTCAATTAATTCTACTTGCCATTTTTTACCAAGAATATTTGCAATGTCTTTAATGGTTTTTACTTGTTTACGGCTTTGCAAAAGCTCACGAGTAACCAGCCCTCTAGTTTGCTTTGCCATGTGAGTGATTACTTTTTTCTTACCGTTTACTATCCCAAGAGGCTTAATTAGTACAGTTTTCTCGACTGGAGTAGGATAGGCATTTTGGTAAGTGCCTGATCGACAATCTACAAAAATTTCATCATCACTGAAAGGTAGCTCAAGATGTTTTTTCCACCAAGTAGTTAGATTTCCCAGTCTACTTAGCTTTACACTCATCGAAAGACGATATGCAGGGATTTTATCAGTAAGTGAAATCAAACCCCAGAGTGCTGATTGCACAAGAACACTTTTATGAGCTTTCTCTCGTTGTGCTGAAGTTAATGAATTGTAATCTAAAGCGTCATAAAGCACTCCGTTATAGACTTGATGAGCTGGTTGCGCTGGTTCTTCAAGTAAGTGGGTATTGCGTTCTACTTCTGGTGCGATTGATTTACCAACGCTTAGGACAGCCAAAGCATTCTTTTGCTTAGAGACTTTAATTAGGTTCGTTAACACTTCGGTGCGTGCAGCTTTTAATTCTGGAAAACTCAAATTATCGAAATTCACTGGTTTGCCTTTTGTTGTGGCAGCATTTTTTGTCTCAGAAGGTGGCAATAAAATAATCAAGGTAATTTCCTAAATAATGGTTAAATATCTGTAATCCAAGCCTTGTTAAAATAGAATTAGCAGATATTTGTTTAACAACTCACAATTACTAGCTTAGGAGTCAAAAATGAAAATCACAACTGAGTTCGAAAATAATATACTTCCGAGTGATTATGCAATTGGTGCTGGAGATAAAGATAGTGTTTGTGGAAATCCAGTAAGGTCTTTTCCTTTTGCTATCGAGGGCGTGCCTGAAGGTACTGAAACTTTAGCAGTTACCTTTATCGATTACGATGCAGTGCCAGTTTGTGCATTTCCTTGGATTCACTGGCTTGCAGTTAATATTCCAGGTGATATGACTGAAATTCCTGACGACTACAGTAGGGAAGATAAAGAGCATGTTAAGGGTAAAAGCAGTCTAGCAAGTGGGCTTTTGGATGACGATAACTCTGACATCGATACCCTTTATGTTGGTCCAATGCCTCCAGATAAAGATCATGATTACACCTTGACAGTCTATGCGCTAGATGCAGAATTAGGCCTAAAAGAAGGTTTTTACTTAAACGAGTTTTTCAAAGCTGCCAAAGGTCATACACTTGATAAAGCAACTATTACTTTAATTGGTAAAACTAAGGCATAGATTTTAGTTTGTTAAGTTTTAGTTTTACACTTGAGGTTAGATAGGGCATCTAGACGGTTGCGTTAGCATTTTGCTACCGAGGAACGTCCGGGCTCCACAGAGTAGCATGGTGGATAACGTCCACTTAAGATAACTTACAGGCTAGTGCCACAGAAAATAGACCGCCATATTTGGTAAGGGTGAAACGGTGGTGTAAGAGACCACCAGTCCCACTAGTGATAGTCGGGAGCTAGGTAAACCCCATGCGGAGCAAGAGCAGGCAGGTATCGTTGAGGTGGCTCGCTAAGATACCGGGTGGCTCGCTTGAGCTTGCGAGTAATCGTAAGCCTAGATGGATGACCGTCACTCATTTGAGTACAGAACCCGGCGTATCGGATGCCCTATCTTTCCCCATAATTTTCACGATTATTACCGAAAGGTAATAGAGTATGAGTGATAACTTGAAAATGCCCTTATTTAAATATGGAAAATTTAACTAAAAGTATGGTTTTGTCAGTAAATGATAAAACATACTTAATAAGTATTACCTTAGATAATGTGTTAACTGAAATAAAATCTTGGATGGCAAAGCTGCATTCCCAGTTACGCCTATTCCTTTTATCCTTACAAAAATATAAGGTATTTTTCTGGCAAGAATATTAAAATTGCTGTGTTAACCGAAATAGTTTCGATTAACACAGCCATTTTGTGTCTAGCGGAAGGGCTTACGCTCGCATGTGTTTACGGTGTCTAGTGAATACTAATCCACCACAAACTACAGACCAAATAATCAAAGTGATTAATGGTTGCATATAAACACCTGGGTCGTGGAAATATGCTGCGGCACGAACTAGTGAACCACCGGCACCAACTGTTAAATGTTGTCCTAGGTTACCCCAGAAAGTTGGCAAGAATAGTTGTGGAACTGCAAGCCCAGACATTGGGTTTGCTACTAACATCGTAATTGGTACGGAAATGCCGAGACCTTTAGGGCCAAATAGCACATAAGTAGCCACAATAAACGATGAAGTTGCAAAAATACCAAGACTCAAAGCTCCTGAAATTTCCCAGAAGTGATGAGGAATTACGTCAAACCAAACACCTAGGATTAGGTACACGAAAGTTCCAGCAAGTAGTGCATAGAAGAGTAGTGCTGCAAAGCGTTGAGTCTTACCTGCAACAGCAGAAGCGATGAACATGCCGCCAATCATGCCACCAAATACCATAGGCATTGCAAGTGCTGCGATATCAAATGTTGATTTGTGAGCTGGAATTACGTCAGTAACTTTTAATTCGACCTTTGGTGCATTCTGTAGCTGTCCAGCCATTTGTTGCATAGCTTGCGCACCTTGTGGGCCAGCTTGCACCGCTTGCATCATTTGCTGCATACCTTTAGTCACCTGTGCAGTTTGTTGCTCTGCCATTGTGGTTTGCAGTGTCTCAGCTAGCTGAGTAGGGATAGCATTAAGAGCATTACCATTAGCACTTGCAGTTAATACTTCAGGGTTTGGCATATTCATGATTAAAGCACCGTAGACATCACGGTCTTTCATTTTTTGTACAGCTTCGTTACGGTCTTTAACGGAGACTAAATCAATTTTATCGCCACCATTTTTTTGGATATTTTCTTTTATTGTCTGAACTTGTTGTGCATTATTTCCAGTTACTGCAATTGGAATATTGTGTGGAGTAGCAGCCTTTGCTGGCCATAAAAAGGCTAGTGCAATTATTGAGACTACTGCAGCTGCTGCGATAGCTATACCAAAAGTTTTCGGCCAAGGTGCTTTCGGATGTACTGACTTTTCATCGTTAGACTTTTTTGTAGTATTTTTTGGCTGTTCTGATTTCTCAGCTTTTTCTAGATATTCTTTGAAAGATTCTTTTGAACTTTTTTGAGTTTTTGTTTTGCCATTATCTTTATTTCTATTTGCAAATCTAGTTTTCAAGGAACCAAACTCTTTTGTAATCCGGCCCTTTGCATTCATCCCTTTGTCGTTACTCACCCAAGTGCCTTTCTTAAAAATTAATTCAACAAGCGTTGAATTATATATTACACTATAATTATGGATATGGGCAACGCCAAAGATGAACAAGAAAAACAAGTAGGACGTCGCGCAGGAAATGTTGATACCAAAAATGATATTAGCCAAGCTGCGATTGAACTTTTTAGTAAGAATGGTATGAAGCAAACTACAATGCGCCAAATTGCTACAAGAGCAAAAGTTGACCCTGCTTTAATCGTTCATTACTTTTGTTCAAAAAAGCAATTATTTTTGGACAGTGTAGTACTACCACTTAAAGAACGTGAATTAGAACTTTTTGAAGAAGTCTTTTCTAATCCAGATAATACTACGGTGGGAGAACGGCTAAGCCGAGCTTTTGCAACGCTTATCGTGGAAGATGAAGAATCTCAGCTTTTTGTTGCCATTATTCGCTCTGCTGCTTCTGATGAAGAAGCGGTAGATATCATGCGCAACGTAGTGAAAAATGCCTTGTTAAATAAATTCAAAGATCATATACCAGGACCAAATAGAGAACTTAAGGCCTCCATACTTGGGGCTCAAATGCTCGGAATTGTCATGGCACGTTACATTATAAAACTAGAGCCAATAGCCAGTGCTACAGTAGATGACTTGGTGTTGTATTTGGCGCCTCGAGTCCAGACATATTTTGAATAACTATTTCTCTCGCGCTAATTCCTGTACTTTTTCTGTTTCCTTGCATAATTTTGGTTAGAAATAAGAAAAACTGCAGGAATTAGTTAACTGCTCAAGGAATTGTTAGTTAATAAAGCTGTATAATACAGTTTATGAAACATGAATGGCGTAAAGCAGAAAAAGAGTATTATATACCGAAGCAGATAGCGGTAGTAGATGTTCCAGAATACAATTTTATTACTATTGAAGGTGCTGGAGATCCAAACTCAGAAGCTTTCGGCGAACAGATTACTGCAATATACCCCGTAGCTTATGTATTGCGTATGGGTTTAAAGAAGGGTAATTTTGATAATGACCCTTTGGAGTATACGGTATATCCACTTGAAGGAGTTTGGACCACTTCTGATGGTTCGAAAGGTGACGAGTTAAATAAGGAAGCATTAGTTTACAAGATTATGGTGCGTCAGCCAGAAGTTGTAACGAAAGAAATGTTTGAAGAAGCTCTCGCAAAAGCAAAAGCAAAGGCCAATAAACCTAATAAATACTTTGACCAGCTAAAGTTTGAGAAATATACCGAAGGCAAAGCTGTACAAACTATCCATGTTGGGCCATTTGACGAAGAGCCAAAGACTTTTGCCAAGCTGGATGAATTTTTACAAGAAAATAACCTAAAACGAATTAACACAATGGGAGAGTTCATTCATCGTGAGATTTACTTGTCAGATTTCCGTAGAGTAGCTTCTAAGAAGCGTAAGACAGTATTACGCTATCGTGTGACAGAAGCTTAGGCTAAATTTAAATAGCTTTCTTGGTAAAGTTTGGCTATTTCTTTTTGATGCTTTCAAGTAAAGCATCAATATCTAAGTTAAGAATATTTGCCAGTCCATAGCAGATTTCACGAACTGTTAAATCACCATCACAAGCTCCCACTGCGGCAGCTATTTCAGTGGAAACTTCAACAGTATGGCATAGCCCAGATCCTTGACGAAGTTGGATAACTTTCGGATGTTGCTCACTAGGCAAGTAAAAACGTTCTTCGGTTACATCTGAAGCAACTTGAAAACGTGAATCCAAAATATTCTGTGCATCATACCGTTCAATATCAGCTGTTAAATCCTGCCAAATTGGTTGTAATACTGGCTGGGTAATGTCTTCGGTAATGAGTTCATTTTCAGTCGTCTTAACAAGAGTAAAATAGCCAAAACCAATTGCAGCAACTTTACGATTATTAAAATCTGTTAGATATGTTCGCAATAATTCTGCTTTGGTTTTATCATCAGCAAACGAATTTGAGTCTTTGGTCCATATAGAAACATATTGCACTGGGTTTAAGAGTTCACGTAAATAAACTAGTATTGTAATTTTATCATAAGCCCAAGTTTGCAAGGATTCATGCCATTCTTGTTCTTGGTAGATTTCCCAGTTGGCGATAAATTGTGCAATTCCAGAACTAGTCAAATGTCGTGAAATATCATTAACTAGTTTTTGAATTAAAGTATCCCCTGTAAAAGAACTTTCCCGATAAGTGTAGTTATCAGCTTTCTTAGGGGAGATTACAAAAGGTGGGTTAGAGATTATTAGTTCAAAAGTTTCATCTTTTACAGGCTCAAAAAGACTGCCTGATTTAAGTGTTACTTTAGCTAAATCTACATTGTTTAAAGCTAGGTTAAATTTAGTAATTTTCAAAGCACGATTTGATAAGTCAGTCGCTGTCACATGTTTGGCATGTTGTAATAAGTGCAGAGTTTGGATAGCGCAACCACAGCCCAAATCAAGAGCTGTCTTAACTGGCTTTCTGATTATTGATTGCGCCAAAGTTTTTGAGGCATTGTCAATGCCAAGCACGTATTCGTTTGGTAATGATTGTTTAGTTTGGATTTGAGTTAAATCACTAAAGAACCATGCATTACCGATATCGTCTGAGGCATATAGTTGCAGATTAAAAGTACTTATTAACTTTTCATCAGTTTCAGTAGCAAGACCTAAGTTAAGCAATCCTTTAACACGGCAATGAGAAAGTATTTCATCAATATCTGCCTTAGAAACTGTTACATGTAATAAAAAGAAGTTAATCAAAGTTCCCAATGTTGAAGTATCGTAAGCAACTTTTAACTTTGCTGGTAATAAATCATCTTGGTTGTAAGCGTTAAAGACTGCATCGCCAAGGTAATTCTGAATGTTGCTTCCCGTAAAGTCGTAATATTCAAAGTCTTTACGCAATAATTCGATTAGGTCAGCATCAAACTTGGGAGTTGCAACAGCTTTAATGTCCAAATGGATCCTCGTCTACACCCGGCATCCAAGTTAATCCTGGCACACCCCAGCCACTCTTTTTCTTATCTTTAGCAGCCTTTTTTGCATATTTTTTATTTAATCTGTCGACATAAAGTTTGCCATGCAGATGGTCAGTTTCATGCTGCATGCAGCGAGCAAAGAAACCTGTTGCTTCAAAATCCAAAGGCGCACCTTTTTCATCGAAGCCAGTAACCCTTACCCAATCAGCTCTACGCAGCGGATACATAAAACCAGGGAAAGATAAGCAACCTTCTAGGTCATCTTCAGGATCAGGATCTGCGCCAGAAATTTTACCGATGGTTAAAGTAGGGTTAACTACTACACCCCGACGTGGGTTTCCATCATCATCTGGTCCACAATCGTAAGTGAATAAGCGTTTATTTATGCCAACTTGAGTAGCTGCAATACCCACGCCATGGGCTTCGTCCATCGTTTCATACATGTCAGCTACGAGTTTTTGTAGATCTTCGTCAAACTCGGTTACCATTTCAGTGCGGTTATGCAACACTGGTTCACCACAGATTGTTACTGGTAATACAGTCATTAGTCAAGTAAATCCTTTGCAATTATTTCTTTCATAATTTCGTTAGTTCCACCAAAAATTGGGAAGATTCGGCTTGATGTATAAAGTTGTGCAATTGGGTATTCCATGATGAATCCGTAGCCACCGTGTAGTTGTAAGCACTTATCTACAATTTCAGAGTTAGTTTCTGTAGCAAGTAGTTTAATTTGTGCAACTTCTGCACCGGTAAGTTCATTTTCGTTATGCTTTAAAATAGCATTTTCTAATAATGCGCGAACTCCGGCAAACTTAGCTTGTAACCCTGCTAGCACAAAACGAGTATTTTGGAAGTCACTAATGCTTTGCCCGAATTGCTTACGGTCTTTTACATAAGTTTTAGTCATTTCCAAAGCAGCTTCGCTCGCCACATTTGCTGCAGTAGCGATGGCTAATCGAGCGTGGACATAGTGCTTTGCAGCGTATTCTAAAGCTTTACCTTCCTCGCCAAGCATATTTTCTGCTGGAACTTTCACATCTCTAAACACCATTGGAGTAGTGTCAGAAGCCATCAAAGCTATCTTTGGATATGGTTTTCCAGAAGTGAAACCTTCCATGCCGCGTTCCACCACAAAAATCGTAGGGCCTTTTTCAGTCTTGGCTAATACAATAACAATATCTGAGTTTTTACCATTACCGATGAAGACTTTTTGTCCGTTAAGAATATAGTCATCGTTCTTTTTAACTGCAGTAGTTCGGACATTGGCTAAGTTAGACCCGGCTTCTGGTTCAGAAAAACCGTGGCTAGCAATGATTTCACCAGTAACCATGCCTGGTAGCCATTTTTTCTTTTGCTCTTCAGTGCCTAAATCAAGTAAGAAAGGTAGCACTAAGTCATCATTTAAATGGAAGCCCAGCGCTGTTGCTGGAGCTCCAACTGCTAAAAGTTCTTGGTCAATAATCATGCGGTAACGATAGTCGGTTATGTCAACCCCATCATATTCTTCAGGAACAGCAAGCCCGAGTAATCCTTGCTCGCCAGCAGCAAGCCAAGGTTTTCTAGGAGTGTTGTGTTCTTTATCCCAAGTCGCATAATTTGGTGCTACTTCGCGGGTAGCATATTCACGCACCATTTCGCGGAAAGCATCATGATCTTCTTCAAAAAATTTATTTTTCACACCCTATATTTTACGCCATTTACACTTGATAAAATAATTTAAGAACTTAATTAACTGCGTAAAGGTGAGCAACGTGGAAACAAAAAGTTATAAAACTCCAAAGTCAGAGCGAATTCTATACCATAAACCAAAAATTGATGATATTGATTTCCTTTTTGAATTAAATTCAAATCCAGTATCTTATCGACACGCGCCAGATTTATTGATGACGACAAAATCTCAAGCTGAAAAGTTAGTAGAATCTTATCTTGACCATTGGGATAAATATGGTTTTGGTTATTATATTTTGTTTGATAAAGAGACCAATAAAGAAATTGGTTATTGCGGTGTAATGTATCAAACCTATAATCAAGTTAACTGTCTCAATATTGGCTATCGGTTATTGCCTGAATACTGGGGTGGTGGTCTTGCCACAGAGGTAGCTAAAACGATTAAAAACTGGGCACAAGAAAATTTCGAAGAACCTGTTGTTGGTAAAGTAGCGTTAGCTAATTCTAGTTCAGCCAAAGTGTTAGAAAAGATAGGCTTAAAGCCAAATATCTTCCCAGATACTCAAGATACAGATGGTATTCCACATCAGCTTTATAACTGACCTTGTAACTTTCTGCACTTTTTCTTATTTCCATCCAAAATTATGACTGGAAATAAAAAAGTATAGGAAATAGAAGTAGCTGGTACTGTTTTAAGAACTAGGTCTACGTAAATACAGTTTAACTACCTAAAATCACCTCTTATTTGAGGTGATTTTAGAGGTTTGGAGTGATTTTATATAAAACTTGAAACTCCGATATTGTAGGGGAGTAATTAATTAATATGACCCAGTTAAAAATAGCTGGGTCATATTAAATTTGGAGGCGGAGACGGGACTCGAACCCGCGTACACGGTTTTGCAGACCGCTGCCTAACCACTCGACCACCCCGCCATGAGGATTTATAAAAAAAGCCTCTATCTCTAGAGGCAATCTTCGAGCGGACGACGGGATTCGAACCCGCGACCCTCGCCTTGGCAAGGCGATGCTCTACCACTGAGCCACGTCCGCAGAAAGTAGTTTAAAAAAACTACTTAGTCATAAACAGAGCGGGCAGCTGGTAATGAACCAGCAACTCCACTATGGAATAGTGGCGCTTTACAAATTAAGCTACACCCGCATATTTACGCTAATTAAAACGTAACAAGATATACATTACACTATGAATTTTGAAAATGCAAAATCGATTTTAATATTTTTTGAAAATTTTATTTTCTAGATGAGTTTTTGTGTTTATGTAACAAGAGTTTAATTTATTTTTTCATTATTTTGGTGGGTTGTATGTTGTAAATAGTATTAAGGGGGGGGGGGGGGGGATCATGAGGTCATTAAGAATTGTTATAGCTAGGGAGTTGACCTTAATGAAGACAGATGAAGCTTACGATGCGGTGAGTGCAGAAGAAAATAAACTTGGAGTCGCCCGACGTACAGTAGCTAAAGGAGCTCTATGGTCTGCTCCAGTTATTGCAGGTGTCACAATGGTGCCAGCAGCTTCAGCAAATGATCCAATTCCTAAACATATTCGTTTTGATCAACATCCTGATGTTGGTGGCGATGGGTTCCCAGAGACAGTTGGTCCAGGAAATAATATTGTGGCCCCTGATGGCGAAGATCCTATTCAAGCTTTGCATCCAGGAGTACGTTTTAATACTTCCAAATTTCTACAAGGAGTTACTTTAAAGATTACCGATGAAGCTGGTAACCCAATCCCAGTAGGTGAAGTACAGCTTACAATTTTAAGTTTAGAGACTACTTTTGCTGGTGATGTGACCACTATTAAAATTCCTTTTGCAGCTGGTCATGCACAGTTTGGTCGTTGGGACGAAAACCCTTTTATTAACAATGATCCACTAACTAACGGTGCAAATCGCGATGTTATTATTCGAGCGACAGTAGTAGGTTATGAGGATGTACACACTGGTAATGGTGACCCACTTAACGGCCCAGATGCAAAGTGGGTATTAGGTAATGTATTTAAATGGGGCGATAACAACTTTGTAGAGCTAAGTCTAGGTTATACGAATCATTTTCCTTCTCATCCAGATTATATGATGGATAATTTCCAAGCAAAAGCAATTTATGCTGGTACGCAGTTTACGTTAATGCATGATACTGATGGCTATGCGTGGACTTCGGGTGCTAATGGTTATGGTCAACTGGGTATTGGTTCTACTGTTGGTGTAAGTTATACTCCGGTAAAATTAACTGATGGGTCTTGGCAAAAATTAGCTGTTTGTGCAGGGCATGTAATTGCTCTTGATATGAATGTGCAACTTTGGCCTTGGGGTTCTAATGCAACATGGGCTCTTGGTTTGGGTAGCTCTGGCCCAGCAGAAGGAACTACTGTGGTTCCTATGACAAAGGTGCCTTCTGCACCTGGTGTTAAGTGGGAAAATGTTTGCGATGGTGGCTGGCAGTTCTCTGGTGCTATTCGCAGTAACTAATAAGGTTTTACTCAGCAAGTAAAAATACAATATAAATAGCAATGCTGTAGGCATGACAATATCCCTAGGTTGTTTGCTTACAGCATTGTTTTTATGTCTTAAATATTTATATTGTTTCTTACTTAAAGATTGCTTTTAGCTCTACTGCATCTTCTAAGCCAAAACGACTATTTTTCACGACCGATTCCAGATTGTTTATAGCCGCCAAAAAGGAGCTTTTGGTGAATGTGCGCCACCATTAACATAGATATTTCCAGTGTGTAGTTGGCGGGCAACTTTTATTGCTTCTTCTTTAGGTTCTACCACTGCGCCAGATAGCCTGAAGATTGTATAGTTGGCGATAGTGATAGCTTCTTCCACTCTTCCTCAAAAGAGAAATTTCAAATTCTTCTAGTGTTGCTTGAATTTCATTAATCGATAACGGAAGCTGCCCGTTTGTAGTGAAGTTAATGCTTGCACCTAATTCAGAAACAATTGTTTCTGCAAGCTCGTCTTTCCTACGTTTAATAATTTCTAATACTTTTCCAATGTGTTCTTTTCGTTTTTCTGGAGGCGTTGCATTCCAGCGAGGAAAGGCTTGTTTGGCTGCTTTCACAGCTTTATTCACTTCTTCTTTATGGGCTTCGATTACTTCAGCAATCACTTCTTCGGTAGCTGGATTAATCACTTTTGAAAAGAAAAGATAGAAGTGTATTTTTAATGTTTACCGCTTCATTGGTGAATCCTCTGTTCTTCATTAGGAATACCAACAAAGACAAAAGTGTATATGAAGTAGCGTAATCTTTTATTTTTAAAGGGTTTAAATGAAGCAAAATAGCATTATAACTACAAAAATTTTCTAGAGAAATGCTTTTAGGCTTCGCAGTAGTCTTTTTATCCCATAGTCTTGCATGATGGGCGCAGATATTTCTTAGGATTCTTGCACAATTAAGTCAAGATTTAAAGAATGAGATATTTGTATTACAACCATATTTTGCTGCTATTATTCGTTGCTGTTTTTCTGGAATAATTTCATATAAATCTTTAATTTCACCAAACTGTAGAAGTTCAACTAGTGCCCATAATGGAATATTCCCATTATATTTCTGCTTATGATGCCTGACAATAGGACTATTCCTTTCTCTTTTAAAACTTTTCTCTTTAAAAGATTTATGTTTGCTAGCAATTTTGACACATTATCTATTTCACTATTTTCTGTATTTAATGTTTGGAGATACTTCTACGTGGTATGAAAGATCTGCTTTAAAGCAGAATCCATATTTTTGGAATTTTCATTACGAAAAGGATATGCGTAACTTCTAATACGGTAGTACCCATAGGTTTCTATTTCGCTTATAAATTTTTCGGCATCTGGAAGGTTGCAAGTTTTTAGTTTTTCAATTTTTTGTTCTATAGAGAGCCATCTTTTCTTTATTATTTTATCCATAGAAACCCCTTAAAATAGTGGATAAAATACTGTGACCCTCGCTAAGCTCTCAATCTAGAACGAGGGCCCCTGTTGTTTTATATCTTACCACTGCCAATAATTATGATGAATCTAGGAGCTTTATTTTTGTACCTAATGCATAAAATAATTTTGATGGAATCGATATAAATACGAATTAATCAGATAAAGACTATTCGTACTTGCTGGTTTTTGAATAGTAAAATCGTCATTAATTACAGGTAAGCTAGATATATGACACAACCATTGCTAGCACATCAGACTTCAGCAGGGCGAATGTATTCGCGTTCCCCTGAAGAACCACCAAAAGTTCCGTCAATTACTACAATTATTTCCCAAGAAGATAAAGATTTGGGCGGTTGGCATGCACACATGGCGACTCAGGCTGTTATTAAAGACGAGCGTCTTGCCACTGCTGATTTGAATATGAGACGTCGAATTGCTCGTGAATCAGTATTCGCTTCTGAAACTTATCGTGATGGCGCAGCTGCACGTGGTGATCGCGTGCACTATTATTGTGAACAATATTCAAAGAAGATTTTAGGTCTGGATAATGATTTGGAAGCTGCTTTGGAAAATTTGCAAAAGCGTGGTGAACAAGGCTTTGTACAGCAATTTGAACAGTGGTTTAATATGTATAAAGTTGAGCCAGTTATGACTGAAGTTACTATTTGGAATGACAGTCTTGGCTATGCTGGTACTTTAGATTTAATTACACGAATTAATGGACGTTTGTGCATTGTTGATTACAAAACTAAGGGCACTGACCGTTCTGGAAAAATTAAACCGTTAAGCACTGATGTAGTGATGCAGTTAGCAGCTGGAGCACAAGCTGAGGAATACTACGAAGAAGAAGATGGCCAGTGGTATGACTGGCCTTTTGCAGAAGAGCCACTGTTAATTGCACTTGGTTTGGCGAATACTGACCATAAACCAGTAATAGTTAATCCAGAAGCATTACGCCCATATTGGTTGAAGTTCTGGAGCTTGAAGCAGGTTTGGGAAGCGAAACGTGCTACTAAAAAGATTGCTGAGCCGTTGCAACTGTTACCAGTTCCACCTCAATAGTTAGTGGATAATATTGCAAATTATGAGGTTCTAGGCATTTGTGTTTTGTTGGTTCTTAAAACAGGTCTAACATAAAGAATTGTAGAAATAAATTAATAGGGTCTATTTTTTTTAGATTCGTTTTAGTTGCTCGTATTTTGTTTGAGCAACTTTGTATATTAGAAAGGAATTTTAATGCGTGCAGCACGTTTTTATAACCGTGGGGATATACGTGTAGATGAAATTAAAAAACCAAAAGTAAAAGCTGGACAAGTTGGTATTGACGTAGCTTGGTGTGGAATTTGTGGAACAGATCTTCACGAATTCATGGATGGTCCAATTTTCTGTCCGTCAGCTGATAACCCAAACACAGTAACGGGAGAAACTCCGCCAGTAACACTTGGACACGAAATGTCTGGTGTAGTAAACGAAGTCGGTGAAGGTGTTAAAAGCGTTAAAGTTGGCGATCATGTAGTCGTAGAACCTTACATTCTTCCAGAGGGCACAGACACTGGCTCAGGCCAGAATTACCACCTAGATGAAGATATGAACTTCATTGGCTTAGGCGGTAACGGTGGCGGTCTTGGTGAAAAGATTGCTGTAGAGGAACGTTGGGTACACAAGATTCCAGAAGATATGCCACTAGATCAGGCAGCGCTAATTGAACCACTTACTGTGGGTTACCATGCCGTTGATCGTGCTAATTTGCAGGAAGAAAGTGTAGCACTTGTCGTGGGTGCAGGTCCTATTGGTTTGTTGACTTCTGCAGTGTTGAAAGCTGAAGGCCACACAGTAATCATTAGCGAGCCTAGCTCATTGCGTTTGAAGAAAGCCAAAGAAACTGGCGTAGCAGATCACTTCATCAACCCAGCTGAAGACGATGTAGACGCTAAGGTAAAGGAAGTTGCTGGAAAAGGTGTTGATGTAGCGTTTGAATGTACTTCAGTGCAGCCTGGTTTCGATGCATGTCTAAACTCAGTGCGTAAGGGCGGTACTATCGTCGTAGTCGCAATCTGGGGCAAGCCTGCTAGCGTTGATATGGCTCAGTTGGTTATTAAAGAAGTTAACATGGTTGGTACTATTGCATACTGCAACAATCACCCAGACACAATTAAGCTTGCTGCATCAGGCAAGATTGATCTTGATAAATTCATTACTGGCAAGATTGGTCTAGATCATTTGATTGATGAAGGTTTTGATACTTTGATTAATCGTAATGAGACTGCAGTAAAGATTTTGGTTTCTCCTTCGGGTAAAGGACTATAAACTTCTTTATTTTCAAAAGGGCTGGCAAGTTTTCTTGCTGGCCTTTTGGCATTTAGCCTTTGTTTTGTAGTGAGATAGTGTGTTTAAACACGCTGCATTTACCGAAAGGCACTACAAGGCATCGTTGAAAATTAACAGTACAGTTATCATTTCCGGCACAATAACAAGTAAAATAAAACTAATGAGTATTTTAGAGATTAGAACCTTCGGCGACCCAGTACTTTTTAGTGTTGCTGATGAGGTTAAAAAGTTTGATGATAAGTTAAAGACTTTGATTGCTAACATGGTCGAGACAATGTTAAAAGTTGAAGGAGTGGGTCTTGCTGCGCCACAAGTTGGTGTTGGGCTACGCTTGTTTACTTATCATGTTGATGGTGAGATAGGTCATGTCATTAACCCAAAACTTGAGATCAATGATAGCGAGCCACAGCATGAGTATGAAGGTTGTTTATCTGCACCGAGTTTGTCTTATGCGACTTCAAGACCAAACTTTTCTAAAGTTACTGGTTTCGATCAAGATGGTAATGAGATTGAAGTTTCTGGCACTGGTTTAATGGCAAGAGTTTTACAGCATGAGTGCGATCACCTAGATGGCAAGCTATTTATCTCACGCTTAGAAAAAGAAAATCGCAAAGATGCGATGCAGAAACTACGTCAAGGTTACTACGACGCTAAGTCTAAAGTAGTGAAACGGCAGCGTAGTAGTGAAGTGTCGTCTAGTTTTTTCAAAGGAGCTTAATTGAAGATTTTATTTGCTGGAACTCCAGAAGTAGCAGTTCCTGCTTTGCAAACTTTGTTGGATTCCGGCAATGAAGTTGTAGGTGTTCTTACGCGTCCTGATGTGCCATTGGGACGTAAGAAAGTCATGACTGCATCCCCAATTGCACAATTAGCTGAAAGTAAAAAAATTCCAGTAATCAAAGCTACTAAAATCACTGATGAAGTATTGCAAGAACTTACTAGCTTTGATGCGGATTTGGCAGTGGTCGTAGCTTATGGTGCTTTGATTCCACAAAAAACATTAGCTGCTATTGAAAATGGTTGGATTAATATCCATTTCTCGTTACTGCCAAAGTATCGGGGAGCTGCTCCAGCACAGCGTGCGATTATGGCAGGGGATACCAAAACCGGTGTTTCTATCTTTGAGTTAGAAGCTGGAATGGACACTGGTCCGTTATACGCACAATGGGAAGTAGAGCTTCATGATGATATTACTAGTGGTGAATTGCTAGAAACTCTTGCTGAAGATAGCACGGATAAATTGTTAGAAGTGATTGGTGACATTGCTGCTGGTAAAAAGCCGAAGCCACAGACTGGCGAAGCTACTAAAGCAGATAAACTAACTATTGAAGATGCACATATAGATTTTAATAAAGAGGCAAGGTTAGTGCAGCGCCAGATTAATGGTGTTACTCCAGAGCCTGGTGCTTGGGCTTTGCTTGATGAAAAGCGTTTTAAAATTCATAAGAGTAAAATTTCTGTGGAAAATAACAACTTAGCTGCAGGAAAACTGGAATTTATTGCGAAAAAGCCAGCAAAACTATTGGTAGGCGCTGCAACTGGACCGCTTGAGTTACTTGAAGTGCAACCTTTTGGAAAGAAACGTATGAATGCCACTGACTATGCTCGTGGCGCTGATTTAACGAATAAGGTGCTGACATGAGTAAATCCCAAGTTAGCCATTCAAGATTAGCTGCGTATGAAGTATTGGCACAGGTTAGCGAAGAAGATGCTTATGCTAACTTAGCTTTACAAAAAGTGCTTAATCGTAAAAACCTTTCTGATGAAGATGCAGCTTTTACTACAGAGCTTGTAAATGGCGCAATTCGTAATCAATTTTTCTATGAAAATATTTTGAAACAGGTTATAGACCGCCCACTTGACAGAGTTGATGAGAAAGTACTGAATGTCCTCTACCTAGGTATTCATCAGCTACTAGGGATGCGTGTTTCTGACTATGCAGCTTTAGACCAAAGTGTTTCATTAGCTAAAAAAGTTGCTGGAGTAAGTACTGGTAGCTTCTTAAATGCGATTTTGCGCAATGTTTCTAGCAAAGGTCGCAGTGAATGGCTAGATGAAATTTTGAGAACTAAATCTGATCCGTTAGAACGGTTAGCAATCGAATATTCACATCCTACTTGGATTGTGCGCTCGTTAAAACAGAGCTTGATAATCAACGGTAGGAGCACTGAAGAATTACCTGATTTGCTTGAAGCAGATAATTTAGCTCCAATTGTGAACTTGGTAGCGCTAGATGGCTTAGGTGATATTGAAGAAGCTTATGCAAAAGGTGCTGATATTAGTGAGCTAGTTGAAAATGCAGCCCTTTGGAAACAAGGCAACTTACGTAAACTTGAAGGTATCCGCAACAACACTATTCGAGTGCAAGATGTTGGTTCTCAATTAATTGCTCGTGCTTTAGCGGAATTAGAGATATCAGGTAATGATGAGCGTTGGTTAGATTTGTGCGCTGGACCTGGAGGTAAAGCAGCGTTACTTGGTGCGTTAGCTGCTAAGCACAATGCTAAGTTAGTCGCTAATGAAGTGCAAAAACATCGTGCTGATTTAGTGAAATCTGCATTACGCCCATTGCCAAAAAAGAGTTTTGAAATACGAGTTGATGACGGTCGTAATTATGGCAAAAATCGGCCAGATTTTTATGACAAAGTGTTAGTTGATGCACCATGTACTGGTTTGGGAGCATTGCGTCGACGCCCAGAAGCTAGGTGGCGTAAACAACTTTCAGATATTGCGACTTTGGTGCCATTGCAACAAGAATTACTGGAATCTGCTTACAAGGCTATTCGTCTAGGTGGGGTAGTAGCTTATGTGACTTGTTCACCGCACATAGCAGAAACTCAGGGAATAGTGGATCAGTTCTTTAGTAAACATGCAGATGCAGAGTTGCTAGATACTATTACTGCTATTAAAGATGTAGCTGAGTCAGTTCTTACTGAAAATCCCCCAAGCAGTTTTGAACAGAAATTTTTACCAGCCAATACTGAAGGCACTACTGCGCAGCTATGGCCAGATGTGCATAAAACAGATGCAATGTTTTGTGCTTTCATCAGGAAAGGGAATAAATAAATGGAATTAACAAAAGCGCATATTAACCCAAGCATTTTATCTGCAGACTTTGCCAATCTCGAAGCTGAGTTAAAGGCAATTGCTACTGCTGATGCAGCTCATGTCGATGTGATGGATAACCATTTCGTGCCTAATTTAACAATGGGGGCATCAATTGTGGAACGGATTAAGGCTGTTAGCCCCGTGCCTCTTGATATTCATTTGATGATTGAAGACCCAGATAAGTGGGCACCAGCTTATGCAGAAATGGGGGCAGAATCAGTAACTTTCCACTATGAAGCAGCAAAAGATTACAAGTCATTAGCTAAAAATTTGCGTTCTCTTGGTGCAAAAAGTGCAGTTGCCTTAAAACCAGGTACAGATGCTGATGCAATTCTTAATGATTTAGACTTGTTCGATATGATTTTAGTTATGACTGTAGAGCCTGGTTTTGGTGGGCAAAAATTTATGGCAGATATGATGCCGAAAGTGCAGAAACTTCGTAAAGCAATTGATGATCAACCGGGCAAGATTGCCCTAGAAGTTGATGGTGGAATTAACTTAGAAACTATTGAACAAGCAGCAGAAGCTGGTGCAGATGTGTTTGTAGCTGGTTCAGCGGTTTATAATGGTAATCCAGAAGCTGCAATTGCAGAGTTACGAAAAGCAATTTAGTTGTTAAACTAGATAAGTTAAGTATTTATTAAACAAAGAAAGTAAGGAGCTCCAGTGAGTGATTTAATTGACCTGGTTGTTGATGGTAACAAAGTTAGTATCGAAGCAGGTACCACTGGAACCACCTACTTTAAAGGCCAGCGCAATATTGTAGTAGTTCGAGTCAACGGCGAACTTAAAGACCTTGAAACTGAGCTTAAAGCAGGCGATGAAGTCGAAGGTGTAGATATCAATTCACCTGATGGTTTAAATGTGCTGCGCCACTCAGCAGCACACGTGATGGCTCAGGTAGTTCAAAATGTAAAGCCTGGTACTAAATTAGGTATTGGTCCATACATTACTGACGGTTTTTACTACGATTTCGATGTCGAAGAACCTTTCAAGCCAGAAGATTTGAAGAAGCTTGAAAAAGAAATGATGAAAATCGTTAAGAAAGGTCAGAAGTTCCGTCGTCGTGTAGTTACTGAAGCAGAAGCCGAAAAAGAGCTTCATGATGAGCCATATAAGTTAGAGCTAATCACTAAAAAGGGTAGTTCTAACGATGAAGACGGTTCTTCAGTAGAAGTCGGTGAAGGCGAGTTAACTATCTATGACAACATTGACCCACGAACTGGTGAAATTGTCTGGAATGACCTTTGTCGTGGACCACACTTACCTACGACTAAACTAATCGGTAATGGTTTTGCGATTATGCGTTCTTCGGCTGCTTATTGGTTAGGTAACCAGGATAATGCTGATTTACAGCGTATCTACGGTACTGCTTGGCCTACGAAAGATGAACTGCGTGCATACAAGACTCGTATTGATGAAGCTGAGAAGCGTGATCACCGTAAACTTGGTACTGAGCTTGATCTTTATTCATTCCCTGAAGAGCTTGGCTCAGGTCTACCAGTGTTCCATCCAAAAGGTGGCATTATTCGTAAGTCTTTAGAAGACTACTCACGTAAGCGCCATGCTGAATCTGGTTATGAGTTTGTATATACTCCACACATCACAAAAGGAACTTTGTTTGAAACGTCTGGTCACTTGGACTGGTACAAAGAGGGTATGTTCCCAGAGATGCACCTTGATGAAGTGCGTGATGAAGAAGGCAATATAACTAAGCAGGGTACGGATTACTATGTGAAGCCAATGAACTGTCCAATGCACAACCTTATCTTTGGTTCTCGAGCGCGTTCATACCGTGAGCTTCCATTGCGTTTGTTTGAGTTTGGTAGCGTATATCGTTATGAAAAGTCGGGGGTAGTGCATGGCTTAACTCGTGTACGTGGTATGACTCAGGACGATTCGCACATTTACTGTACTAAAGAGCAGATGAAAGATGAGCTGACTTCAATTCTTGAGTTCGTCCTAGACTTGCTTAAAGACTACGGTCTTGATGACTTCTATTTGGAGCTTTCTACAAAAGACCCAGAGAAGTTTGTTGGTTCTGATGAACTTTGGGAAGAAGCAACAAATACTTTGCGTGAAGTTGCTGAAGAGTCTGGTCTTGACTTAGTTCCAGACCCAGGTGGAGCGGCATTCTATGGGCCAAAGATTTCAGTGCAAGCTAAAGATGCTATTGGGCGTACTTGGCAGATGTCTACAGTTCAGTTAGATTTCAATTTGCCAGAACGTTTTGATTTGGAATATCAGGCGGCTGATGGAACTAGGCAGCGTCCAGTGATGATTCATCGTGCACTATTTGGTTCTATTGAACGCTTCCTTGGTGTATTGGTAGAGCACTATGCAGGTGCTTTCCCAGCATGGCTCGCGCCAACTCAAGTAATGGCGATTCCAGTCGCTGAAGCTTTCAATGATTACGCATTCGATATCATTGATGAACTGAAAAAGCAGGGTATTCGTGCTGAAGTTGACTTTGGTAATGATCGTTTCCCAAAGAAGATTCGTACACACTCTAAGTTAAAGCACCCATTCATTTTGATTGCAGGTCAAGAAGATATGGGTGCCAAAGCAGTGTCATTTAGGTTCCGTGATGGTTCGCAGCTAAACAAGATTCCAGTGGAAGAAGCTGTGGAGCGCATTGTGAAGTTTGTGAAGTCACGTAACAATGAAAACCCTAGCATGGACAATTTTTAAGGAATGGTGATGGAAGAGCAAGAAGAAGTAAATCCTTGGGACGTTAACCCAGAAGAGATGACAGATTCTTTTGCTCTTCCAGGCGTTCCCGATAGTTTCCAACGGCTCTGGACTCCACAACGCTTAGCTTATGTGCCTGGAGTAGCTAATGGTTGTCCGTTTTGTGAAGCACCAAATCTAAGTGATGAAGAGGCCTTGATTGTGCATCGTGGTAAGCATTGCTTTGTAATTCTTAACCTATATCCATATAATTCTGGGCATGTTTTAGTTTGCACGTATCGTCATACTGATTTGTATTACAAGCTAACTCCTGAAGAAACCCAGGAAATGGCAGAACTTACTCAAAAGGCAATGCGTGCATTAACGAAAATTACCAATGCTACTGGCTTTAACTTGGGCATGAACCAAGGTCGAGTTGGTGGTGCCGGAATTGCTGAGCATATCCATCAGCATGTGATTCCGCGTTGGCAGGGCGATGCCAACTTCTTACCTATTATCGCTCAAACTCGTACTGTAGCGAAGTTGCACGGGGAAGTGCGCAAGCAGCTTGCTGATGCTTGGGAAGAATCTTGACCTAATAGTCGTTTTCTCTTAGCCTTTGCTAAACGGTCCCTAGAGTGTAATAAATTGTAGCTAACTTGTACTACAAGCCAACTTCTTGAGAAAAGTCAGGAGATGGTTCGGTCTAGCTAAAATGTATGAAAGCTTTGCTGAAAGTTACTACCGCATACATTTTCTCGAATCTTCACAAAATTCCGTGTACTTTTGGGAAAAATGTGTGTGGTACTTTGTTTCAGGTGTATCCCAGTCCTAGTAGATAGCGAAAAGTGTAAGCGGGAAAAAGTTGCTGATAGGCGTTAGAATCATACTTTGGCTTTGTATAAGTGCCCACACTAAAATAGGTAGTATTTTAGTGTGGGCACTTAATTAACATTAGTTAATGTGCCATCTAGCATCTGATAATTACTATCTGCGTACTTTAAATCTGTTTCATTGTGGGTAACCATTAGCGTTGCAGTCTTTTTCTCAACAGTTAAACGTTTAATTAATTCCACAATCTCTTTACTCTTTTTGGAATCTAGAGCACTAGTGGGTTCATCGACAATCAATAATGATGCGTTGTTCATCAATGCACGAGCGATATTAACGCGTTGTTGCTGGCCACCAGAAAGTTGAGAAGGTAGTTTATAAACTTGGTCGTCCATGCCAACTTCTTTTAACAATTCCATCGCATAGTCTTTATCTTGTGGGACTTGAGCAATTTTATTAACCAACAGTAATTGCTCAAGTACGGTAATAGATGGGATTAAGTTAGAGCTTTGAAAAATCATGCCCATCTTTTTACCACGAATTTTAGTTTTTTCTGCATCATTGAGTTTAGAAACTTCCTTATCATCAAGGAAAATCTCTCCGCTATCTGTAGTAATTAATAAGGCAGTTGCTGCTAGTAAGCTAGATTTACCAGAGCCGCTTGGTCCAGTAATTACGGCAAGCTCGCCAGAATCTACTTTCATAGAGGCTTTATCAACTGCAGTAATACGGTTATCGCCATCTGGGAAAGTTAAGGTTAAGTCTTTAATTTCTAAACTCATCGCGCACTTCCTAATGCTATTAATGGATCCACTTTGGTAATTGATTTAACTGCTAGGCCAGCTCCGATTAGACCAGTAATCATAATAATTACAGCTGGCAAACCAATTGTCATAAAGTTAAGTTCAAATGGCATTACTTTTTGAATCAGTAAACCAAAGATTACATTTAATAAAGTTCCAGCAAGAACTCCAATTGCTAACACAATAGTTGCTTGCCCAAGAGCATCTTTCAAAAGTGTACCTTTACTTGCACCCAGTGCTTTCAAAACTGCAATATCTTGTTTACGCTGCTGAGTCCAAACTGCGAAGAAGGCTCCTACGACTAATGCCGTGATGCCATAAAGCATAGCGTTGATCATCTTGAACGAATTCTGTTGTGGCGCATAACCGCTAATTGCAGCGTAAGAATTCTTTTTACTTTCTACTACCGTCTGACTATTAGCAGCTGAAATATCTTTACTATCAGCCATCAAGAAACTAGCTTTCACATCTTGACTACCAGTTAATTGAGCTGCAATTTTTTGCCAATCATTAAGGTTCATATCCAGTACTGTCACAAAAGAGAAACTCTTATCATCAACAATTTTTGAAACTTCAAAATCTTGGCTAAAGATATTAACTGTATCGCCAACTTTAGCATTTAGTAACTCAGCAGTTGACTTACTAATTTTGACTTTGCCTGCCGACACATTTGATTGTCCCCAAAGAACTACGTTGTCTGTATTCTTACCTTTAACGACTTTACCCATACTTAAACCAACTGGGGTAGCCTTATCTTTCTGGTAAGCATTAATGTCAGCTTGATTAAGCTGCGAGTCAGTAAAACTTAGTTCGCTATTACCACTGGGTTTTTGAAGCACAATACTTTGTGCATCAGTATCTGCAATAGCTTGGTTACCTTCTCTATCTAATCCTTTACCAAGACCAGTTAAGAAACCTACTAATACAGTTAAAAGTAAAGCCACTAAAGTGATTAGCAAGAATCTAGCTTTAGCGTGCATCAGGTCTTTAATACCTACGAGCATGAAAATTTCCTCCTATAAAAATTTTAAGATCAATATAGGGGTATAGGGCATAGAGCAGATAGTTAGAATTTTTTTGCAACTAAAGTTGTAGATTATAAATTTGAAGTATTTAACTTTAATTAATTAAAAATTATTTACTAAGTTTTAATTATTGTGAGAGTTATACAAACTAATATTAGTCATAGTAAAAAGATGGTATTCTATTTACCCGGAACCATCCCAAGTATTGCTTGTAGGTGCCTTTATCGACAATGCGGGGGATGGGCTTTTTGTATCGAAAGGAAAAAGTATTCTTATGAGTGGTAAGCGAATTAGCAAACCTATTAAAAAATAGATATCCATTAACCAACAAATAGAAAAACTCAAAGAAAAAGGTATCAAAGATACAAAATTATGCGTAATGACTTTATTCAAAGTAATTCCGCATAGCTTTTGCAGTTAGCGTTTCATTCTCGGCGACTAATTCATATGGCGTTCCTTCAAACAATAACTTGCCACCATTGGCTCCTGCATAAGGGCCAATGTCTACTAGCCAATAAGCTTGTCCAATGACTCGTAAATTGTGCTCAATTACGATTATGGTTAGCTTACGTTCGGTTAGCAGTTGTTTTAGTAAGTTGATTAAACTTTGCACATTGGCTTCATGCAGTCCACTAGTTGGTTCATCTAGGATTAGTAACTTGGTATCATCTTTAATCAGAATTTTTGCTAGTTTAACGCGTTGTAATTCACCACCTGAAAAAGTATCCAAACTTTGTCCAAGTTTCACATAATCTAAACCAACTTTAATTAAGTTATCTAAAGCCTCAGTTAGTTCGGTATGAAAGATTTCATTTGCTTCAGTTACGGTTAAATCCAGGATTTTGGCAATATTGTAGCCTTCATATTTTAACTGCAAGGTTTCTTGTGAATACCTAGTACCATTACAAAGTTCACAAGTTTGGGTTATATCGCCCATATAAGCTAAGTCTAATTTAGTGGTGCCTTTACCTTTACAAACTGGGCAGGCGCCTGCACCATTGAAGCTAAACATGGCAGCAGGTTTTCCAGTGGCTTTGGAAAATAATTTCCGTAATTTATCAAAGACATTTAGGTAAGTTAGCACGTTAGATCTATAACTACTACGAATTGGTTTTTGATTGAGTGCGATAGCTTCTGGATGCTGTTCTTTAAAAATATTGATTAAAGTACTCTTACCTGAACCGGCAACACCAGTTACCGCAGTTAACGCATTTTTTGGGAATTTTGTTGATAGATGTTTTATATTAAACTTCGACACATCTTTTAACTCATAGAAATTTTTGAATTCCTTAATATCATGCGCTGAAGTTATTGTGCCTTTGTCCTTTAAGTATTCACCAGTTAGGGTATCTGATTTTATTAATCCAGCAACGTTACCTTCAAAAGTAATATGCCCGCCTTTAGCTCCTGCTTTTTCGCCTAAATTAAACACTTGGTCGGCAATTTTTATTACTTCTGGGTCGTGATCTACGATAGCAATCGTGTTGCCTTTATCGCGCAACTTAGTAAATATTTTATTTATTCCCACTAAATCATGAGGGTGCAAGCCAGTGCTAGGTTCGTCAAAAATATATAAAATATCATTCAATGGGCTGTTCAAATGATTTGCCAGCTTTAAGCGCTGTGCTTCACCACCAGATAGGGTAGAGGTGATTCGATCAAGCGTTAAATACCCTAAGCCTACAGTTTGAAGGTTCGTGATTTTGGTAATTAATTCATCCACAATAATAGATAATTCGTCAGTCTTAATTTTCTGCAGCCAGTCGTTTAAATCGGCTAGCGCCATGAAGTTGCAGTTTGCAATTGAAGTTTTGTTGATTTTAGCGGAAAGAGCTTTGTCGTTTAAGCGGGTTCCATTACATTTAGTGCAAACTGCCGTTTCAGTTATTTCCTCAACTTCATTTTTATAACGCGGATTATCCTTTTTAAGAAAGCCATCTGCAATACGTGGAATTACGCCAATATATTTAGCAGTTTTGGGCCAGCTATCAGTTCGCCTCGCGAGCTTTTGTTCTTTACCATTAATGAGTAAATCTAAGATTTCTGGTTTCCAGTCCTTTAACGGTAAATCATTATCGAATAAACCGCTTTCGGTGTAACGTTTTAACCGCCAACCTTCAGGCCGGAAAGTAGGGAAGTTAATAGCACCTTCATTTAAAGATTTTTCTGGTGATATTAAACGATTAACTACAATTTCTTGAATCATGCCAGTACCTTGGCAATTAGGACACATGCCTTCGGTATTATTAAACGAATACGCCATGGAATACCCAATAAACGGTTTTGCTAACCTTGAGAATAATAGTCGCAACCCAGTATAAATTTCACTATAGGTGCCGAGTGTTGAACGTACATTACCACTCATAGCTTTTTGGTTTACTACGATTGAGAAAGGTAAGTTTTTAATACTGCCAACTTCAGGATTCTCAAATTTTGGCAGTTGATGCTGGATATAAGAGCTGTAAGTTTTAGTAATTTGGCGTTGTGACTCAGCTGCTAAAGTCGAGAAAACTAGTGAAGATTTACCGGAGCCAGATACCCCCGTGAATACGGATATTTTGTGCTTTGGAATTCTAAGACTGATGTGCTTTAGATTATGAGTAGTCGCATCATTTATGACAATAAAATCATTTTGGTTATTCATGGTTATCCTTATCTTTTCTAAAGATACCACCTGCAAATAATTATTGAAATAAAGTAGACTTGAAAATGTGAAGTCATCAACACTAACTCCAATGCTAAAAGCACTGCAAGGATTGATGCATGTCTCTTTCTTGATATTATTAGGCTTTGCCACCTTTTATTTAACCCCACAAAATAGAAGTTCAGCCAATGCCACTCGTATTATTGGAGCACTGGTTTTTGTTATTTATCTGGTAGGTGCTTACTTAGAATTTAGAGAATCAGGCAAAACTAAAGCAACAATTTGGATTATTACACTAACTCTTGGCTGGGCTGCTCTTGCTTATGTAAATCCAATGGCTACTTATATGGTAATTCCGTTAATTATGTTGCAATTGCATGCGCTGTCACTGAAACCAGGTGTTACTTTAGCTATTGGATCTTCACTGTACGTAGCTTTGGTACTGTTGGTATTTAGCAATTATGAGGCAGTAGAAGTGATTGGCCCCATTTCAGTGGCAATAGTAGGTGTCATTGTAGGGTTGCTTGCAAAAGCTATGCAAGATGAAGTTAAAAATAGACAGCGCTTGATTGATCAACTTATTGCCACTCGTAACGAGGTTATGGCACAAGAACGTGCACTCGCGACGGAAACTGAACGCACACGTTTAGCTCGTGAAATTCACGATACAGTTGCGCAAGGACTATCTAGTGTAGTTATGCTGACCAACAGTATGAAAAATGATGATTTGTCACAAAAAAACAAAGATAAAGTTGAGTTAATTAATAGCACGGCAAAAGAAAACTTAACAGAAGCACGCAATATAATTAAAGAGTTAAAGCCAGCTCCGCTTAAAGAGCAAACTCTTGTCGCAGCATTAGAACGTATCTGTGCTGATTCGATTATTGATACGAGCTGTGAAATTAACCAAACAGCAAAATTACCACGCAGTATGGAAACGGCAATACTTAGAATTGCTCAATCTTTAATTGCAAATGTTAATCAACATTCGCAAGCTAGCAAAGCAAAACTGACTTTAAAAGGTTCCGCAAAAGAAGCAAAGTTAGTGGTGCAAGATAATGGGATTGGCATAAAAGAAGCTAAAGGGTTTGGGCTAACCACTATAGAGCAGCGAGTTTCAGAGTTTGATGGTAAAACTGTTATTGAAGTTAACGAAGGAACTAAGGTATCAGTGACGATACCGTTAAAGGAATAACATGATTAAAGTATTAATTGCTGACGACCATCCGATTATTCGGATGGGAATTAGAGCTTTGTTAGAAGATGCTGAAAATATTGAGATTATGGCCGATGTTGCCAGCGCTGAAGAAGCCATAGATTATTGCAAGACTAATGAATTAGATATTGCCTTATTAGATTTGCAATTTGGAGAAAATACCTTAAACGGCGCTAAAGCCACTAAAGAAATTGTGAATTTAAATAAAGATATTTCAGTTTTAATCCTTACTAATTATGACAGTGATAATGAAATCTTAGCGGCAGTAGAGGCTGGAGCTCAAGGTTACTTACTTAAAGATACTGAAAGTGAAGAATTAATCGCTGCAATTGAGGCAACAGCACGAGGTGAAAGTGCTTTGTCTCCTTTTGTAATGAATGCCGTAGTGCGCTCAATGCAACATCAACCAGTCAAACTTAGTAAGCGAGAAACGGAAGTAGCAAAATGTGTAGCTGAAGGCTTAACTAACAAAGAAATTGCTGAAAGATTGTATGTTTCAGAAGCAACTGTAAAGTCACATTTAGTTAATATTTTTAACAAACTTGATGTGCAATCAAGGACTCAGGTCATTGTGAAGATGCAAGAGCTAGGTTTGCTTTAAAATTTTTTAAGTAGCCAGTTATCTTTGTATCGTAATCAGGGTATTCGTAGTCTAAAGTTTTTGCCACATTTGTGTCAGTTTCGCTAAATAGTTCAATACTTAACCAAAGCGCTTCCCAAGTTTCAGTAACGCTAGAATTGCGATAGGTTTGTGCAAGTTGCGTTACTTTTTTATCATCAATAAAATCAGCTAAGAACTTATAAGATTTACCAGTATTAACTTGGAAATCATGTTGAATAGCTACTTCCCAAGAAATCATGGTAAGTAGCTGTTCGCGCATCATATTAAGGTGGTCATTGGCGTAGAAAAGCTGGTTGCGAATTAGACCTTTGGCGACAACAGTAGCTAGCCACCAAAACTCATTACTACAGTCATCATAGTATGTAGTACTAGGTTGCTGTACCCAATGGCTTTTATCAGTTGGTTTTGGAAGTTCAGGTACAAGATTATCTTTACCAAGCAAAATCCTTGTTAAACTGTCATCTTTTAGATACTTATCTAGTTCATCAATTGGAATTAGTATCAGATCAATACGTGAACCGTTAGTAAATAGCATCAAGTATGAAAACCAATTTCCAAGCTCTGCTGGAAATAAATCCATAGCTTCCGGAGTTTGTGCTGCAGAACGCTTATCTTAAGAAAGGTAAGTGTAAGGAACTGTCTCTAATTCTTTATTTGTAGCTATTTTTTCGATATAGTCACGAATTTTCCATACAAGTGCCGGGTTTGAATCAGTAGTGAGGTTTAGATTTTCATTAACGACTGATACTGGAATTTTAATATCATCAGCAATATTTGCAGTTGTTAATTCTGCCATATTTAAGTTCTTAGTAAGTTCTGTGCGCGTAGTAGCACGCTGAGCAGAGTTTAATGACATGATAGTTCCTCCAGTATGGATAACTAAGCCTTATTCAATCTACAACAGGTATAATTCTGGTAATGGACGCTTCAAGTAAACTTGCATTAATTTCGCTAATCGTGGCTATTGTGTCACTTATGATAGCTGGTATCTCAATTATCATTACAGTATTCTCAATTACTATCGCAAAGGATGCCAATAAACGTGCAACTGAGGCCATTGAATCTTTAAAAGAAGTTCAAGAATAGCTGATAATGTTTTCCGGTTCTCCAAATTTTCACAATAATTATGCGTACTTAAAGTTAGGCGACCATGGAAAATAGTATTATCTTAGAGGTATTAAATTTAGTTCATGCAGAAGAATTACTTAAGCTACATATTCAAAATAGGAAATTCTTAGAACCTTGGGAGCCTAAAAGGTCTAATGAATTCTATACTTTAAAAGGGCAACAAGAGGCAATAACAAGAAGTGTAGCGGCGTATCAAGCTGAAACTGATATACCTTTTGTTATCTTAAAAGACCAAAAAATTGTCGGCACTATGAACATAAGTGGAATCGTTAAAGGTGTTTTTGAATCTTGTAACATTGGGTATTGGGTTTCTGAAGAGCATTTAGGGCAGGGGATTGCCAGCAAAGCAGTTAAATTAGTTAAGTGCATAGTATTCAAGGAGCTTAAGTTGCATCGAATTCAGGCAGGTACTTTACCCAATAATTTAGCTTCACAAAAAGTGCTTATTAAGAATGGTTTTAGCAGATACGGTTATGCGCCAAATTACTTAAAAATCAATGGAAAATGGCAAGACCATATCCTATTTCAACTTATAAATGAGAAATAGTTTATAGAAGTTGTAGATGTTCGTGAAGGCTAGAGAGAATCGAACTCACAACCTACAGCTTAGAAGTCTGTTATGTTCAACTAACTTAGTTATTAAAATAGTAAAAAGCTGAAGAGCTTATTAGCCAATTGCCAATATCAACAACAGGATTCTTCCTTGGGGATTACATTAGCCATTGAATGCAACAATAAGTTTATCTTTCTTTTACAAAATGTAACTACATTGCTAACCATTAAAACTCAACATAATTTTTGAAGTGGTGGTTTGTATTAGTTGTCAGTTTTAAAAAGGTATTCCTGTATTGTAGAATTGTTAAAGCATGCCCCAGTAGCTCAATGGATAGAGCAACAGACTTCTAATCTGTAGGTTGTGGGTTCGAGTCCCGTCTGGGGTGCTATCATTCCCTTATTTCTGTAGTGAAATAGGGGAATTTCTATTTAAATAACAATGTGTTTTTTGCAGTTTATTCGCAATTGAAATGTTAGGTTAATCCAGCAGTTCTTTTTTCTTCTCAGTTAATTCTTCAGCAGTTATATGTCCTTTTTCATGTAGTTCTACATACTTCATTAAAACATCTACATTGTTATCACTGGGCTGAGTATTTTTAATTATTGGCTCTTGAGCTCTTTTTGCTCCTGCTATTTGGATACGACAAGCATTGGCAAGTCTTTGTGCATCCTTTTTATTCATATCTTTATATTCAGCACCTACTCCGGGACCTTTAACTACCACGCCACCAATTAAATTGCTGGTATTTTCAACAGATGTGATTTCATAAAGGTTCATGTCACTGACTTTTTCAACTCCTAGGAGACTTGCTACATAAACTAATCTTTTGTCAGTTAATGCTATTGCTCCAGTTGAATTTCCTAATGTAGCTGCTGCAACGTCAATAAGTATCTCATCATGAAAAAGTGCCGTGGGAAGTTTATCCAGAAGTTTGTTATACATAAAGGATAATGGGAATTATATACTTGCTGGACAAGCCAGCTTGGATATTTTAGTTGTACTCACAGCATTACTGCCATGTGTAGAACTTAGCCTATTCTTATTAGGCGTATTTGTCGCTTGATTAAAAGGGTAACCAA
>JASGDC010000022.1:0-118863 GCA_047608145.1 Micrococcaceae bacterium
AAGAACAAATAGGGCCAAAAGAAATCGACAAATCATACCAAACAATCAGATACAAAGGAGGTGCAATCTGGGCCAACACAACCGAGTAACACACTCGAACCAACAACACATTATGGCCTATAAGTCAACATCCTTAATCAAGAAATAGAATTCGAATAGATTGATGGGAATACAAAGGCTACCTTTTAACCAGTTGTCAATGGCAAATACTTCAAACTTGTTCTTGGGCAAGCTCTTACTTTTTTACAGAAAGAATAAAACACTTTAACAGAGCATACTTTAGAAAAACAAAACCCCCTGAAACCTTTATTTCTAGGGGCTAAATGGTGGGCCCTGTGGGGATCGAACCCACGACCCACGGATTAAAAGTCCGTTGCTCTACCAACTGAGCTAAAGGCCCTCGACAAACTATTGTACACACTTTTAGCAGTAGGTGCAAAAGAATAATTCGAGGGTCTCATTTGGTGGAGTTTCAGACTTTTTATTCCAAAGTAGCTAAGATAAGCCAAGGCAAGGAGAATAAAGCTAAAAGATTAAAACATTGAATATACCAATTATAAAAGAGAGCAAGATGCAGTTCTACCAAGAGTTTCCTACTGTTAGTAAGGCTCTTAGGTATTTTGAGCTGGTGCGTTTTGGTGTTATGCCTACGGACTGCTTTAAATGTGGTGCTGTTAATCGTGTTTCTGTTAAAACTGCTGGTTTTTATCGTTGTTTGGAGTGTAAAGGTACATTTTCTATCCGTACAGGCACTATGCTAGAGAGTTCTCATATTCCACTTAATAAGTGGCTCTTAGCAATATATCTTTTCACTACAAGTCGCAAAGGTATATCAAGTATCCAGCTAGGCAAGGTGCTTGGTATTACACAAAAGAGTTCATGGTTTTTATTGCAACGGTTATGAGTGATGACTGGCGTGGTTATTTTGGCACTAAAGGCAAAGTAGTTAAATCAGATATGTGATATGCTACAGAGTCTATAGTGGAAATTACCATAATAATTCTAGTATTTTTTAAAGGAGTTTTGTGCCGAACCACAACAGAAAAGAAGCAGTTTCACGTCGCTCTGTGACTAAGGGTGCTATTTGGACTACACCTCTCGTAGTCACTGCAATTAATACACCAGCTCTTGCTGCTTCACTTGAAGAAACTGATGACGTTAGCATTTTGAATTATCAGGTTGTTGTAGTTAGTGGAACTACTGCTAATTTGGTCATCACCAATACCGATACTGCAAAGAAATGGGTTAGTGATAGCCTCTGGGCTTATCACGGAGTTTTTACTTGGCCTGTCACTACTATCACATTAAGTGCACCAATTATAATTGATGGTGTTTATGGGACAAGGCAGCTTAATAGGACTTTGCGTGTCTACCTTGTATATTTCAATCTAGGTAGTCGAGGGAGTGTAGGCATTGAGCCGGAAACAACACTTACACTTCCTATGACGTTGGAAGGTGGCTTCTCATTTACTCCTACTGCCACTGATTCAGTAGGAGTAACTAAGGATATTTACTTAACTGCTAATGGTACTTCATATTATCCTGGAGATGCTGTGCCAGTCGGTGGCAATATCTCGATAACAGTTTATCGAGAATAATTTTCCCTACTTTCACAGGGGAGTGTAGGTTACTGATATTGAACATTTTTTAAAAGAAGGTTTATTTATACTCTTTAATTAAACTATCATTCTCAATAACCTTTTAGTCAAGCGACCAGTACGCCTTATAAGAATAGGCTAATTTCTACTCACATCAGTAATTTTGTGGGTACAACTAAAATATGCTAACTGGTTTGTCCAGCAAGTATATAATTCTCAAGAACTGCTATTGCAAATCCACCAATTAACTTATATAATTGCAAATGTTCTTATAAATTAGACTATTTAAAAGTAGGAGGAATTACCATAGTAATTCAGAAAGATATTTCAAGGCGCCACTTAACTAAAAGTGCCCTTTGGAGCGTACCAGTGATTTCTACTGCGTTGAGTGTACCCGCTAATGCGGCTAGTGGTTGTGACTCCACTGACCCTAACCTACTTACTATTACTGTAATCCCTGATTCTACTACTCCATTGATTGAGATTTCTAATACTTCAACTGATTGTGCTTTTGATAACTATTTGGAAATTCATGCCCGTCCAATATTAACGTACCCTTATAATTTTGTATCATTCACAGTTAATAGTATTGTAGGAACCAGAGTTTTAGAAACTAGTACTTTAACATATTATATAAGGAACGCTCTTGGCAATATAACCATTGAACCTGGTGACACTTTAGTATTACTAATTGCTGCCAGGGCTAACGATGCTAATCCAAATTATGTTATTAATTTTTCTGGTGGCACCTATTCTAAAGACATCACTTTTTATGCCCAAACAAATACCACAAGAAACTTTACCGGAAATATTCCAGTTGCTGGAAATAATATCATCACCGCGTACGGACCATATGAGTTTACATAGCTGGTGTGGGCTTATCTCCTAATTATGTAACAAGTTATTTACGAGAGCTCAAGTCATACCTTTTGCTATAATTTCTTTGTATATTTATCTATATATCCCCACTATCGATAGCCATTAAGTTTAATTACTATAAAATAGTAAGCATTCGTTGCTTTTTCACTAGGTTTTATAGCATTTGAAGATTGAGCGAATTTGTACAATTACTAAGAATGGTTAATTAACCTATTTAGCTGTTTTCTTAGACCTAAATTATTTTACCGAATCAATTACATACTCTAATATTTTCACTTTAAATAGCTTTGCTAATCCAAAGTAAGATACTGCAGAAGAGTAAACTAATACTATGAACGAAAAATACCATAAACCAGTAAAGTTTGCCCCTAGTATTTTTGATTCTATTGATTCTGGGGTGGATTCCACGGAACTTGTTGATGCTGCAGAGCGTGCAGCGCACGCTCTAATTAACCATGGACGTAATACTGACGATGATGAGATCGTTAAAAATCTAGTACAGTTAGCTGATACTCATGGATTGAGCATCCTTTCTGAAGTCTGGGAAAAATCTCCAGCTCGCACACTACCTGGCACATTATGGCGAATTTATGCTATTCGTACCACTATAAATGAAGATCCTGAAGGGGTCAGCAATTATTTTAAATCTGGACGTACAGTTGCTGAAGTATCTGACGTAATTGCCGGAGCTGAAGAACCAGCTGATTCAAAAGAAATTGTTAAAATGGCAGACCAGATCTTAACTGGAGCTTTCAAAGGTGACTTTGCTGTTGCGTTAGAGCGCTTCGCTGCTTTCTGCCGTGTAGTGGCGGTGGGACAGACTGCTAATGCTGATAACAGTGAGTTATTAGAAGGACAAAACGCTAAGACACTTCAAAAAGCCAGTTTACGCTTATTAAACACTGCTGAAGACTTAGAAGTATCCGCCACACTTTGGCGTGACGGAACATTACGCTAGAATAGTAGTAGTGCTAGGCTGCTGAAGCCCCGGGCTCCAACTTTAGCCGCTTCGAGCGGCCTACCCGCCGAGAGGCGCTCTCTCAGCCTAGCACACTAGCTTTTTCTCTTAGGCCACACCATCATGAAGTTAAGAATATTTCCTTTAGATCAAACATCACTTAAAAGACTTAACCACCTAGCCCAAAAAACACGTAAAGGTATCCGAATTCTTGCTGAAATGATTGGTTCTGCAAAAAAAGACCGTGAAGATATCTGCGATGAACTTCGAGTGTTAGAAACTGAAAGTACCGATTTGCACTTTGCGGTACTAACTTCGATGTCTTCTAGTTTCATAACCCCTCTTAACCGTGAAGATTTATATCAAGTTTCCACTCAGCTATATGATGTCATTGAGGATATCGTCACTGCTGGCGAATTAATTAAATTAGCTGATACCACTAAATTTATTTTCCCTATTGTGGATCAAATACAAAAACTTTCTAGGCAAGCTGAACTTGCTACTGAAATGGTTAAAAATCTCCAAGATATTGACTCTGCTGGCGACCAATGGATGGAAGTATTACGCCTAGCAAAGCAAGTTAGACGTGAGCACAACCAATACTTAGGTACTATCTACGATGATACTAAAGGAAGTAAAAAACAAAAGACTCTTGATGTAGCCAATGCCATTATGCAGATTTCTAATCACTATAAAACGTTAGCTACTATTTGTTGCGGCATCGCACTAAAGGAATCTTAAATGACAGATACCTTGCTGACAATTTCGATATTATTGCTAGGCATCTTTACTTTCAGTAACGGCATGCACGATGCTTCTAACACTATTGCTGCAGCAGTAAAAACTCGCGCCCTTACCCCAGGTATCGCTATTAGAGTAACTGCTGGCTTTGCGCTAATTGGTGCCTTAGTCGGTGGCTTTATGCTTCCTTATGCAACTTTAGGTTTCAATAGACATTGGATTGCTTTACCTAGTGGAAATGCTGGACCTATAATTTTGATTTCGATGTTTATTGCTGGAATCTTGTGGAACTTACTAACACTACTATTACGAATGCCGTCTTCATCTTTTCATGCACTTGTAGGTGGATTGATTGGAGCTTTATGGGCTACCACTTTAGTGGGACAAGAGTCTCCTAAGGTGGACACCAAAGCAGTATTTTTTCAAATTATCTTGCCACTAATTTTGATTCCACCAATTTCTTTCGTTATTGCTTTGATAGCTTCAATGGCATTTGCTTGGTTCTTACAAGATGCACAACAGTACAGCACGAACCGAAAATTACGAATGACACAGTCTATAGCGACTTCTGCATTCGCGTTAACACACGGAATTGCTACTATCCAACGTCTAATTTTCTTAGGTTATTTAGGATTTAAATCTACTGGAAAATCTACAGTATACGATTCACTTCCAATAACACTGGTATTATTGCTGGCAATCATCTTTGGCTTAGGAAGTCTAAGCGGCGGTTGGCGCATTACCCACACTTTAAGCAATAATTTAGTACCACTTGACCCGCTTAAGGGTACGATAGCACAGAGTTTACCTGCGTTACTCTATGTAATAGCTGCTTTTATGCTCTTCCCAGTATCTTCAACGCACGTATTTACTAATACTCTAGTGGGTGCGGGAGCAGTACCCCGTTGGAAAGCAGTAAATACTGATATAGTGCTAAAAATGCTAGGTACCTGGATCCTAACTCCACTATTTACTGGTGGAGTTAGTGCCCTGTTATACCTAGCATTTAGCAATGTATTAATTAGTTGATTTTAGCTTTCATTCATCTTCATCAGCAATTAATGGTAATGTACCAGTTCGCCATTCTCCCGTAGCTAGATAGTAGACTTTTGTTGATACTGATACTGCGTGGTCGCTGATTCGTTCAAAGTAACGGCTGAGTAATACTAAATCTATGGTCTGCTGAGGGGTCAGTTTATGTTCACCACTATTTAAAGTTGTAAATAGCGCCATGTGAATTTGGCTGACTTTTTCTTTAAGACGGATAATCCGTTCAATGATATCGAAATTACGCTCTTCAAGAAGCTTCACTAGTAAATCTGTGATTTCAATATCTAGCTTAGCCATCTTCTTAAAAGTAGATTCCAGTTCTTTGGGAACGACCTCTTCAGGATAACGTAGTCTTACTAACTGGGAAGTATGTCGAGCTAGATCTCCCATACGTTCAAGGGAAGCACTCATTCGCAATGATGCCACCAAAATACGTAAATCAGAAGCTACAGGAGCTTGCCGAGCAATAATATCAATTGAGTGCTCATCAAGAGAAATCTGCTGCTGATCAATCTGGCTGTCCCCCTCAATAACCTCTTCCGCTAGCTCAAGATTATTATTAAATAACGCATCAGTTGCTTGTTTAGTAGCAGTGTTAACAAGCTGAGCAATCTCAGTAATACCCTCAGCAATCTGATCTAATTCAGCACGATACATATTACGCATACTATAAATCCTCTCTATTTTCTTCCACTTATCTAGTGTTCATTTAGCTTTGAGTGTCATATTAACCGAAACGACCAGAAATATAGTCTTCCGTAGCTTTTTCTTGTGGGTTATTAAAGATAACTGTAGTATCAGCATACTCGACCAATTTACCTGGCTTACCAGTACCGGCAATATTAAAAAATGCTGTCTTATCAGAGACGCGAGCAGCTTGCTGCATATTGTGAGTCACGATAACCACAGTGTACTTCTCTTTAAGTTCCACAATCAAGTCCTCGACTGCAAGAGTCGAGATTGGGTCAAGTGCACTACAAGGCTCATCCATCAAGATTACTTCTGGACGCACCGCCACAGCACGAGCAATACATAGACGCTGTTGCTGACCACCAGAAAGTCCCATGCCTGGCTTATCTAAACGATCTTTTACTTCGTCCCAAAGGTTAGCGCCACGAAGTGATTTCTCTACTAGTTCTTCCTCTTCACCCGAGTCAAGCTTAATGTTATTTAGCTGAATACCGGCAAGTACATTTTCTTTAATACTCATAGTTGGGAAAGGGTTAGGACGCTGGAATACCATCCCTACTTGACGACGCACATCTACGGCATCTACACCCTTGCCATATAAATCATGGCCATCAAGTAATACCTGTCCTTCGACTCTAGCGCCTGGAATTACTTCATGCATTCGGTTCAAAGTACGCAAGAAAGTAGATTTACCACAACCTGAAGGTCCGATAAATGCAGTAACCGAACGGGGATCAATCTTAATATTAATGTCTTCATTCGCAAGGAAATCTCCGTAATAAACGTTGAGATTCTTAGATTCGATAGCTTTTGACATTTTATTTTCCTGTCTTTGGAGCGAAATATCGGGCAATTAAACGAGCAGCTAAGTTTAGTAACATTACCAACAAGATAAGCACTAACGCAGCTGCCCAAGCACGCTCAAGGCTTGGACCAGGTGCTTGTGGCGCAGTTGGGTTCAACGCCTGCTGATAAATAAATGCTGGCAATGAAGCCATCCAACCGTGGAACAGATTCCAGTTAATTGAAGTAGCAAAACCTGCAGTTACGATAAGCGGAGCAGTCTCACCAATAACTCGGGCGATTGCGATTGTAATACCGGACACAATACCCGAGATAGCGGTAGGTAAAACGATTTTTACAATAGTCTTCCACTTTGGCACGCCAAGCCCCCAAGTTGCTTCGCGTAATTCATGTGGCACTAAGCGCAACATTTCCTCACTAGAGCGTACTACTACTGGAATCATCAATACTGAAAGCGCCACTGCGCCTACTGCACCAGTTTTGGTACCGGGACCAAATATTAGTGCGAATAATGAGTAGGCAAACAAACCAGCAACGATTGATGGAATACCAGTCATCACATCCACGAAGAAAGTAATAGCCTTCGCTAATTTACTATTATTACCATATTCCACTAGGTATATTGAGGTCATCAAACCAATTGGCACCGAAATAATAGTAGCCATTAGCGTAATCAACAAAGTACCAAGTATCGCATGGTATGCGCCACCGATGATTGGCATGCCATTTTCCGCTGACATCTTATCGTAATAACCAGTGACGCCGTTCATTGAATACCAGAAAAAGTTACCAGTTAATCCTGGGATACCTTTAACTAGTGTCGAATAAATTACTGAGATCAACGGTACTAGTGCAATCAAGAAAGCACCATAAACTAAGGAAGCTGCAAGGTTATTAATTGCACTGCGTTTACCTTCTACTATCCAAGTAGCTGCCACATAGAAAACTACTGACAGGATAATAGCTAAGATAACGAATCCTAAGAAACTACCCTTGGTAATTGCGACAAATGCACCTGCTACGACAATCGCAGCAACAATAACTGCAATTGGAGTGGTTTTACTAAGTTTTTTAGTTGAGAAAGATGTAGTTTCCATTAGTGCTTCTCCCCACTCCTAGCAACGATCCAACGCGCAAACATATTTACTGCAAGTGTGATGATAAACAAAATCAAACCTGCTGCTATCAAAGTATTCATTCGCACTCCTGAAGCTTCAGGGAAATTCAAAGCAATTTCAGCGGCAATAGTCTGATTACCAGTTTGTACTAGGCTAGAGTTCAAGCTTCCCGGTGATAATACCATTGCAATTGCCATAGTTTCACCAAGTGCACGTCCTAGACCAAGCATAATCGCACTGATAATACCTGCTTTACCATAAGGGAATACCGCAGTACGAATCATTTCCCACTTAGTGGCACCCAACGCTAATGCTGCTTCTTCATGAAGTTTCGGAGTTTGTAAGAAAATCTCACGAGTCATTGAAGTGATAATTGGCAACACCATTACTGAAAGCACCAAACCTGCGGTTAACATGGTACGACCAGTAGTAGATACTGGGCCAGCAAAAATTGGAATAAAACCAAGGTGGTCAGAAAGCCAAGCAAAAATTGGTTGAATTGCTGGCGCTAAAATCATCCAACCCCATAAACCATAAACTACTGATGGGATGGCTGCTAGCAAGTCAATAACATAACCCAATGCGTGCGATAGCTTTCTTGGTGCATAGTGTGAAATAAATAAGGCAATACCCATTGCTACTGGAGTAGCAAAAAGCAATGCGATAACTACTGAAATCAAAGTCCCAATAACTAGTGGCAAAATATAAACACCGAAGCCATGTCCACCTTCAATTTTACTAGGATCAGCAATTAACGCAGGAATTGCTTGCGCAATCAAGAAAGCAGAAACACCGGATAAAATTACTAGAATTAAAATTCCAGAACCTAAAGCTGCACGAGAGAAAATTAGGTCAGCCTGTTTACCAGTAGAGCCCTTTCGGAAAGTTTTAGCTGCAGCTGACATATTAGTTACCTTCCTTTATCGAATTAATAGACTTATTCGCAAGAGTCCTAAGTTCTGCTGGCAATGGCGCTGAACCAGTTGCTTCATAGCTTAGTTTTTGCCCTTGTTCACTAACTACAAAAGTTTCCCAAGCTTTAACTAATTCCACAGTTTCTGGATCTTTATAAGTAGTACAAACCGCGTGGTAAGAAACAAGTACTAATGGATAACTATTAGCTGCGGTAGTCTTACGGTCAATTTGGATAGCAATATCTGTAGGGATACGCCCAGAAACTTTTGGCGAAGCATTTACCACATTAGCTGCAGCTTCTGGAGTTACAGCTTGGAAAGTATCACCAACTTTAAGTTTAGTGCGTCCCAGGTCCTCACTAACTCCTGATTCATCAGCATAAGTGATTGCCCCTGGTGTACTTTCCACAGTAGCTACTACTCCAGCAGTTTTTTGAGCTGCCTCACCTTTGTATTGATTAGGCCACTTTTGATCAGCCTTATCAGGCCAATCTTGTGGTGCTACTTTGCTTAGGTAATCAGTAAAGTTTTGAGTAGTACCTGACTCATCACCACGATGCACTGGAGTGATATCTAAGTTTGGCAAGTTAACTCCTGGGTTAAGTGCCTTAATCGCTGGATCATTCCAATTAGTTATCTTTTCCGAGAAAATCTTAGCAATCGTACTAGCATCTAAGTTCAAAGTTTTGATGCCATCAAGATTGAAAGTAACTTCAATTGGGCTAATATACACCGGAATATTTATCGCACCTTCAGGGCCACATTTAGCTTTAGACTGATAAATTTCCGTATCTTTAAGATAGGCATCTGTCCCAGCAAATTGTGCTGCACCTTGAATTAATGCAGTGCGCCCTGCGCCAGATCCATCAGAAGAATACTGCACCTTAACATTAGGTTCCATCTGTTGGAATGCAGATACCCAAGTATCAACAGCTGATTTTTGAGAACTAGCACCAATACCAGTCATAGTGCCTGAAATTTGATGGGCAGCAAGTGGTGGTTTAGCTAGTGGGTTACTATCTTTTGCGGCTGCAACTGGATCATCAGATCCGCATGCAGTTAAAGTAAGAGCGCTTGCAATTGTTAGCGCTGAGATAGTAAACAAAGAATTACGTGAGTACTTTTTTCTTTTCACACTCTTAAATTAGCATAAAATCAAGGATGCGCTACCTTAGGTAAAAATAAATATATCGTTATCTCAAAATTTTGGTTTTTGCAAGAAAAGTCACATTAATGGTTTTCGAGCATCATTGCTCAAAAACCTCTTTCTATCAACGATTACGGTGGCTCCAGCATCAAGCGGAACGACAATTTCTTGAGAACACGCCGAGCCATCTTTTAGTTTTAATTGTGCATCAGCTGGAACAGTACGTTTGATGATTGCTAATGCAACTGGGCCCCATTCGTGATGGAAGCCACCTGTAGTAACTTTACCCACCACCTTTTCACATTGAAGCACTTCTTGCCCATGCTTTGGAAAAGCATGATTAGAGCCATCTACATGCAATAAAACTAATCTCCTTGGTGGGTGTCCCACATTGTGCACTTTTGCAACAGTTTCCTGTCCTCGATAGCAACCTTTATTCAAGTGCACTGCGGAACGAAGCCAATTTAGCTCATGTGGAATAGTCTTATCATCAGTTTCAAAACCGAAACGAGGCCTGGCTGCCATAATTCGCAATGCTTCAAAAGCATCAATACCTACCCAATTTACTTGGTCTTTTAACTCTTCTAATTCAGAGTTTGGCAAAATTAACTCTGCGTAAGACCAGGCACCTTGATCCTCTATGGTATCTCCATAAGCATGACCTCCAGGCTGTACTTCTGCCCAATTATCGATCCAAATTGCAGTTGGTTTTAGTTTAGTTTCATTAGTTAAAGCACCTAAAACTGCGTACTTATCGCTCACATCCTTAATCTGAATATCTTTCATAAAGACCATGGATTTCAGCCAAGCTTTTGCAGTATCTTTATCGTGACCTTCGACTAATAACCATAAAAAGTCTTCATCTTTAATCACTTTAAGTTGGTGTTCTACTCGACCTTGTGGAGTCAAGATTAAAGTTTCAGCACTTTCACCAGATTTAAGATGCATAAGCTCCTGGCTAGTTAATGAATTTAACCAATCTTGTGCATCACTACCATGCAATTGCAAAATTCCATGGTTGGCTAAATGCACAAAAGTATTTTTGCGACTAGCAAGTAACTTCTTTTGGTCTTTCGTCAATGAACCAAAGTGAGCAGTGACCCCTTGATCATGCCCCTGTGCTGAAACTGCTCCCGGAATATTAAGCATCTTATTCTGGATTATAAACTTTCTTTAATTGTGCTGAAGCGTGAGATTCAAGGGATTTTCCATTAGCTGCTACATCCCATGCCCACAATAATTCACCATTTACCCAGCCATACATTCTGGTAGCCGCAGCATAAGTTTTGGCACCTTGTGCACGAGTAACTGCATCAGTCCTCAGCCGAATTCGGGCATTCTTAACATCACCAAGATAAAGCTCATTGATGCCACCTGGGTGCACAATACTCACTAACAGGTCAAAACCATTATCTTTATTACGGAGTTTCTCTACCTGCTCTGCATCAGCGTAAGTGTGTCCTTCATCTCCAGGGAACATCCCTGGGCCAGCATCTTTTTCAGTAAACTCACGACTAAGCTGCCAAATACCGCTTTCGACGTTTAGCGGAGCACCTTTTTTACCTTCGTCATCAACTAACCAAGTATGAGAAACGTATTCAAGGTATGGCAATTCACCATGTTTAAATTCTACTTCTTGGATAAAAGGTTCTTCAGTAAACTCATCTTCAGCTTCACCATGATGAGTAATTACTCCAGCACCTTCCCACTTACCAAGTAACCAAGAGATTGGGACTACTTCTGGTGGTAACCCAGTAGGAATTTCCATAACCATTAAGAATTATCCTTAAATAGGGAATATAATACATAGCCTGCGAAACCAGCGATACCTAAAGTACCTGCAGAGAGCAGACCGATAAAAAACATTTCAAGAGCTACTAAAGACATATTGTTATTCTACCGCCTAATTTATTTGTTTGCTATTAATTTTATACTCTAACCACGATTTTACCGCGAGTATGACCTTCGCGCTGCTTTGCTACTGCATCAGCGATTTTTTCTAATGGATAAGTTTCTGCAATCGGCAAGATTATCTCTTTGCCTGCAAGTAATTTCGCAATATCATCTAAGTCGTCCTCACTAGCCCTCTCTAGTACTTGTACAAAATACTCATATTCTATCCCCCAATATTCATACTTATAACGTATTTTGCGCTTAATATATTCCTTGGATACTCTACTCTTACAAATAAGCAAAGATACGCCTCACTTATCAGTAAATTGTTGGTAAAATGATTAAATGGCTGTAAAAAAGAAAAATAAACAAAAACTTGATAGTAAAAAAGACCATGTCTCAATTCCGGTGAAACTGGATAAACCAGAGCTTGAGGGAGATTTTGGCTTAGGCCGTTTCCTAGAACGTGAAATGTCATGGCTTGCATTTAACAAAAGAGTGCTAGAGCTTGCCGAAGATGAAACTCTACCACTATTAGAGCGTGCGAATTTCCTCGCAATTTTTGCTTCAAACTTAGATGAATTCTTCATGGTACGTGTGGCTGGTTTAAAGCGTCGTATTGCTACTGGTATCGCAGTACCTGCTGCTAACGGCGAAGCACCAGAAGTAATTTACGAAAATATTCTAACTACTGCTCATGAATTACAAAAGCGTCATGCGGCAGCTTTCCGTGAAGATATTCATCCAAAAATGATGGATGAAGGAATCCAATTAGTCACTTGGGATGAGTTAAATAAGGCTGACCAAAAGAAACTCAAAGACTACTTCAACACCAAGTTATTCCCTGTGTTAACTCCACTTGCAGTGGACCCAGCACACCCTTTCCCATATATTTCAGGTCTTTCACTTAACATGGCTATCTTGCTTCGTAACCCTGCAACTGGGACTCGCCGCTTTGCTCGCTTGAAAGTACCTACTGAAATTTCTAGGATTATCCCAGTAGATGGCCCCGGACAGCCCACAAAGGATAAGCCACGTCGTTACATGACAATGGAAGATGTCATTTCACACAACTTAGACGTCCTATTCCCAGGCATGGAAGTAGTAGAACAGCATATTTTCCGAGTAACTAGGAACGAAGATGTTTCTGTCGAGGAAGACGATGCAGAAAACTTACTTAAAGCTTTAGAAAAGGAATTGCTACGCCGCAAGTTTGGACCTCCGGTACGCCTAGAAGTTCCAAATAGCATTAGCGAAGATGTCCTTGAATACCTAGTTCAAGAGCTAGAAATGGATGACCGCGAAGTCTTCAAACTTCCAGCTCCAGTTGATTTACGTGGCTTGACTGAATTAACATCAATCAACCGCCCTGATTTACATTACCCACCTCGTGTGCCACACACTAACAGATTGCTTAACGAGACTGAGACTAGCCAAGCAGCTAATATCTTTGGTGCAATGCGTAACCGTGATGTCTTACTACACCACCCTTACGATGCTTTCTCTACTAGTGTGCAAGCATTCTTGGAACAAGCAGCAGCAGATCCTAATGTCCAGGCGATTAAGCAGACTTTGTACCGTACTAGTGGTGATTCACCAATCGTAAATTCACTTATTAAAGCTGCACAGTCAGGTAAACAAGTACTAGCTATCGTAGAAATTAAAGCTCGTTTTGATGAGGAAGCTAATATCTCTTGGGCTCGTAAACTTGAACGTGCCGGCGTACACGTAGTGTACGGAATTGTGGGCTTAAAGACACACTGTAAGTTATCTCTTGTGGTACGTCGTGAAAAAGAAGGGCTTCGCTCTTACGCACATGTTGGTACTGGTAACTATCACCCTAAGACTGCTCGTTTCTATGAGGATTTAGGTCTACTAACTTGTGATCCAGTAGTTACTGACGATATGGCTAAATTGTTTAACCAGCTTTCTGGTTATGCTCCTGAAAGCCACTACGAACGTTTCCTTGTTGCACCTGGTACTTTACGTGCTGGTTTAGTAGAACTAATGGAAAAGGAAACTAAGAATGCTAAAGCTGGTAAAAAAGCTAGTATCAAAATTAAAGTTAACTCTATAGTTGATGAAACTGTAATTGATAGCCTATACCGAGCTAGCCAAGCTGGCGTTAAAGTAGACGTAGTAGTGCGCGGTATTTGTGCAATTCGTCCAGGTGTCCCTGGCTTGAGTGAAAATATCAAAGTACGCTCAATTCTTGGGCGTTACCTAGAACACTCTCGAATTTTCCGTTTCCATAATAATGGTAAGCCAATTACTTATATTGGTTCTTCAGATATGATGCACCGTAACTTGGACCGCCGTGTAGAAACTATCGTAAAGATTAAAGAAGACTATCAGCAAAACTATATTGAAGATTTGCTTAATCTTTATCTATCTGATGGAACTTCTTCATGGGCACTTGACGAAGATGGAAACTGGACTCGTCAATATCAAGATAAAGATGGAAATCCACTAATTGATGCCCAAACATACATGGCTGACATGATTGAGACTGCAAGAAAAGAGAACTTACGCTAACTATGGGTAACAAAGTAAATGAGTGTTTAAACCCAAAATGTGTCGCCAAAGAAACTAAAGTTTTTGCTGCTGGTGCTGTGTGCTGGCGGATAAAAGATGGCAATTTACAGGTATTAATAATTCATCGTCCAAATTATGATGACTGGTCACTACCAAAAGGCAAGCTTGATCCTGGCGAAACATTACCACAAACAGCTGTTCGTGAAGTTTGGGAAGAAGTTGGGTTAAAAATCCGACTTGGCATCCCCTTACCTCCCGTGCATTACCAAGTGAAACAAGGGTACAAACACATATCTTACTGGGCTGCAAAAGCTACTAACAAGGTTACAGTTGATGATAAAGAAGTTGATAAATCCCACTGGTATAACATTGACCGAGCACTACGTAAATTAACACAACGTGTTGATCAAAAACCAGTAGCTTACCTAGCCAAAGCTTTTGAAGATAACGAGTTAGAAACCTGGCCGTACATTATGGTACGTCATGCAAAAGCAAAGCCACGCTCAGCATGGGCACGTGCTGAAGGTGATCGTCCATTAGCTGCAACTGGCCGTAAACAAGCCAAGGCTGTGGGACCATTACTTGAGTCATGGCAACCTACTAGTCTAGTAACTAGTCCATGGCTACGTTGCTACCGTACGCTAGAAGGTTATTCTGAAAAGCATGAAATTAAGCTAAAAACTAAATCTGCTTTAACAGAAAAAAACCATGAACGTAAACCAGAAAAAGTCGTCAAAGTACTTAACAAGTTCTTAGACAAACAAGAACCAGTGGCTATTTGTAGCCACCGACCAGTATTCCCTACTATTGTGGATACCTTACGCTTCCACGCAGATGAGCATGCAGCTGAATACTTACCTACTGAAGATCCTTGGTTAAAACCTGGTGAAATAATTGTTAGCCAAGTGGCTATTAACAAACCACAAAAAATTGTTAGTATTGAAATGCATAGACCTGCATACGACAATGGATAGAGGTTATCTTGGCTAGCAATAATAATGTAGGATTCGTTGGCTGGCGCGGTATGGTTGGTTCCGTTTTAATGAACCGCTTACGTGAAGAAAACGACTTCAAGAACTTTAACTCAGTATTTTTCACTACTTCTGCAGTTGGTAAACCTGCGCCTTTTGATGCTGGAACCCTAAAAGATGCTTACGATATTAAAGAGCTAGCTAAACAAAATATTATTGTCACTGCTCAAGGCGGAGATTACACTACCGAAGTATACGAAAAACTACGCAATAGCGGTTGGAATGGTATCTGGATTGATGCAGCAAGCACATTACGCATGGAAAAAGATGCTGTCATCGTACTTGATCCAGTTAATCGTAAAGTAATTGACGAAGCCCTTGCTAATGGAACCAAAACTTTTATCGGCGGTAATTGCACTGTAAGCACTATGCTTATTGGATTAGGTGGCTTATTTGAAGCTAAAAAAGTTGAGTGGATGAACTCAATGACTTACCAAGCAGCTTCTGGTGGCGGTGCCCGTCACATGCGTGAGTTATTGACACAGTTTGGCGACATTGAAAATGCTGTGGATAGCGAACTTAAGGACCCAAGTAGTGCAATTCTTAATATTGACAAGAAAGTCCTTGAAACTCAGAAGCAGGTTGATACTACTCAATTTGGAGTTCCACTTGCTGGCAACCTAATTCCTTGGATTGATAACGACCTTGGCAATGGGCAGTCTCGTGAAGAGTGGAAAGCCGAAGTTGAAACTAACAAAATTCTAAATACGGAAAAGACAATTCCGATTGATGGTATCTGTGTTCGCATCGGCGCACTGCGTTCGCACTCACAAGCAATTACTTTGAAAACTACCGAGAAGATGACAGTCGAGGAAATTGAAGAGTTAATTGCTAATCACAATGAGTGGGTTAAAGTAATTCCTAACTCTAAAGAAGAATCCATGAATGAGCTAACTCCCGTAGCTACTTCAGGAACACTAAGTGTTCCAGTTGGACGTATTCGACAATCACGAGTCGACCCACAGATTTTCAACTTATTCACAGTTGGCGACCAATTGCTTTGGGGAGCAGCAGAACCAATTCGTCGCATGCTACTAATTGCAATCGGAAAAATCTAAGCTTAATAATAACTCCAGGGTATACATTTTTCTAGTTTCTATACAAAATTTCGTGTGAATTTAAGAGAAATGTATACCCTTATTTTTATTGTTGCCCCTCCCCTTCCAAAATATATTAGAAAGTTACGCATTTCCTCCACAACTTTCCTTAAACAAGTTATCCACAATGTACTAATAATTTCAGACAACAACATCTATTAAATTGCATGCTGTAATCATACGAAAAAGGTGGTTTCATGCAACAGCATCCAGTATTAGTAATTGGCACCGAAGATGATGTATCTTCAAAACTTCTAGAACTTTGCCAAGCTACAGGTAATGATGCTTGGCATTATGTAAGCATTCCTGATGACTCAAAAGAATGGAAAGAAGCACCAAAAGTGCTTATTTCAGCAAAACTTGAGGAAACAGTACAAAAAAGAAATGGCGTAGCCCTGATTAAAGAAGGTCTTAATGAAGACTTACGACTATATAAAAGAGCCATTGAAAATGGGGCTGAAGAAGTATTTTCAATTGAAGGATCTATAGACCGTATTGTCGACTTTATAAATCAAGAAACTATAGTACACAAACCTTGTATAGCAATCGTAATCCATGGCACATGCGGTCATGTTGGCGCCACTAGTTTAGCTATAAGCATGGCACAAGAAATACTTAAAAAATTCTCTTGCTTATTAATTGACACACATCGATTACATAATGGGTTAGCAAGGTACATTGAAGGAGATGGCTACGACTGGGGAGACTTCATCGAAGTTGAAGGAAGAATCAGCTCCCACTATTTAGAAGATTCTTTACCGAAAATAACCAATATCCCCTGCTTAACTTGGTTTAAAAATGATAGTAGAAAACAGACTGTTTCACATGAAACATTTTATAGCGTATTCAAAGCAGCTGAGCAAAAATATGACTTTATTATTGTTGATTGGGCAGCGCATGAAATTCCAGACTTTTTACAGTCAGTACATCATATAGTGCTACTAAGAGCTCGCTGTGGAGATGCTGAAATTGCTAATACCTTTGGCACTATTACTAATAATCCGTTATTAGTGTTAACTGGAAAAATTCCACCTGGAGTTACCAAGGATTTAATTGAAGAAGTTACCAAAATTCCTTTGTGCTACCACCTTAAAGAGCAGAGAAATTATGTTAATTATGATCATGAAGAGCCAGAAAATACATTAAAAGCACTAGAAAAAACTCAATATCCTGAATTAGCAGTACACCTTATAAAAGAGTTAGAAGTTTAACTATGCAACCATGGATTGATAATAAAGTAGTAGAACCTGTGCGTCAGCACTTATTAAACCATAATCTAGATATCAATGCACGTAACGTTGTGCATACTCTTGAAAAACAAGGTTATATCTATACTGCTAAGACTGTGTTAAAACTAGTGGAGCAAATTGAAGCTGAATTTAGTGGACTTGCCCCACTTAAACCACTACTAGCAATAACTGGAGTGACTGATATTTTTGTTAATGGTCATGCAGAAGTTTGGCTTGATAAAGGACTAGGATTAGAAAGGTACCCACTACACTTCGGCAATGAAGAAAGACTATGTGAAATCGCTATTCGATTAGTAAATAGTACTGGTAGAAGATTAGATGATTCACAACCAGCAGTCGATGCTAGATTAGCAAACGGGATCCGAATCCATGCAGTCTTACCACCACTTAGCCCTAATAAAACCTTGCTATCTTTACGAGTGCCTCACCAACAAAGTTTAAACTTTGAAAATTTAATCACTTCTGAATCTATTAATGAACTACTTGCAGATATTCTATATCGAGTCATTAAGCAAAAGAAGAATTTTCTAATATCTGGAGCTACTGGTTCCGGAAAAACTGCTTTACTATGTGCGTTACTAGAGCTAACCGACACAAATGAAAGATTATTAATCGTTGAAGATTCTTCAGAACTATTTCCCACTCATCCACATGTAGTTCACCTTGAAGCTCAACAGAAAAATATTGAAGGCTCTGGTGAAATAGTATTACAAGATTTAGTTAAACATGCCTTACGTATGCGACCAGATAGATTAATTGTAGGCGAATATCGTGGTGCTGAAATTAAGGATTTGCTCCATGCCTTTAATACAGGACATTCTGGAGGCCGTGGGACAATTCATGCTAATTCTACAAAAGACTTACCAGCTAGGTTAGAAGCTTTGTGTGCATTAGCAGGACTTGAAAGAGAAGCTGCCTGGGCTCAAATTAACAGTGCTTTAGATCTAGCAATTCATGTTGCTAATGAAAATGGGAAGCGGTTTGTTAGTGAAATTACTTTAGTTAATAACAAATCTTCCGGAGAAGTAACAATGCTTCCTGCTCTTAGCTATGATGGCAGCAATATCAAGGAACTATCTGGATATCAGCAGCTTACTGAACTCCTTAAAAAATGAACGGTTTAATAATATTCTTCTTACTAGTAACAAGTGGCTATGTTTACTGTACAAAACCAATCTCTTGGCAAAAATATCTCAAAACTAAAAGTAAGCAAAAAATAACGAAAGAAAACAAACAAGAAGTTCAAATGACTTCTCTATTACGAGAGTTAATAAGTTGGCTTGAAACAGGTATAAACCCAAACGAAGTATTCAAAAAAGTAAGTTCAGATTCAAATACCAAAGTATACTTTGACAAAATAGTCCAAGGTGTCGAAATAGCTCAAACAGCTCCTGCTGCTTTGCTTATTAATTTAGACTATGCCCCTAAAGAAATGAAAGAAGGTTTTGTCCAATTAGCTAGAGTTTGGCAAGTTTCCAATGATTCTGGGTGTTCCTTGCAAGAAGTTTTATCAAATTTAGCCGCACATTTTGACGCTCAAGAAGACAAGCTTCACTCTACAGCAAAAGCTTTGGCATCACCTGCAGCAAGTGCAAAAGTACTACTGATACTTCCACTGCTAAGCATAGGAATTAGCGCTATTTTTGGCTTGATTGATTTTCATGTTCTACTTAGTTCAATTCCAGCACTTATTAGTATCCTTATTGGCTTATTACTTAATGGTGGAGCATACCTCTGGGCACAAAGATTACTTAAGGAGGTTCATATATAACTTTCTTAGCACTCTATGGTTTCCTCAGTTTACTTTTTTATAAACTAATTCCGAAATCCTGGAATCAAGGAAAAAGCAAAATAATCACAGAAATTAATACTACATACAAACTTGAGTTTCACTTTGTTTAGAACTTACAGCATCCGTAATGAAAACTGGCTGTTCTTTAATTCGCAGTTTAGAATTATTAGCAAAAGTACACCAGAGAGCTGAGAAAAAAGAAATAGAGCAATCAATCACTTTACTACGCTTGGGATCTTCATGGAATGCCAGTTGGAAACACAGCACTGGAGAAGTTAAAGAATTAGGTCAGCATTTATATCAAGCAAACCAAGGAATTTCAGTAACTAATATCTTAAAGGCACGTGCTTATCACTATCGAAAAAATCAATAAAATCTGCAATTAGAACGTATTGAAGCATTGACTGTAAAGCTCTTAATGCCTCTTGGACTACTCGCTTTACCGGCATTCATAGCGATTGGTATCATTCCAACAATCTTATGCCTATTTAACTCAATTTCAATTTTTTGAAAGGAACCTCATGGATCACAATAAAGAACTAGACTTCAATGATGACGAACATGGAATGGCTACAGCTGAGTATGCTATCGCTACTTTAGCTGCTGTCGCTTTCGCTGGATTACTTCTCACTATTATGAGAAGTGGTGAAGTCCGAGCTTTCTTACTAGCAATCATCCAAAAAGCATTGAATATTCAATGACTAAAGAAAACCTTCAGCACTGGTGCTACTCTCACGATAAACGTGGTAGTGTCAGTGCTGAGTTTGCCACAGCATTCCCTGCTGTCATGTTAATTCTTTGTTTGTGTTTTGAAGTTAGCAACTTATTACACAAATATTTATTACTACATAGTGCAGCAGCCCAAAGTGTTCGCTTAGTTGCTAGGACAGAAACCAAAGACAAGGCTGCTGCAACTATGGCAAACTTAGCACCAAACTCAAACTGGGAAGTAAAAGAGACAGCAGATCAAGTGGTGTTAACTGCCTCTATGCCTTATAACTTAAAGATTCTTAGTTTCACTGTCACCCTACGTTCAGACGCTATTGCTTTGAAGGAGAGTAGCTTTGTCGAACAATGATGAAAATGGATCTGGCACTATCCAAACTATTGGAATCTTACTTGTCATGGTAATCATATTGTTGACACTAACTACTCTGACTAAAGTCCTACTGCAAAAACATGAAGCTGACTATAAAACTGATGCTGCATCTTTGGCAGCTGGCGATACATTACTAGGTTTTATTGAAGGTGATATCTGTGCTAATGCTCAAAAATTACTAACTAACAATATGACCTTAACTAAATGCCATATAGGTGAAACTGAAGTATGGATAACTGCCACTAGGCCTACTATCTTTAACTTAACAATTACTAGCCATGCCCATGCAGGTCTTCCGGAAACTAACTAATACTGATTACCTAGATAAATACCTTCGGGATTCTTCAAACTTTACAAACTGCGAAATTGTAGTTTCATCCCATATTTTGGAGTGATTCTAGCCTTTTAGGGTGAAAGTGCCATGACAAAACGAAAATAACCTACTGGCACTATGATTAACTACTATATAAAAAGCTCTAGTAGTTTAATAGCGCCCCATTTACTCAAAGGTTCGTTACGGTTTCCACACTTAGGAGATTGCACACAAGATGGGCAACCAGCTTCACATTCACAAGACTTAATTGCTTGACTAGTAGCACGCAGCCAAGTACTAGCGGCTTTATAACCTCGTTCCGCAAAACCAGCACCACCTTGATGACCATCGTAGACAAAAATAGTTGGTAATCCAGTATTTGGATGTTGCGCAATTGAAACTCCGCCAATGTCCCATCTATCACTAATTGCAACAACTGGCAGTAAGGCAATCATGGCATGCTCTGCAGCATGAAGTGCACCCGGAATTGAACCTTTAAAAATTCCAGCTTGGTCGATAGCTTCTGGAGTGATTGTAAACCAAACAGCTTGGGTATGTAATTCTGTTTCTGGAAGCTCTAGTGGATACTCACCCATAAATTCACGAGTATTAGTATCTTTCTTTTGATAAGAAACTACCTGATTTCGCACCACTACTTCACCAAAGTGACGAATTCCAAATCCTTGACTCTGTTGCTCTTGTTCATCAGTAATTTCGATATCCGTAATATCCCGAGCGTGTGTAAAGAAAGTAGTGTCTTCCTTACGTACCAAAGCAATTGATTGATCTTCATCAAACAATGAAACTACATAGTTACGACCTTGGTGCAAGTAAACAGCTTCAGGATGTACTAAAAAGTGTGAACTAGTGGCATCAATAGTACCTAAAACTGTGCCTTCTTCTTCATCAACTATTTTAATTGGTTCACCACCAGCACTACGTAAGTTTATATGTTCGGCTGGATTATGCCTAGCAACCCAATACCAACCTCGTGCTCGTCTCCGAATTATTCCAAATTCTACTAACTCAATTAAAACAGCTGGAGCAGTGGTACCGAAAAGCTCTATCTCATCAAATTTAAGCGGTTCTTCAGCTGCAGCTGCACACAAATGTGAACGTAAAACATAAGGATTTTCTGGATCAAAAACTATCTCTTCGACATCCTTATCCAGCAATAATTTAGGATGATTAACAAAGTAAGTATCTAAGGGGTCATCTTGAGCGACAAACACTGTTAATCCTTCACTACTCGAACGTCCAGCACGCCCCGACTGCTGCCAAAATGAAGCTCTAGTACCTGGCCATCCTGAAATAATTACAGCGTCTAAACCACTAATATCAATACCCAATTCCAAAGCATTAGTGGTTACTACACCAAGTATTTCACCAGAAGAAATTTTACGTTCTAACTCTCTACGTTCTTCTGGTAAATATCCAGAACGATAAGCTGCTATCCGTTTTATCAAATCTGAATCAACTTCAGAAACCAGTCGTTGCGTAGTAAGAGCAATAGTTTCAGCCGCTCTACGTGAACGTACAAAAGCCATAGTTCGAGTTCCATTAGCCACAAGGTTTGCTAGTAATTCAGCAGTTTCATAAGTCGCACTACGGCGCACTGGAGCCTTATTTTCTCCTTGGAGACCTTCTAATAAAGGTGGCTCCCATAACTTTATAATTCTTCTAGATTTAGCTGCAGTATCCTCAGTTATTGCAGTAACTGGCAAACCAATTAACTTACTAAATGAATAATCTGGTGAACTTGCCGTAGCACTAGCACCAATAAATTTTGGATCACTGCCATAACTATTCAATACTCTACGTAGTCTTCGTAAAACATTAGCTACATGAGAACCAAATACTCCACGATAACTATGTGCTTCATCAATGATTATGTAATCCAACTTTTTGAAAAATCTGCTCCACCGCACATGGTTAGTTAGAATCCCATGATGCAACATATCTGGATTAGTTAAAACATAATTGGCATGTTCACGAATCCACTTACGTAAATCTGTAGAAGTATCACCATCATATAATTCTGCAGCTAGCTCTGGAACATCAAGCTCACGTAATACTCGATTCTGGTCTTGTGCCAATGCTTTGGTAGGTGCTAAATACAGCACATTTTTGCCTTCCATTACTCCTTGCAAAGTAGGTAACAAGTAAGCAAAAGATTTACCAGAAGCTGTACCAGTGGCAATAATTATATTATTTCCAGAATATATGGCATCTGCTGAGGTAACTTGGTGCTGGTATGGTTCTGAAATACCTCGTTTTTGAAAAGCACTAATGATTTTGGGAGATAACCATTCTGGCCATTTTGCATACACAGCTTCTTGTACAGGCAATTCACGTTCGTAACGCAAACTGTCATTACCGTTTCTAAAAGCAAATTCAAAATCACTAGTCATAACCACTTCATTATCTCAATAAAATAAAGTATTGGCTGTTTATCCATAAAACTAATAGAATGTAATTATGATTGAGAAAGTTATACTGTATTACCGTTTTACGCCAATTAGCGATCCAGAAGCGATTAAACTATGGCAAAAAGAATTGTGTAAACGCCTAGGACTTAAAGGGCGTATCCTAATTTCAAAACATGGAATCAATGGTACCGTTGGTGGCTCAATGGACAAGGTAAAAGAATATGTCCGTGAAACTAAGACTTACCCAGCATTCCGTGGCACCGATATTAAGTGGAGTGAAGGTAGCTCCAATGATTTCCCACGCTTAAGTGTCAAAGCACGTGAAGAAATCGTATCTTTCAAAGCAGGAGACGAGCTTAAAGTCGATGAGCGTGGCGTAGTTGGTACTGGTAAACATTTGAGCCCAGGTAAATTACATAAGCTTGTCGAAGAAAACAAAGACGATGTCGTATTCTTTGATGGTCGTAATGCTTACGAAGCAGAAATTGGTCGTTTCAAAGGTGCAGTGATACCAAACACTGAAACTACCAAGGATTTCATTGACGAACTTGATAGTGGTAAATATGATCACTTGAAAGATAAGAAAGTCGTAACTTACTGTACTGGTGGTGTACGTTGCGAAATTCTTTCATCATTAATGAAAAACCGAGGCTTTAAAGACGTATACCAAATTGATGGTGGTATCGTACGTTATGGTGAAACTTATGGCAATAAAGGTCTTTGGGAAGGTTCACTGTACATTTTCGATAGGCGAATGAATCAAGAGTTCGGTAAAAATACTGAAGTTTTGGGTACCTGTACACGCTGTCAGAGTAAAACTAGTAACTTTGAAAACTGTGCTCGCCCGGAATGTCATAAGCTAGTACTACTTTGTGAAGACTGTTTTGCTAATGAAGTAATTTGTTGCTCAGCAGAATGTGATAAATTACTATCAGAGCGTAATAAAACCAACAAGATTAGCTCATAAAGTTAGCTATTTGCTTAAGGTTTTTAGATACTCTAACACATATTCTTTAAATATGCGTTAGAGTATCCTTATATAAATTAAATTTTCGACGACTTAAGGAACAACTAAGTGCCAGGCAAAGGAAACTCCAAAAAGAAGCTAGTGATTGTAGAGTCACCAAGCAAAATTAAGAGCATTAAAAAAATCCTAGGTGATGATTTTGAAATTGACTCTTCTTATGGACACATCCGTGATTTGCCCCAACCTAGTAAGCTACCAGCACGCATGAAAAAAGGCCCATATAAGAAATTTGCTGTTAATGTCGAAAAAAACTTTGAACCATACTACGTAGTTTCGCCTGATAAAACGAAAAAAGTTAAAGAGTTAAAAGAAAAATTAAAAGAAGCTGATGAACTTTACCTCGCAACTGACCGTGACCGTGAAGGTGAAGCTATTGCTTGGCATTTAAAGGAAGTCTTAAAACCAAATGTTCCGATAAAACGCATGGTATTTGGTGATATTACTCCTGAAACTATTCGTGAAGCACTAAATGATACTCGGGATATTGATATCGACTTAGTAGATGCTCAAGAAACTCGTAGAGTGCTAGATCGTCTTTATGGTTATGAAATTTCACCAGTACTTTGGCGCAAAGTTCGCACTGGCATTTCCGCTGGTCGTGTACAGTCTGTCGCTACTCGCATGATTGTGCAACGTGAACGTGAACGTATGGCTTATATTACTTCTAATTACTGGAGCCTAAAAGCTGAGCTATTCGGTGACAACCAAGACTTCCAGGCAAGGCTTAATAAAGTTGATGGAGTAAAAGTTGCCTCTGGTAAAGACTTCAATGAAAAAGGTGAGCTTACTACAGAAAATACTTTCACTCTTGATAAAGATAAGGCGACTTATCTTAAAGAGCAGCTCGCGAATTCAGATTTTAAAGTTTCAAGTTTAAAAACTAAACCATATAGCCGTAAACCCGCTGCCCCTTTTACTACTTCTACTTTGCAGCAAGAAGCAGCTCGCAAACTGCGTTATACTTCACGTACTACGATGATGATTGCTCAGTCACTTTATGAACAGGGTTACATCACTTATATGCGTACAGATTCACCTTCATTATCCAAACAAGCTACTGAAGCTGCACGTAAACAAGCTACAGAGTTATATGGCAAAGAAGCACTTTCACCAAAACCACGTAGTTACTCAAGTAAATCTGCAAGTGCTCAGGAAGCTCACGAAGCAATTCGACCAGCTGGTGAAACTTTCCGAACACCACAGCAACTTAATTCCAAATTAAGTAATGACCAAATGCGACTTTATAAGTTGGTTTGGAAACGTACTGTCGCTTCACAAATGGCTGATGCTAAAGGTTCTACTGCCACCATGAAAATTACTGCAAAAGCTAAAGATGGCAAAGTGGCAGAGTTTTCTACAAGTGGTACAGTAATCACTTTTCGTGGTTTCTTGGATGTTTATAAAGAAGGTACTGACGATAAAAAGTCTAGCAAGACTGAAGAAAATCAATTACCTAATCTTAAAGAAGGCGATACAGCAGAGCTTAAAGATTTACTTGCAGAAAGTCATGACACTACTCCACCTGCACGTTACACTGAAGCAAGTCTAGTAAAGAAACTAGACGAAAAAGGCATCGGTCGTCCTTCTACATACTCTACTATTATTACCACCATTATCGACCGTGGCTACGTATATAAGCGTGGCACAGCTTTGGTGCCATCATGGTTAGCGTTCGCAGTTGTTAGACTCTTAGAAGAGCATTTTGGCAAGCTTATAGATTATGATTTCTCAGCAGCAATGGAAACTGATTTAGACCGCATCGCTAACGGTGAAGATAGCCGAGTTAAGTGGCTTTCACATTTCTATCTTGGTACTAAAGATCAACATTCAGAAACTCAGACTAAAGGTCTGCACAATATCGTAGAAAACCTTGGTGAAATTGATGCTCGTGAGATTAATACCATTGCAATAACAGACGGCATTGATTTACGGGTAGGACGCTATGGTCCTTATTTAGAAAGACTAGATAAGGAAACTGGTGAATTAAAACGTGCCAGTGTTCCAGATGATGTAGCTCCTGATGAATTAACAGCAGAAAAAGCAGAAGAGCTATTTAAGACACAGCCAGAAGGTGAAAAAGAACTAGGCACTGATCCAAAGAGTGGAAATATAATCGTCGCTAAATCTGGACGGTTTGGGCCTTACATCACCGAAATTTTGCCAGAAGGCAGCAAAGAAAAACCACGCACTGCTAGCCTATTCAAAACAATGACACTAGATACAGTTGATTTAGAACAGGCACTTAAACTACTATCATTGCCTAGGGAAATTGGCTCAGATCCAAAAGACGGTAAAGTAATTACCGCACAAAATGGTCGCTATGGCCCATATCTAAAAAAGGGTGGCGATTCTAGAACTTTACAATCTGAAGATCAGATTTTCAATATGACCCTTGATGAAGCAGTTAAAATTTACGAACAACCAAAGCATCGCGGTCGTGGAACTGCTAAACCACCATTGCGTGAGTTTGGTACTGATCCTACTAGTGGTAAACCAATCGTTGTGAAAGATGGCCGCTTTGGTCCATATATCACTGATGGGACCACTAACGTTACTGTACCTAAGAGTGAAACGATTGAGTCACTTACTGAAGACTTAGCAGTAACACTACTTGCGGATAAACGAGCTAAAGGGCCAGCAAAGAAAAAGACTACTCGTAAGACTACGACAAAGCGAAAAACAACTGCTAAAAAGAAATAAAGCTTTTTAGCAGTTAACTAAGATTCATTAGCAAAGAATTCAATCTCTTCAACGGTACCAAATACAATCATAATGCTATTGTCCTCAATCAAAGTATCGTAAGTCGCAATCTTTAAGTCCTCAGCTGCTTTTTTAGTCGCGATGACCGTTAGATTGTACTTAGAGCGAATCTTTGACTCAAGCAATGTCTGTCCAATAACTTCCCTAGGCGGACGCATCTTTGCAATTGAGTAACCATCTCTAAATTCGATGAAGTCAAGAAGCTTTCCAGAAAGTAAATGGGCAATCTGTACTCCTGCATCTGCTTCAGGGTATACCACATGGTGTGCCCCAATACGCTCTAGAATCTTACCGTGTGCAGGTGTAATTGCTTTTACCCAAATATTTGGAATACCTAAATCTACTAAGTTTGCAGTAATTAATACACTAGCTTCAATAGAAGTGCCGACTCCAACTACTGCGCATTTAAAGTCCTCTGCATCAAGTTGATCCAACGCAGCCATATTAGCTGCATCTGCTTGAACAATGTAAGTAAAGTCTTTAGACATTGCTTCCACTTTGCTCATACTACGCTCAATAGCAAGTACTTCACGCCCTTGCTTCATAAGTTGTTTCGCTGTTGCTGTACCAAAACGTCCCAGACCTATCACTAAGACAGCATCAAGATTTTTTGTTTTATCAACCAATTACTGGCCTTTCTTCCGGGTTACGATAGAGTTGCTTCTTACTTCTAATAGCTAAAGCTGAAGCTACAGTAATTGTACCTACTCTACCTGCAAACATTAAAGCTGTAAGAATATATAAACCGTGTGGTGGCAGCTCTTGAGTAACTCCTAAACTCAATCCACAAGTACCGAATGCAGAAGTAGCCTCAAACAATGCCCTACTAATATCAATATTACCGATATGCGAGATTAAAGCAGCTGATACCCCTACTAGGATAGTACCTAAAAATGTAACTGACACTGCCTGACGTAATACTGTAACTGGAATACGACGTCCAAATGCTTGCATGTCATCATCACCACGAGCTTCGGCGACGACTGCTAAACATAAAATTGCAAAGGTAGTAACTTTAATACCACCAGAGGTCGAAGCCGAACCACCACCGATAAACATTAAAACATCTGATACCAAAACTGAGGACTCATTCATATTTTGCGTATCTACTAAGTTAAAACCACCTGAACGAGTGTTTACCGAATAGAATAAGGAGTGCAAAATTCGTTGCCAAGCACTCATATCACCATACATTTTATCGTTGTTAGCATCTGCCAAGAAGAATAGCAACGCACCAAATAACAGTAAGAAAATAGTAGCTGAAATTGTTAATTTGGTATGTAAGTTCCATTTTTTCCATGAAAAACCACGCAGCTGAATAATTAGGAAAACTGGAAAACCCAAACTACCAATAAACACTCCTGCACAAATTATTGTCAAAATCCATGGATCGTTTTGATATATTCCAAGACCACCAACATCAATAGTGAAACCAGCATTATTAAATGAAGATACTGAATAGAATATTGATTTCCAAAGAGAATCTATTAACCCAAGACCTCTAGATAAGAAATGTGGAAATAACAATGCGGCCAGTACTGCTTCAATCGAAAGAGTAGTAACCACAATAGTTCTAAGTAGTCTACCGACATCGCTAATTTGACCTGCACCTGCAGCTCCCATTGCCAGCACTTTACTACGGACATTAAGTCTATGACTTACTGCATAGGTAAATAATACAGCTACTGTAATGATACCTAGACCACCTATTTGAATAGCAGCCAAAATCACTACTTGCCCTGCGTAAGTCCAGGTAGTGGCAGTGTCAACACTAGTTAATCCAGTAACTGTAGTCGCCGATGCTGCAGTAAACAATGCCTGATAATAGGGCTGGCGTCCATACTCATGAGTCGCCCACGGCATACTAAGCAAAAAAGAAAAGAAAAAAATTACACCTGCGAATGAAAATAGCGCTAATCGGGCAGGCGAACTAAAGAGTACCTCGCTAACTAACGAGATTACTCTGTATAAAAATTTATAAACTATTTCCCTAATTTTTGTCATGAAATTTCTTGTACAAAATAGCGACTGAAATTATATTCTATACCACCATATTGGACTTAATCAGCAACTTAAAGTACGGTGTCGAGTATGGATATTTTTAGGCGCAAAAAGAAGAATCCCACTACCCATGTAGTCTGGGATAAAAAGTTATTGCGCTATAATTTTGGACCTTCACACCCAATGAACCCAATTCGTTTAGATTTAACCTCTAAATTAATGCAAAACTTTGGACTATTCGACCTAAAAGATGTCAAACTAATTAAACCTCGGAAAGCTAGCGATACGGAATTAGCAGAAACCCATAATCCCACTTATATAGCTTCTGTACATCGTGCTGAGCATGGAGTTAAAGATAAAACTAAAGGTTTAGGTAGTGAAGATGTACCACTTTTTGATGAGATTCACGATACTTCAGCCTTAATATATGGCGCCTCTACTCAAGCAGCAGAATCTATTATATCTGGTAAAGCCATTCGCGCCTTTAATTTTTCTGGAGGCATGCATCACGCCTCAAGTGATAAAGCAGGTGGGTTTTGTGTTTATAACGATATTGCTGGAGCAATAAAAAAATTCCTTAATGCGGGCTACCATAAAATTTTATACATAGATTTAGACGCTCATCATGGAGATGGAACCCAAAATATTTTTTGGAAAGATCCAAGAGTAGTAACTATTTCTATTCATGAATCTGGAAAGACCCTATACCCTGGCACTGGAACAATCAATGAAATTGGGCATAAAAAAGCTAAAGGTACCAGCATTAATGTCCCGCTACCAGCTGGCACCTCTAATGCTGATTGGTTGCGTACTTTTCATGCGATAGTTCCACAAATTGTAGAAGCTTGGCACCCTGAAATAATAGTTTCCCAACATGGCTGTGATGGACATCGTTCTGACTATTTGACACATCTAAACCTAACTATTGACGCATTTGCGGTAGCAGCAACAAAAATACGAGACTTAAGCGAAAAATATTGTAATGGTAAATGGCTAGCTACTGGTGGCGGTGGCTACAATATCTTAGATGTAGTACCTAGGGCATGGACTCAACTACTCGCTGTGCTTGCTAATAAAGACTTACCGTTAGAATCATTAGTGCCACAAACCTGGATAGATTATGTAAAAGAAACACAAGAACGTGATGTATGCGAAACACTTGGTGACAAAACTGAAATTTGGTGGCGTTCATGGGAAATTGGGCATGATACCACCCAGCCTATCGATAAAATAATTACTGAAGTTCGCACAAAGATTTTCCCATACTATGATCTAGATCCTTGGTTTTCGTAATAATTACCCTAAATCCTTAAAACTAATGTAGACTGTATATAGTACTTAGGTAACATTCCCTACATATTTGTGAGGTTTCTAAATGGGATCTGTAATTAAGAAGCGTCGTAAGAGGATGGCGAAGAAGAAGCATCGTAAGCTACTTCGTAAAACTCGTCACCAACGTCGTAACAAGAAGTAAAAACTTCGGCTCTGGCTTTATAAGCTAGAGCCGATTTTTATTTAAGAATATCCCAATCTCGAAACTTAGCATACCGCCTTAATTCAAAATCTGGGCGAACTGCTGTTGGCTTTCCTACACTCTTTAATAGTGGAATATCATTTACTGAATCACTGTAGGCATAACACTCATCTAAGTCATAGCCATGATCCTGAGCTAACAAACGGACTAGGGTTTGTTTCCGTTCGGCATGTAAAAAATCACCTTTGAGCTTACCAGTAAATTTGCCATCTACTAGATCTTCTAAGGTACCAAAGCCTTCGGTCATATTAAGCTTCTTTTTAATAACTTTGGCTAAGATATTAGGTGAAGCAGTAATCACATATGTATCATGCCCTGCTTCCTGATGTTCTTTTAATCTAGAAATAGCCTTTGGGTTTAACTTAGGGACAATTTCTTTATCATAAACCTCAGTTAAAATATCTTCTAGCCAAGAATAGTCCACACCATTACCAAAAGGAATACCTTCTTGGGCTACCTTTTTCATCAGATTAGTGTTTTCACCAATATACTTAAATCTAGTACCTTCATAAATTTGGCGAGCAATATCTCTAACTCTAATAAACTTTCGTCGATACATTTCTTTTAAGAAATATAGCGAAGCAAAACCACGCACTAATGTGTTATCCAAATCAAAGAATGCAGCTATTTTTGTTTCGGGCATAAGTTCATCATACTAGAAATCTGTAATAATTTGTTTTGAATATATTAATGACTAGATAAGCAGTTTTAGGTACCATTTCTATTTTCTAAATACTTGAGTATTAATAGCTCCTACCTCTGGGTCTGATAGTGGGAAATAATGACTTAACCAAGGGAAAAAGTAATTCATCAAAAAATATAGTACTGCTACTAAAAGTAATAATCCAAATAAAATACGAAATATAAGTGGGCCAGGTAAATGACGCCAAATCCAACCATACATTTAACTATGCATCTCCTTGCACTTGAGCTACAATTTTAGCAATCTCTGCCGGAGCTCCTGCAGAAGCAGGTCGCCAACCAGTATAAACCGCATATGCAGCTACACGCTCATGGTCTGTATAACGAGGATGGCAGCTAGTTAAAGTCATATAACGTTCATTAGGTTTAGCACCATCGACGGTAGGCACTGGATCAATTACATCAGAACGAGATGGATGAATATACATAGAATTGCGATATGTGTACTGATAAAAACCATCTTTAGTTTGTACATATATATGATCACCTGGCTGTAACTCGCCAATTAAATTAAGCACTGAACCACTGGTATTACGATGACCAGCAACAGCGAAGTTACCTACCTGCCCTGGTTCCTGGCTATCTACATAATGCCCTATACCCAGAGTATCCAAAATATCAACACCTGTACCTTGAACAAGTGGCCTAGAATAATCTGCACCAAAGCGTGGAATATAGATTACTCCATACTGCTGCCCATATTGTTTAGTACTAGTATCAACAACTGGATCCCCAAAACTACTCATATTATTATCTTGAGCTGGTTTAACTACAGAGAAGTTTTTTGAAATATTATGCACCATTTTTTTCTGAGCTTTATCTGCTGTGTAATCGGTATAGAAAAGCTGCCATACTACATATAGCATAGCAATTACACCAGCTGTTAAAATAAGTTCACCAAAAACTTGTAAGAAAGTCAAAGCTGAGCTCGACTTAGTTTTACTCAATGGGGCTCTCCTTGCATTTTAATCCTGTATATAGACTAGCAAGCCTTTAAAATAAAATAAAGAATATATTAACTATGTAGGAGATAAGCTTAAATGAGTAAAGAAAAAAGTGAACGTCGAAAACTAATGCGTCTTAGAAAAGATCCATTACGCAAAACTTCTGATATTCGTTTCGATGGCACTAATAACCCAAGGTGGTTAATTCCCGCTATGCTGACATGCTTCATTATCGGTATTACTTGGGTAACAATTTATTCACTAACCGAAGGTTTATTCCCTATATACTTTATTGGTGGTTGGAATATTGTAATTGGGTTTGCGTTAATTATTATAGGCTTTATCCTAGCAACTCGTTGGAAATAAAACTATAATTCTTCCTGAAAGTCATGATGATGACGGTCTTGTTCATCTGGAATCACCATATAATCACCATAGAGTTTAGTTAACACATCGTCATAGTTTTTAGTAGCTAAAAATTTCTTTCCTTCAAAAACAACTTCTGTAAGATTTTTAAAATCTTCAAGATTATACATATCTCGTGATGCTGGTAATGTAAAAGTATCAGGTGTATAGCATATTACTTCAGTTAGATTTTCATTGTCATTATACTTTTCCATTGTTTTAATCATATTTTTATGCATGGGACCGAATATAAAATTAGCCTTATAGGAGCGTTTTTTAATACTATCAATAACTTTTTTAATTAATGAAACTTCTTTTTTATCTGAAGGATAATAATAATAAAAATAATCTAAAATTTTCCGATAAAAAGCTAATTTTTTAAACTGAATTTTAAACTTTATATTATTATCTATCTTTTTATCTACAGGGAAAATATCAAGAAACAAACCTTTTTGAATTGGCAAAAACTCATTGGTACGTTCATAGATATTACTATTCTTTAGAATAACTTTATTATGATCTCTCATATAGTAAACATCTGTTTCTTGATTTTGTAAGAAGAAATTTTCACCTAGCTCTTTATTAAAAATCTTAGTAAAACGTTCTAAATCTTCACGCAACATCCAAATATCAATATCATCATCCCAAGGAATAAACCCCTTATGCCTAACCGCTCCTAATAAGGTACCATAAGCTAAAGAATAAGAAATATCATGCTTCCTGCAAACTTCATCCACATTAACAAGTATATTGAACACTTCTTGTTGTAACTTATTCATAAATATATCCTTAACCTCTAAGCATTCTATTTTATATCATAAAAGTAAATGATAAATAGGATACTAGCATTAATATGAATTCTCACCTTTAAGCATTACTTTGACGGTCTTTAGCATAATAAATATATCGTTAAATATGGACCAGTTTTCCACATAAGTAAGGTCCAAGTTAATGCGTTGCTCCCAAGAGACATCACTACGACCACTAACTTGCCACAACCCAGTAATACCTGGTTTAACTTTTAAACGACGGAAATGTGCATAATCTAAATCTACTTCAGCAATTTCATTAGTATTTTTTATTTCATCAGGTACCAATGGTCTAGGCCCTACGATACTCATATCACCTTTAAACACATTAAAAAGCTGTGGAATCTCATCAATTGAATATTTTCGGATAAACTTTCCAACTTTAGTAACACGTGGATCGTCCTTAGTTTTAAATACGTCACCTGTTTCTTCATCAATCTGCCTTGCAGTATCGAAAGAGTCTGGTGCATTAATTTTCATTGAACGAAATTTATAAATATTAAAGCTTTTGCCGTTAAGACCTTCACGTTCTTGAGAAAAAATAAGCGGACCACGATCTTCAATTTTAATAGCTATAGCAGTAATCAACATAAATGGTGAAAATACTGTCAACGCTACAGAAGAAATAAAAATATCCATAATGCGTTTCAGTCTAATCTGATTTCCATCAAATTTAGGTAGTTCAAACTTAACGAAAGACATTTCGCCTATGTACTGCAAAAAAGTCCTGCTACTAGAAAGATCAAAAATCTGTGAAAATACAATTAAATTAGGTTTTGATTTAATTTCTTCAAAGTCCCAAATCATATTTTGAATAGCTTCACTAGTTTCAGCAAGGTAACTTACAATCGCAACTGTGTGGATATCTTCATCTGTTTTCTCTAACCAACTAATTAGACTATCTTCTGAACCAGCTACTTTTACACCTTCAATATCCTTTTTTAAAGGCATTTTTTTACGAGTTTTAATTTCAAAAACTGCTTCAATCTCATAACCAAGTCTTTTATTTCGGCGAAAAGTATTGATAGCTTCTGCTAAATCTTTTTCAAATCCAACAAGAACTACCTTATTCATCCATTTTGCTTTATTACGCATTGAATAAAGCAAATATCGCCAAACTAAATGGTTAAGCAAAAGAAGTGCAACTCCAATTGCTAATGCGGATCCCATGAAAACTCTTGATATTTGAATCTTAATAAGCACTGAAAAAATTGCTAGGATACCGAAAAAAACAAAAGTGGCAGTAAAAACATTTTTATACTCATCACTATTGGTACCAAGGTTTTTCTCATCGTAAACTGAAAAAGTTAAAAAAGTAAAAAACCATAGAATAACTAACGCACTAGAAAATTCGATATAGCTAACGGTAAAACTATCGAACTGAATGTACGGAGTTTTATCAAGATTGAATTTCCAAAAATAAGAAACCGCAACGGTAACAATAATGCAAATAAAATCAGTTATTCCCAAAATAACTTTAAAGGAATCTACCCACCGACTAGCCATAAACATCTACTACCCTCTATACAAACAAACTCAAGCACATACAAAACTATAGCTTAAAAAGCGACAATCTTATATATCTAATAAACACATAAACACAACAAAAAATAATCCCACTTCAAATGAAGTAGGATATAATAGTGGAGGAGACTGGATTCGAACCAGTTATAGCAGTTCCCAACTGAGTGCACCCCCCCTTGGTTAGCCGTTAAAACGACTATGAATATTACTATACACTACCTAAGTTTTCTTTTCAAATTTAATGCTGAAGTAATTATTTTATACTTATTCGCACTAGTTGGAACATCATAATGCATAGATAGTTCTACTTCGTTTTTAGAAAAACCACGTTTAAATTGCGTAACATTCTTAAACTGTGGAAAAGCCTCTGTAGCAACTCCAGTCATGTCCCAAACCTTATTACCATTAGCCTTCATGTCTTTCATTACTTCCCACTGTAATAAGAAACTAGCGTATGTATCTCGCCCCTCTTTATTACCTGCTGCATAAGGGTATTGCGAATGAGCGTTATACTCAGTAGACATCAACCAACAAACTGGCCGGTCTTCTACGTAAGCTACATACAATACTACGTTCTCTGGAAGACCTTTAAGCATTGAAATATAAGTGTCGTCACTACGTGCTGTAAAGTCATTGCGCTCTGTCGTTTCACGCAAAATTGGGAGCATTTTATCTTTCATCAACTTTGGTGCTTTTGCAGCATCAATTTTATGTACAGTCACACCCTTTTTAACTGCCTGACGAATACGGCGTCTAGTTGTTGAAGAGAAACTCATCATTAAATCGTCTTCATTTGGTGTTAAATCAACCCAAATAGCCCGGTCATACATAAACTGCTCTAATGCAGGCACCACAGCTTTTTGCTTGTAATTTACTTGCATACGTAAGTAAAGAGTAGAGTTACGGAACTGCTTAATCATAGTTGCAATTAACTCTTCCTCTAGTTCTTGTGTACACTTAGTAAACCAAATTGGACCTTGGTTTACTAACGTCATGTTACGCATTCGAGCTTTAAAAGTAACTAGTCGAGCAGTCGCAATGAGCTTTTTACCTTTAAAGTAACCATAAAGACCTTCCACCGTACGTGGAATTTCCATTAGGTCATCTACCTTATCCCAAAGGTAGCTTTGTTCAATTGGCACATAAACATTTGGGTGTTCTTTTACAATCTGATCAAAGTCAGCCGGAGAAAGTTTCTTTACTATAAACATCAAAACCCTTTACTAGTGTGCTTCGCTGTAGAATTTTTTACGTCGTGCATTTATTGCAGTGGTTATTGCCTTGTACTTAACTTTATTCAATGGCACGTCATACATAGTTGGAATAATTGTATCTTCCTTGTTGAAGTGGCGTTTAAACACTGTAACATTTTTTAATTCTGGAAACTCTGGAGATTCCACACCTGTCATATTCCAAGTCTTATTACCTCGACTTGCAGCATCAATCATGCATTCATATTGCATTAAGAAATTAGCATTAATCTTTCGACCTACTTGGTTACCAGCAGCAAAATAATAGATTGCTTCCCCACGGTATTCTGTAGAAATAAGCCAAGCAACTGGCTTACCTTCATAGTTTGCCACAAACAATCTAGTAATATCGCTCATATTTTCAAGCATATTTTTATAAACATACTCATCAAAATTTCTAAAGCCATTACGTGCAGTAGTTTCTTTCATAATTGGCATTAGATATTCACTGAAATACTTAGAAGCTTTGTCACTAGGAATCTGCTCTACTGTAACGCCTATTCTACGTGCTTTACGTGTTAAGTTACGTGCTGAAGACGAAAAAGATTTTAGTAAGGCTTTTTCATCTCTATCAATATGTACTACCACTGCTCGATTATAGAAAGCTGGCTCAAAAGTATTTAAGGCTTTCTTGTGCTCAAAACGTAAGTGTAACCGCACATAAAGCACTGGTTTATCAAGTTTTTTACCTTGTTTTATAAGAGTATCTAATAGTTCAGATTCTAACTCTTTAGTTACTTTAACTAACCAAACTGGTCCACGCTGAATCACAATTGATGGACGCATTTTATTTGAATAATAAACTAAGGAAGCAACCGCTACAGGTTTACCATTTTTTTGGTATGCAAAAAAACCAATCGGATGCCGATAAGGAAACTCTCTATCAAAAGTAACCCAATGTGAACTTTGTTCCACTGGTAATGCTACTTCTGGATATTTATCTATAAGATCTTCTAATTTATCAGCAGTTAATTGCACGATATCTAACATAAAGTGAACAACTTCTTTCTAAATGTAATTACGACTTATTAAAGTCTACCTTATTTAGCTTGTATAACTCAGGAATATTAGATATTTCACCACAGAGTTATCCACGCATGTGGATAACTCTGTGGATAACTTACATTGATGTAATTACATTAGTGAAAGTAAGGCTAAGTTATCCACAAAAAATTAAAAATTATGAAACAATTGAAAACGAAAGAAACGAATTACAAGGAACACGATGCTAACTGTAAGAAAACTTACAAATACTGAATTCACAGAAATTGCAGATGCACACCCAGATACTTTTATTCCAATTGAACAAAGTCCAGAGTGGGATGATTATGATCACATTCTAGGAGATAGGAAACTACTAGGAATATATGGCTACTACCAAAACAATAAGTTAGTTGCTACTACTCGCCTTACTTACTTCACATTGCCAATGCGCAATATTTTGCTATGTGTAAAGGGTCCAGTTTGGTTTAACGAGCAAACAGCCGAACATGAAAAAGAGCTTGTAGATACTATGAAAAACCACTTCACAAAAGTGGAAAAACTAAAAATTACTTTCATCCGTATGTGGCTTAAAAACCAGGTTTCAGGCACAAATGAGTCTTTTGAACCATTCCTTGCTAATAAAGAAATTTGGGTAGATATTAATCCAGAGAAACATCCAACTGAAGATGACTTATTAAAGGTATATAACAGCTCAACTCGTCGTAAAGTTCGTAAATGTATTCGCGATGGCAAAGTAGAAATTAAAGAGATCTCCGATTTAGCTGAACGCGTAAAACTTTTTGATGATGAACTTATGGAAATCATGGAAGAAACACGTGACCGTAATAACTTCTATGCACATCCAAAAGAAATCTACCAAGCTACTTTAAAAGCTTTACCGAAACATGCAAAACTTTGGGTAGCTTATATTGATAGCAAACCAGCTTCTTGGATTCTTACTACTGAATACCATGGTTTTGCCACTTATCTATTCGGAGCAGGTAATGCTGAAGCCCGTAAGATTAATGCTTCATACTTACTACAATTCATGGCTATGAGAGATCTTCAAACTCGAGGAAATACTACATACAACCTTACAGGTATTGAATCTCCAGAGTACCCAGGATTACGTAGTGTAACTAATTTTAAACGTGGTTTTTCTAAGTGGGAAGTTGAGTTGCCGCTAACTTATGATGTGCCAATTAGTGTCTTAAAATATCAATTAGCAGTCAAAAGCTTAGCCGCTAGCCGTAAACTAAAAAGTTTACGTGGCTAAGTTAAATTAGCTACTTATAAAATCTGTATCTTATTTTTTTGAGGTAACTAATAAAGAATATAGCGAGTATAGAGTTTCTTCATCAAGTTTAACTGGATTATTAGCTAAGCGTTGCGGATTTACCGAAGCGGCTAATACTGGCAAATCTGATTTTTTAATAGTTATAGTTGGCATATTTATCTTATTAAATAGTTCTTTAAACTTTTCAATATGTGTAGAGAGCTCTGAAAAAACGTTAGTTAAATATTCTGGACCACGTGGATCAGTATTCTTAGTTTCAACATTTTTACGCATATAATCCCAAACTATAGGGAGGCAAAGCGCTACCGCATGACCGTGAGGAGCTCCATAAAGACTTGTAATCTTATAACTCATTGCATGAGGTGCAGTAGTCCTAGTATAGTTAATTGCCTGTCCTGCTAAATTTGCAGCATGTAAAATATCATAATTAGCTTTAGTACTAGAAGTTAAATAAGCATAAACACTTTCCTCTATCTCCGTGATAGCTGAAAGTGCTACTTTTTTACTTTCCTCTGTTGAGCTTACTGACCAGTATGACTCTATAGCTTGACACCAGGCATCTAATAATGTGCATTTTTTCTGATACTCAGGTAAGTTCTCTAAAACTCTGGAGTCTAAAATAACTAAATCTGGTAATAAACAAGATGCATCAAGTGATTGTTTTTCATTATTTTCATACATTACTGCAAAACTAGTAGACTCACTACCAGTTCCAGCAGTAGTTGGCAGTGCAATTAAAGGAATTTCCTCTTGTTTAGAAAAATACTTAATACATTTTGCTACATCCATTGCACTGCCACCACCGGCACCAATAATAATATCAGCAGAAACCTTTTTAAAAACTTCTAATCCCGCTTGCACTTGTTCAATTGTAGGATTTGGTGAAAAATCACTAAACTTTGTAATTTTTGGTAAATTATCGTTAATTGACTGTGCAATTTCTTGCTTATAAAATGAATTACCGCATACTAAAAGTACTACTTTATTTGAGTATTGTTTTAACGCTTCGGTTAATTCATCAGGATTTTTAGAAATATCAATAAATTTCTGTGACATTGTTTTCCTAGTCTTCTGGAATTAAGGTAATAATATCTTTAATAGACATACACATATCATCTGCTTCTTTTGCACGCTGATTTTCTAAAATTGTTTCAGCCGCTTTTTGCATCGCAGGGAATCCAGTACGTGTTAACTGGTTTGCGTAAATTACGACATTAACACCACGTTCAGCAAACTCATCTTCAGTAACTGTATTAAACGAAGTAGGTACTACTACAATTGGAGTATTTTTATCCTTATCACGGAATTTCTCTACAAATTCAAAAATTTCTGCAGGTGACTTTTGACGAGAATGAATCATTATTCCATCTGCACCAGCTTCAACATACGCGAAGGCACGTTTTAACGCATCTTCCATGCCTTGTTCCAAAATTAAACTCTCAATACGAGCAATAATCATAAATTCTTCAGTACGTAATGCTTTTTTACCAGCACTTATTTTTGCAGAGAAATTTTCAATTGTGTCTTGTGTTTGCTCAACTTCCGTACCGAACAATGAGTTTTTCTTTAAACCAGTCTTATCTTCAATAATTACTGCAGAAACACCCATACGTTCAAAAGTTTTAACATTATAGACAAAGTGTTCTACTAAACCACCAGTATCACCATCAAGAATGATTGGTTTAGTAGTTACTTCCATAATATCGTTAATAGTTTGCATTCGGTCTGACATATCAACTAGTTCAATATCAGGCTTACCTCTTGCTGTAGAATCACAAAGACTTGAAACCCACATAGCATCGAACTGCTTAGTCTTACCGTCTTTAACCACTTTGGTCTTTTCTGCAATCAAACCAGTAATACCTGAGTGTGCTTCAATAGCACTTACTACCTTTTTCATACCAAGCAACTGACGTAGTCTACCACGACGAACATCTGGAGTATGAAGCTTATAGTTAAAACGATCTTCTAGTTCATCGTAAAGATCATTTTGTATGTATGGGAATTCTACTAGCTCACCACCGTAGCTTTCTAGTTCTTTAATAACTTCTTCGCGAATTTGCTTCTGATGCCCTTCTTTCCAGTCATCACCATGGACAACATAATCAGGTTTTAACTCTTTAAGGTTATCAACGTAACTTAGCGTATTTTGTGGAACTACTTTTTTAACACCAGCAATATTCTCAATAATTTCTTTACGTTCAGCGGCTGGTAAAAGAGGAAACCTTTTAAAGGATGCAATTACTTCATTACTTAATAATCCTATTGTTAATTCGCCTAATTTAGCTGCTTTCTTAATAATATTTATATGACCACCATGTACTACATCAGTGGAAAAAGCCATATAAACTGTTTTCATTAGTTAGTCTCCTCTAATTGTTTTTTAACAAATTCTAAATCTTCAATAGTGTCTATTTCCGCACATAGGGTATTTCTCACATCTACAGGGGATAACACAAAATATTTAGTGATATCGTTTAAAGCATTTTCTGCATAAACACTAGTGTTACCTTCCGTACAATACTGAGAAATTTCAGTTAACCAAATCTGCATAGTTGATTTTGATACTTTATAGAGAGGTTGAGCCGCAACTGAGTTATCGAAGAAATTAACTCCAACCTTAATAATTCGATTATCCGTTATAACTGCTTTAAAATCTTTTTCTGGTAAAGGTAAAGTGGAACTTATAGTCATACAATTTTCAGCTTTTGAATCAATAACTGCTGATAAAACATGATCTTCAAATACTAAATCACCATGCATTGAAATTAGCTCATCATTTAACTTATCTGCAGCTAAATGCATTGAATATATATAGTTTGTATCTGCATATTCTAAATTTTGTACAAACTCAAATTTCAATGGAAGATTTAAGGCTAAACAATGTTCCTTGATTTCATTATGAAATTTACCTGTAGTAATAACTACATCAGTTATTCCAAACCTCGATAACTGGTGTAACTGTCTACTCAGAATAGTTTCATCTTTAGAAATCTGTGTCATACATTTAGGATTTTTTTTAGTCAATGAACCCAGTCTTGACCCAGTGCCTGAATTTAATATAAGTGCTTTCATTAATCCCTTATGAAAGCTTCTTCAAATTATCCATAAAAGCTTCTTTATTTTCTTTTGCAGTAGTCGTAGGGCGCCCTAAGTCAGCACGAGAAGCTAGTGAAGCTTTAACCTCAATTAAAGTTAACTCATTAAGATTTTTAGCTTCTTTGAGAACTTTTTCTAATTCTTCAATACTAGTTACAGAAGTTGCACTAGGATAACCGCAGGCTTTAGCAATTTTAACAAAATCAATATCTTCTGAAACTGTAGGCATTCCACCAACTGTTTCATGTGCACTATTATCAATTAGTATGTGCACAAGATTATTTGGCTTAGAAGAACCAGTCAAGGCAAATGCGCCTAGATGCATCAAGGCTGCACCGTCACCATCAATACACCAAACTTTGGTGTCTTTTTTATTTTGTGCAATTGCTAAAGCGATAGAAGAGCTATGCCCCATAGAGCCAACTGTCAAGAAATCATATTTGTGTGATTGCTTTTTAGCTTCACGTATTTCAAATAGTTCACGAGAAGCTTTACCAGTAGTAGAGACAATAATATCTTCATCTGCCACTTCAACTACTTTTTCAATGACATCTTCCCGAACTAACTCATAATCATTTTGGTAGTTAGCCTTAATTGTATCTTCAAAAGCACCTTTTTTGACTAAGAAAGCTAAACTCTTACCTTGACTAAATTGGCTTTGGAAGTTTTTCACTTTATCAGCTACATCTTCTGCTGTAGTTTCTTTATCAAGTACCATAACTTCAAGATTTAATAACTCACAAAGCTCTTTGCTGATTTCTCCTTGGAAAACATGCTGAGGTTCATCTTTTAGTCCAGGTTCACCACGCCAACCAATTATAAAAATAGTAGGAATTCCATAAACCTTGTCATTTAATAGCGAAGTAATTGGATTTACTGCATTTCCTAAACCACTATTTTGCAAATAAACTACTGGAATATCGCCTGTCGCCAGATAATGCCCTGCAGCCAGTGCAACCGCATTACCCTCATTTGCCGCGATAATATGGCTTTCATTTATTCCATATTCCTGCGCTAGGTAGTTACAAAATGGCTTTAATTGAGAATCAGGAACTCCTGCAAAAAACGGCTTTGAAAGTCCCAAACTCGAAATAAAAGTATTAATAATCATATTTCATAATCTTATACGAATCTTACGTGAAAGCAAAAGAGCCAAGATACCGATAACCTAGCTAATAAAATTACTATAAATTCTGATACCGCATAATATTTATTGGATAAATTTAGCTAAACGTGCTGGTAACTTGTTAGCCACGGCACCCAATAACTCATTCAACTCTGAAACTTTCAATACTCGCAATCCGATAAAGTAACTGATTCCCATAACCATAACTATAGGAAAACAAGTTACCAAAGCTTCAAAACGACCAATCCAAGGAAATCCATTAAAGTTAAATCCACCCATTATCCATAGCGTAAGTACTCCTACAACCATTGAAATAAGTGTTGCAATGCCAATACAAGCAAAAGAGCGAGCTATTTGCCAACCATTAATATCGCCAATTCGTTTCCTAATAAAGTACACGTCAAGAGCAACTGAAAAAGCTAAGGTAAATAGGCCATTTAAACCAAGACCAATTACAATCCACTGTGGAGGCAATAATAATGCAGCTAAGGCTAACCCACTTACTGCTATCGATACTGGGATTTGAATGATAAACGGTGTCTTAGAATCGCTTAATGAATAAAATACTCGCTGAAAAACAAAGTTCATACTAAGTAGCGGGATATTTCCACAAAGAGATAAAATCACAAAACCCATAGTGCGACCAGCAACTTTATTTTCACCACCAACAGCCATCCCAATTTGACCAGCAAGAACTACGAATACTGCAAAGGCAAAGAAAGTTAATACAGCTATCGAACGCTGTGCATACGATAGCTGGTATTTCAGTTCCTCTATATTATTATTATTTGCAGCTACACTCATTCTCGTAAATATTAAAGTAGCAATACTTACTGCCACAATTGAATGAGGGAAAGTAATCAGCATACTTGCAGAATCATAAGTAGCATTACCAGCAACAGAAGAAGGATCTCCACCAAAAGTATGGCGTAAATTACCAGCATTAACTTCCACCCAGAAAATAACTAGGTAAGAAAGTTGATTTAAAATTACAAGCAAAATTGCCCATATTGCAACTCGTCCAGTTTCTCTAAAGCCCATTCCACGCCAGCCAAAACTTGGTGATAGTCGGTAACCAGTCTTAAAAATTGGACGAATTAGCACCAATGCTTGTGCAATTACGCCTAAAGTAGTCGAGCCTAAGAATACAAAAGTCTTTGCAGGAGTCCAGTCATTAATTGCATTAGCATCATTAGCAACTTCTCCAAATGCATATAAAAATACGAATAAACCAGCAATAGCAATAACATTATTTATAATAGGTGCCCACATATAAGGCTGGAAAATACTACGCGCATTTAACACTTGACCAAATACTGTATAAAGCACGTAGAAGAATATTTGCGGCAAAGACCATAATAAGAACACTAGAGTTAGCGACTGTCTAGTTGGTGACCAGTCTGCACCGAAGAAATGAACTATTAGCGGTGAAGCAGCTAATAACATTAAAGTAATTGTTCCAGATATCAATACCACTAAAGTAATAAGCTTATTAATGTAAGCTACACCATGATCTCTAGCTTGAGATGCCTTAATGATTTGTGGTACCAAAATTGAATTTAGTGCCCCACCACCAATAAGAATATAAAGTAAGTTAGGCACTTGGTTTGCAAAAGCAAACGAGTCTGAAATATCTGTGGAAGATCCTAAAACATAAAGGGTTAAAGCCATCTTTACGAAACCGAGAATACGAGAAATCAACGTACCAACTGCCATTGACACCACAGCTTTTTTACCCGATGGTTCACCAGTAAATTTCTCTTCTTCATGCTCTAAAATAGTTGATCTACTTAAATCATATTCAACTTCAGTGCTTTCATTAACAATTGGTAAAGCTTGAGTAACACTGTCTAGACTTTCATCATATTTACGTAGTCTACGAGCTTGATAATTTTCTCCAGATTCCCCTGGTTTTGGAATACCTAATAGCATCTGGAATTCAGCATTGGATACTGATTCCTCATGGTTATCTATATGTTTGTTACTCACTAATTACCAAACTCCAGTCGTAGTTGTAGCATTAACTTTTAAAAACACAGCTACAAGCAAGAATATTATGATTAGGAATGTCCCACCTAATTGATAAAAATCTTGCTTACTTTTAGGGGCATAAGCCATGATACCACCTAATAATAGTCCTGTAAGTAGTCCCGCTAAGTGTGCTTGCCAAGAAATACCAGATACTATAAATCCGAAAGCTAGGTTAATAGCAATCAGGATTATTATCTGTTTAATGTCAATTCCAAGTCTACGTTGCAACACCAGCATCATTCCAAATAGACCAAATATAGCGCCAGAAGCTCCTAAAGTACCGGTCATCCAACTTTGAGAACTAGGGTGAGAAAATAATACCACTCCTATTGAACCACCTAAGCCACAGACTAAGTAACTAATTGCATAGCGTAATCTACCTAACATTGGTTCTAAAGTTTGCCCCATAATCCAAAGCATATACATATTTAAGCCAATATGAAGGATGTTGCTTGGGCTATGCAAGAAAATGTTAGTTAACAAAGTCCAAGGTTCTTTAGCCACGTAAGCTGGAATAAGAACCCAGTTATTAACCAAGTTTAATTGTGGAATCCATTCTCCAATAAATGCCAATATACATAAACCAATGATTGTATAGGTTACTACTGGTTTGTTATCTTGACGATACACGCCACCAAAAACAGTACGATCTTTTGGAATAGTTTTAGCAGCTTTGGCTGCATCTTCCGGGCAAATAAAACCTACCGCACTAGACTTTTGACAATCTGGGCAAATAGGCCGCCCACAACGCTGACAACTAACATAAGAAACTGCTCCCGGGTGCCGGTAACACTCTGGTGCAGTAACTTGATTAGAATTCGAGATAAGATTCAGCTCCTGACATAATTACAAAATAGTAAAGATATTTTATACTATCCGAACTTAAAATTTAATTTTATTAACGTTATTTAACTTAATATACATGAGCAAAAATGATTGTAGTAAGATAGTAACTTAGTTTATTGCCACAAAATGGAGGTTCCTAGTGAACAAAATACAGAGTGAAGAATACCGTATTCTAGTTAAATTTGATCAGATTTGCAGAAAGCACTCTTTGAAATATGCTCTCGGATATGGCACACTTCTTGGCGCTGTACGTCATAAAGGGTTTATCCCTTGGGATGATGATATTGATATTTTAATGACAAGAGCTGAATTTAATAAATTTGAAGAAATAATTCAAGATGAATTAGCTGGCAGTGATTTAACCTATCAAAGCCATGAACTAGAACCATATTATATGTCTTCAACTCGAAAGATTCGCAGTAATCGTATCGAACTAGCTGAACCAAACTTAGCTCACACTCCAATCACCCAAGGTGTTTTCATGGATATTTTTCTGCTAGACCAAATGGCAAAAGATACAAAACAACGCAAAAAACAACTCCGAACAATAACTTTTGCTAATACTCTCATGCTCCTTTTTTACACAGCCAGTGTGGAGCCAACTATGAATAAACTTGAAACTACTGTATTTAAAACATTAGAAAAACTAAAGAAGAAAACTTATAAATTTAATAAAATATTCACCAAAATCTATGATTTAAAAGAAAAAGCAATAACTAGTTACAATAATGTGGAAAATGATACTGGAACGTATACTGTACTTTCTGGATACTACTTCAAGCCCCATAAAATTGAGAAACTAACTTGGCCTAAAGAGTGCTTTGAAGATCTTATCGAGTTAAAATTTGAAGATAAAAAGTTTATGGCACCAAAACAATATGATGAAATTTTAACTGCATTTTATGGAGATTACATGACTCTTCCTCCCGAAAAAGAAAGAAAAAGTCACTTATCTTAATTAGGCTTCTTTAATCTCAATAGATTCAATTACTACATCTTGAACTGGGCGATCCATTGCCCCAGTTTCAGTACTGTTAATTTCATCAACAATTTTCTTTGATGCTTCATCTGTAACTTCACCAAAAATAGTGTGTTTACCTTGTAGCCATGGTGTTGGGGCTGTGGTTATAAAGAATTGAGAACCATTGGTACCACGACCGTTCTGAATACCAGCATTTGCCATTGCAAGAATATATGGTTCATTGAAATTTAAGTCAGGATCAATCTCATCATTAAACTGATAACCTGGGCCACCAATACCTTGCCCAAGTGGATCGCCACCTTGAATCATAAAGTCTTTAATGACACGATGGAAAATAACATCTTGATACAGTGGTTTTCCTGTCATGTCAGAACCGCTAGCTGGGTGAACCCAAGACTTATCTCCAGTAGCAAGACCAACAAAGTTTTTAACTGTATTAGGAGCACTGTTTCCAAAAAGTTCTACTTTAATTTTGCCTAAATTTGTATTAATTATTGCTTCATGTGTTATCTTAGTCATAAACTTAATTGTACTCTTTTCAGAATGATTTCCACCTTGTTATTTATACTAATTTCGAGCATTTCAAAATCAAATATTAAAAGAGGAGTTTTATCCATCAACATAAAAGTTGTTATTGAAAAATTTGTAGAACTCTTACAATTAGATGAGTCCGACATTCTTGATGTGGAACATGTCGGTGGCATGACTAACACTAATTATAAAATTATTATAAAATAGGTGGTGATTTCTTTCGAATACCTGGTGCCAAAATAGAACTTGTGATTGACCGTGTTGCAGAAGAGCGTAATTCTCTCCAATTGCAGAAAACATCAGTTAAGACAACTAAACTAGTTTATATTAACGCAAAAAATGGAATGAAAATAACAAAAGAAATCCCTGATGCCCATAATTGTATACTGTACTTTCTGGATACTACTTCAAGCCCCATAAAATTGAGAAACTAACTTGGCCTAAAGAGTACTTTGAAGATCTTATCAAGTTAAAATTTGAAGATAAAAAGTTTATGACACCAAAACAATATGATGAAATTTTAACTGCATTTTATGGAGATTACATGACTCTTCCTCCCGAAAAAGAAAGAAAAAGTCACTTATCTTAATTAGGCTTCTTTAAATTATTATTGAGTATGCACTTCTTCAGATGTGGGCTGTCTAATAATCCTAACTTCCTTAATAACCCTTCTGCGTCCATTATAAGTCAACGAATTTTTCTTACGGTCATCCTGAATAAGTTTTAAAGCAAAAAATACTGCTAATAATACAGAAAGCAAGTGTCTAATATAAGATCCATAATCTGGCTCGAAAGTAATTTGCACTAGTAGATATGAATAGGCTAATGCAAAACATTTGGTCGCTAATCTTAAATTTTTACTACTGTAGCCAAGCTTAATCTTTTTAAAAACAAAATTATAATTTATAAATACGAAAGACCAAACTCCAGCAAAAATAAAGAAATACAGTAGGTATGAAGCACTACCACGAAGTAATAATGTCACCGGAAATACGAAAGTTACAAACATATATAAGTAGTTATATAACTGTATTGGAAAACTTGAGCCAGTGTTTTGATCGACAATTACAGACCCAACACTTGAAGTATCCCTATTCTCATTTACACTTATTCGGTTACCGACTACTAATCCTTGACCTTCTTGGGCAAGAGGAAAGACTATATAAAATAGTACAAATGAGATTAGTAATGCCGATAAAAGTAACATAAACAAAGAATTTAGTTTTTTGATATGCATAAATAAGATGGTCAAAGCTCGCATTAAAATATAAACTGCAATTACGAAAAACCAATATTGCCTAACACCTGCTGCATATAGCAAAGCTATTGCAATCCAGGCTACTTCGCCCCCAGGAATTTTAATCATCATACAAAATAGGAAAATTAATACTGTTACGAATGCTTCCTTTGTATACATATTGATGTAAAACGTTGAGAAGAAAATTAAAAAACTAAAGAATACTAATGCACTCGGGGCTGCTTTTATCAGCTTTTGATATGGGTATATTAAAAATAAGAATAGAACAAATAATAAATACGTTAGTATCGAAACAATCCTTGGATTATCTGGTAAACCCAAGTGTGAATAAAGCCAAGCAGCAAATAGGAACGACCCACTATTTGGGTCTTTATTAGCACCAATACCACCAAAGAAAGTAAACTGGTTCAGCGTACTTTCACTTTGCATATAATCAATGATTTTATTTTCGTCATTGAAATACTGAGAACCATAAATTTGACGGTTGAAATAAGTTAGAATAAAGCCAAAAACAACTGCAAAAACTATTAAAATACCTGTAGCAGGAAAAGTTTTAACTTGTTTCTCTACTAACTTCTTTTTGGCCAAAATTTTAACTTTCTATAAATAATAAATTAAGTATAGGCAATTATATCTTAAATTATCAAAAATTTTTGAAATTTTCACCACTACTAATATGCTACACTTTGTAAGGTGTTTACAGAGAATTGAGGGTGTATTCAGGTGGTACAAAGTAATAAAAAAGTAGTAATTATTCGTTCCAATAGTATAAAAACTGATTCTCGAGTTACTAAAGAAGTGAATACACTACTTATTGCTGGCTATGATATTGAAATTATTGGCTGGAATCGTGATGAAGATCATACAGATAACCCAAACATGTACCTTACTTTCGGTAATACTAAGATAAAAGTACATTTATCAGATATTCCAGCACCAATGGGAGCTGGAAAAAAGAATCTGCTTGCTTTAGTTAAATTTCAAAAATACATTTTAGAAACTCTTAATAAAATCGAAAATGTTGATATTGTCCATTCTTGCGATTTTAATACTGCCACACCAGCATTAATTTATACCAAAATAAAAAAGATTCCTTTGATTTATGATATTTTTGATTACTTTGTTGATGCATACCCTGTGCCAGATAAACTAGTACCTTTTATTAAAAAATCTGAGAATGCTATTGTGAATCAAGCCTCTGCAGTCTTATTAGTTTCAGAGCAATATGCAGATAAGATTGAGGGCACTCACCCAAAACGTACAGTAGTTATTCGTAACACTCCAAATGGCACAGCCACTGCCAATAAAAATACCAACATAAACTCAGAAAATTTAAAATTTTCTTTTATCGGAGCTTTGAATGATCATCGCTTTATCGGGGAAGCTCTTGAACTTTTTAGCAAAAAACCTAATTGGCAAATAACTTTTGGTGGGTATGGAAGTTATGTTGAAAAAATTAAAGAATTTGCTGAAAAGCATGACAACATAAAGTATCTTGGTTCAATGCCTTATGACAAAGTATTAGAACATGAAAAAAATACAGATATCATGTTTGCAATGTATGATCCTAGCCTCACTAACCATAAATACTCTTCACCAAATAAGTTTTATGAGGCAATCATGTTAGGAAAGCCTATTATTGTGGCTAAAGGAACTGGCATGGATCAAGATGTAATTAAATATCAAATTGGTGAAGTTGCTGAATATAGCATTAATGGCTTTGAAACAGCAGTCAACCATATCTTAAATACTGATTTGGAAGCATTAAGTAATAGGGCAAATACATTATTTAATGAGCAATACTCATGGAAAATTATGGAAAGTAGACTGCTCCCACTATATAAAGATTTATTAAACTAGAAAGGCTGTCATGAAAAGACTTTGCTTAATATACGGCACACGACCTGAAGCAGTTAAGTTTGCTTCGTTAATTGAAGAAGTAAAGCAAGATCCAGATATTGATGCAGTTATCATTAATACTGGACAGCATAAATCCATGGTAAAACAGGTACATGATTTCTTCGAGATTACTCCTGACGTTGAATTAGATATTTTTAAGCCGGGTCAACCGATTGCTAATATTCTTGCCTCTGCCGTAGAAAAGCTACAAGATTACTTTAATAAGTCTGAAAAATTTGATGCTGTAGTGGTGCAAGGTGATACTACAACTACTATTGCTGCCGGAATTGCTGCTTTCTACAATAATATTCCAGTAGTTCATCTTGAAGCAGGAATGCGTAGTGGAAATTTATGGTCTCCTTTCCCTGAAGAAGCAAACCGTAAAATGTTGACTCATATTACTTCATTACACCTAGCACCAAGTCATGAAGGTGTTAATAACTTACTTAAAGAGGGTATTTCCGATAAAGATATTATACTTACTGGTAGTACTGCAATTGATGCAGCTCGAATTGTAAGTGAAAGTAGTAAAAAAGAAATCCCTTATGTAAAAGAGATTGAAGGCAAGAAATTACTTCTTGTAACTACGCATCGCCGAGAAAATCTTGGCGAAAACCTTGAAAGTATTGTTGCTGCAATAAAGGAAACTGCCAAAACACACGATGATATTGTGTTTGTTGTTCCTATGCATAAAAACCCAGAAGTACGAAAACCATATTATAAATACTTAGAAAATCTTGATAATGTAATTCTTTCAGAACCACTAGATTACATTTCTTTTACTACAATAATGCAAGAAGCTTTTATAGTGCTTACAGATTCTGGTGGTGTACAAGAAGAGGCACCTTACTTCCATATTCCAGTACTTTTACTTCGTGATGATACGGAACGCCCTGAAGCTGTAACAGCTGGAGCAATAAAATTAATTGGTAGTGATACTCAAAAGATAGTTGATAATATCAATTTATTATTGACTGATCCCAAAGAATATAACCAAATGGCACATGCTGTATATAATGAGGAAAGTGATGGCTATGCAGCCAAAAAATCACTTAAAGCTATAAAAGAAATGCTTAAGTAAAATCATTTACTAATAACCTCTCTTGCTTTTAAGCAACAGAGGTTATTTTTTATATAAATAATTTTAAAAAGTAATAGATACTTAAATACTCACGCTTCCTGATTCTAAACCACGCTTTTTGTGCTGGTAAATCACAATAATTGCACCCACAGTAATCACAGTTTCAGTGATACAGAAGGCCAGATAAGCCCCATTTGTACCAAATAGTTTAACTAGTGGATAAATTGTTAATAAGCCAGTAAGTAACGATAGTATTGTAATTTTTGAAGTGATATTAGTAAACCCTAATGGCGCTAAATATAAGGCTACAAATGCTGAATTTAATGAATAACATAAGAAAGTAAGACCAATAATTAAATAACTTAAGCTTATATTGCCATAAGTACCACCAAAGGCTATTTTGCTAACCCATGGGCCAAGCAACCACAATAGTAAACCTAAAGCAAAACCAAAACTAGCAAACCATATTGTAGTAAACTTCAAAGAAGATTCTAAACTCTTTTTTCCTTCTCTGTTAACGTGATTTTGAAAAGCGGAAACCATAATGGTGGCTGGAATTGTCCAATATGCATAAAGCTGATTACCTAAGTTAAATGCAACTGCTGCTGTTGTACTAATTACCGTAACTATTGGCAAAAGTACTTTATTATTTAGGGTATATCCCACTGAATTAATAAAAGCTGGGAATTGGTGCTTAAGAACCTCGATAGGCTTTAAATCACTACGATAAGTCCATATTTTATATTTAATTGTGAAAAGTAAAAAGCCACCAAAGATGAATAGTAACAATAGTCCAGGGAAAGAAATTGCTGGTCCGTTACCAAATTGAATCCATAATGCACTAATTAAATTTGCAAGAGCTTTAGGGATTACTAAGTAATACATTAAAAAATTAGGTAAATCTGCTGCAAAAAACCACCATTTTGGTACAAAAGTTGCAACAACGGTGGCAAAGAAAGAAAGAAAAGCAATGCCACGTTCATCAGGTGAACAAGTAAGCCAAAGTGCTATTGCAAAAAATGGCAATAAAGATAGCACTAATACTGCAGTAGATTTATAAAAACACCATAAATATTCAAAACGACGTTTGTCAGAAGCTGGAGCAACTGTAGCGGCACCAACTAGTCCCCATCCCCAAGAAGCAACACTAGAAATAATGAATCCATAACTATAGCCTAATCCATATCCTAAGAAAGCATGTCCGCCATAGTGTCTAGTAAAAACCATTACCGCAACTAAAGCAAAAACATTATTTAAAAGTTGTGGAAGTGCAAAATTAACAATTTTCCTAATAATTACTTTGGAATTATTTAAAAACCTAGACAAAGTACCCCCGTATACTATTGACACTATTCCTAATAATTAAAAATGCTGGAGGCAATTTGCCTCCAGCATCTAATTGATAGTGCGCCTACCAAGACTTGAACTTGGGACCTCTTCATTATCAGTGAAGCGCTCTAACCGCCTGAGCTATAGGCGCAAGGAAAAGTTCCTTATATATCATAACCTATTTACTAGGAAATTAAAAATCCTATTAGGCTAGTCATCGGTCAAAGTAACACCAACGCCACCAACCATAGTAGCGGTAATGTTATAAACGAAAGCTAGCAATGCAGAAATAGCCGTCATAAAGAATACGTTAACTACACCAACTAGTGCAGAAACTGCTACAACGTGTCCTATTGAGAATACATCTTTAGCATTAAAGTTAGTATTTTGACCTGCTACTTCCTTCATGAAGTCATCAATTTGCCCCATAATACCAGTAATATTCATTAAAAGAATAAGGATAATACTAGCTACAACGAACATAACTAGCATCGCTACTGAAAGCAACAAAGCCACTTTTACTACTGAACCGATGTTTACACTTGAAAGTGTTAAACGGGCTCGGCGTACTTTTTCAAACTTAGTAGCTTTTGGCACAGAACTAGCCTTTTGCACACCAGAAGTACTCTTAGCTGTAGCAGTAGCCTTACGTGTCGTAGGAGAAGCCTTAGTTGCAGTAGTTTTAACAGGTGTAGACACTTTTTTCCCTTCGTTTCATCTTTTTAAGAAACACTGTTCGAATTCAAGGTTACCTTATTTTCGTCACTTTTTTCAGTATCTGATGATGAAGTTTGGTTATCTTCAGTTAAATTGCGTTCTGCATTTCGAGCAATAGCAATAATCTTATCTTTATCATCCATGCGTGCAAATACTACACCCATGGTGTCACGACCTTTAGCTGGTACTTCTGAAACTGTGGAACGTACTACTTTACCAGCCTCCATCACAACAAGGACTTCATCATCTTCTTGAGTAATTAACATTCCTACAAGATCGCCACGTTTACCGTCTATTTTAGCAACTTTAATACCAATGCCACCACGATTTTGTACCCGGTACTGATCCTCAGGAGTTCGTTTTGCATAGCCACCCTCAGTAACCACAAATACGAAAGAGTCTTTAGTAATTACATCAGCAGCAAGTAATTCATCACCCTCACGGAACTTCATACCAGTTACACCACTAGTAGCACGACCCATTGGACGTAATGCTGTGTCATCAGCAGTGAAACGAATTGATTGACCTTTACGAGAAACCAAAATCATATCATCTTCAGAGGTAACTAAATTAGCACTTATTAATTCATCACCTTCTCGAAGATTAATCGCAATTACACCACCGCTGCGTGGTGAATCATATTCTTCTAACTTAGTTTTCTTAACTAAACCACGTTTTGTAGCAAGTACTAAATATGGAGCCTGTTGATAATCTTTAAGTTCCATAACTTGAGCAATTTCTTCATCAGGCTGGAATGCTAGTAAATTTGCCACATGCTGACCTTTAGCATCTCGAGATGCTTCTGCAATTTCATAAGCTTTAGCGCGATAAACTCGACCAAGATTTGTAAAGAATAAAATCCAATGGTGCGTGGTAGTGACAAAGAATTGCTCTACTACGTCATCACCTTTAAGCTGCGCACCTTTAATACCTCGACCACCACGATGTTGTGAGCGATAGTTATTACTATTAGTGCGTTTAACATAGCCACTACGAGTAATAGTTATTACCATTTCTTCTTCTGGAATTAAATCTTCCATACTTACATCACTATCGAAGCCTTGCAAAATCTTAGTACGGCGATCATCACCATATTTATCAACAATTTCACCAAGTTCATCTTTGATAATTTTTGCCTGTAGTTCTGGCTTTGCCAAAATTTCTTGATAACCTTCAATTTCCTTTTGCAAAGCATCGTGATCATCAATAATCTTTTGACGTTCTAAAGCTGCGAGTTGACGTAATTGCATTGCTAGAATCGCACGTGCTTGAATATCATCAATATCCAGTAAGTCCATCAATCCAATACGAGCTACATCTGCTGAAGCAGAAGCTCTAATTAAAGCAATTACTTCATCAAGCATATCTAAAGCTTTTAAGTAACCACGCAAAATGTGGATACGTTCTTCAGCTTTACGTAAACGGTAAGTGGTGCGACGAACAATCACATCTAATTGATGGGTAATCCAATTACGGATAAATCCGTCAATACTAAGGGTACGCGGTACTCCATCTACAATTGCAAGCATATTAGCTGAGAAGTTTTCTTGAAGCTGCGTATGCTTGTAAAGGTTATTTAATACCACTTTTGCCACTGCATCACGCTTTAGGATAATTACCAAACGTTGCCCAGTACGTCCTGAAGACTCGTCACGAATATCAGCAATACCTTGAACTTTGCCATCTTTAACTAAATCAGCAATTTTTTGTGCCAAGTTATCTGGGTTAACCTGATATGGAAGTTCTGTAACTACCAGGCAAGTACGACCTTGAATTTCTTCAATTTCTACAACAGCACGCATAGTAATAGAACCGCGTCCAGTGCGATATGTTTCTTTGATACCTTTACGACCTAAGATAGTAGCGCCCATTGGAAAATCTGGTCCTTGGATACGCTCAATTAATGCTTCTTGAGTTTCTTCTGCATCAGCATCAGGATTTTCAAGACACCAGTTAACTCCAGCTGCCAATTCGCGTAAATTATGTGGTGGAATATTAGTGGCCATACCCACAGCAATACCACTAGAACCGTTAGCTAGTAGATTAGGGAAACGTGATGGTAATACCGCTGGTTCTTGCTCTTTACCATCATAGTTCGGCTGAAAATCGACAGTCTCTTGGTCAATTTCACGAACCATTTCCATTGCAAGCTGTTCCATTTTACATTCGGTATAACGAGAAGCTGCTGCAGCATCATTACCAGCAGAACCAAAGTTACCTTGTCCATCTACTAACGGATAACGCATATTCCATGGCTGTACTAGACGTACTAGAGCATCGTAAATAGCACTATCACCATGTGGGTGGAACTTACCCATAACGTCACCGACGACACGAGAACATTTGTTATAACCACGATCTGGACGATAACCACCATCGTACATTGCATAAAGCACACGTCGATGCACTGGCTTTAACCCATCTCGAACATCTGGCAAAGCACGACCGACAATTACCGCCATCGCATAATCTAGGTACGAAGTTTGCATCTCCTGTTTAAGATCAACTTGCATGACTTTGTCATGTTCATCACTTTTCAGGCTTTCAGTAATCTCGTTTTCGATTTCTTCGTTATTGTTATTAATCTCGTCGCTCACCTATTGCTCCTTTAAACGTCCAAAAAGCGAACGTCTTTTGCGTTCTGCTGAATGAATTGACGACGTGATTCCACATCATCACCCATTAGAACACTAAATACGGCATCAACAACAGCTGCATCTTCTACCGTAATTTGCTTTAAAATTCGATGTTCTGGGTCCATGGTAGTGTCCCATAGTTCCTGATAATCCATCTCACCAAGACCTTTATAGCGTTGAATACCATTTTCCTTTGGTAATCGCTTACTCTCTGCCTTGCCAGCTTCTAGTTTTTCATCACGTTCTTGGTCAGTATAAACATAATCATGATCTGCGTTAGTCCACTTAATACGATAAAGTGGTGGCTGAGCTAAGTATACATAACCACCTTCAATTAGTGGGCGCATGTAACGGAAAATCAAAGTTAATAGTAAAGTCGTAATATGCTGACCGTCTACATCGGCATCTGCCATTAAAACAATCTTGTGATAACGCAGTTTTTCAATATCAAAATCTTCTCCGATACCAACACCAAAGCTAGCAATCATTGACTGAACTTCTTTATTTGAAAGGGCTTTATCAAGACGTGCACGCTCAACATTCAAAATTTTACCGCGTAGTGGCAAAATTGCTTGCGTGCTTGGATTGCGACCTTGTTTTGCTGAACCACCTGCAGAGTCACCCTCTACAATATAGATTTCACAGTCAGCTGGCACTTTAGATGAACAGTCAGCTAATTTACCAGTCATCCCTAATCCACCATCCATTAAGCCTTTACGGCGAGTAGTCTCACGAGCTTTACGAGCTGCGATTCGAGCTTCAGCTGCTGAAATAGCTTTACGGATAATAATTCGAGCCTCATTAGGATTACGATCAAACCAGTCAGTTAGCTCCTCATTTACTGTCTTTTGAACAAAGGTACGAGCTTCTGAGTTACCAAGTTTAGTCTTAGTCTGTCCTTCAAACTGTGGTTCAGAAAGTTTAATAGAAATAACAGCAGTTAAACCTTCACGGATATCGTCTCCAGTCAGGTTATCTTGCTTTTCCTTCAAGATACCTTTTTCACGAGCATAACGATTCACTAAGGCAGTCAAAGCCGTGCGGAAACCTTCTTCGTGGGTACCACCCTCATGGGTGTTAATAGTATTAGCGAAAGTATGTACAGACTCCGAATATGCAGTAGTCCATTGTAAAGCTAACTCTAGTGAAATCTTATTTTCAGTATCTTCTTTTTCAATATCAATTACTCCGTCGTGAAGTACTTCAGCTTTTTTAGTTTTATTAAGATACTTTACATAGTCAACAAGACCGTCATCATACTTGTAAACTACTTTTTTTGGCTTTTCAGTTTCAGTTGAATCTACTTCATCGCCTGAATTACGTTCATCAATTAATGTAATCTGCAAACCTTTATTCAAAAATGCATACTGCTGAAAACGTGAACGAATAGTTTCATAGTCAAAATCTACAGTTTCAAAAATTTCAGGATCTGGATAAAAAGTTATAGTAGTACCAGTTTCCTCAGTAGTATCCCATTTCTGCAATGGGGCTACTGGATTACCACCATTAGTGTATTCCTGAGTCCAAACAAAACCTTGACGTTTAACAGCCACATCAAGCTTTCTAGAAAGTGCGTTTACTACCGAAGAACCTACACCATGTAGCCCACCTGATACTGCGTAACCGCCACCACCGAATTTACCACCGGCGTGGAGTACTGTTAGCACTACTTCTACAGTAGATTTTTTTTCTATCGGGTGCATATCAACTGGGATACCACGACCATTATCAGAGATTTGGCAACCACCATCGGCAAGTAAAGTTACTTCAATCTCATCACATTCGCCTGCAAGAGCTTCGTCAACTGAGTTATCGACAATTTCCCAGACCAAGTGGTGTAAACCACGTGAACTAGTAGAACCAATATACATACCTGGGCGCTTGCGTACCGCTTCTAGACCTTCTAGAACGGTAATATCACTCGCACCGTATTCGTGTTCAGTTTCTGTCACTTTTTAGGCTCCTTGAATAAAAGACAATCTTTATCAATTTTACCTTATTTCACCATATCTTTAACGCTTATCAGCAATAAGAAGACACCAAAATTAGTAGGAAAAACTTAAAATTTTCATAATAAAAAAGTCTATAAAAAATCAAAGATAATTCTTAAAAAATTATCCATAAGTATCTCTTGGACCACGTCCACTTACATGACGGATACCTTTGCGCCAACTTGGAGCATTAGGGCCAATAAATTTAATAGTTCTAACTAACTCTTTACCTAAACGTTCATTAATTTTAGAAATAAAATCATACTGCATTAATCGAAGCTGAGTAGCTCGGGCTGTTGAGTCACATTTAACAGTTAATATCCCAGCTTCAAAACTTTGGACTTTAGTAAACTGAGCATTAGTTTTACCAACAAAATTTTCCCAGTTTTCAAAAACATTACCAATATCGATACTTTCTTTCCAACCACGATCCGTAATGATATTTTCTATTAAATTCCCAATTTCTTGTGGGTCTCTAGAAGTAGTAGGGGACAATTGATAATAATAATTTTTAGGAGCAACTTTTTTTATACCGCGCTTTTTTGTAGAGTTTTTAATTCGGTTGTAGAGCACAAACCGAGCATCAAGATTATCGTTACTCATCAACAATCTCCCCATACTGGATTTTAATTTTCTTACCAACTAATATTTCTGGGATATCTGCTGCCACTGCAGCCGTGATAATTACTTGCTCCGCATTTTTGATATAGTTTGCCAATTTTTCTCTGCGTACCTGATCTAATTCAGCAAAAACATCATCTAAAATTAGAATTGGCTCACCACCTGTATCACTAGTGTCACGTAATAGCATGTAACAAGCTAATTTCAATGCTAGTGCCACTGACCAAGATTCGCCATGAGAAGCATAACCTTTAGCTGGTAATCCGCCTAAAATAATCTCTAGATCATCACGATGCGGTCCCACTACTGAAACTCCACGCTCAATTTCTACTGGAAAACGATATCGCATCCGTTCCATAATAATTTCTTTGAGCTCAGAAATTTCCATATCTGCGTTGACATCTTCCAGAGAAGTAGCGTACTTAAGTTTCACATCTTTACATTGGTCAGTAAAAGCTGCATAGGCACTTTCTACGTAAGGTTCTAACCGTTTCAACATTTGTAATCTGGCTGACAGTAAAACTGCTCCAGCTTGCGCTGCTTGTTCATTCCAAATTTCAAAAGAAGCTTGGTTAATACTCATACCTTCAGCTCGTGCTTTTTTAGCCTGTTTAATCAACGCATTACGCTGTTTCAAAGCTTTTTCATAGTCTTGGCGTACTCCAGCAAAACGTGGTGCAATTGCCACCAGCATTTCGTCAATAAAACGACGACGTGTAGCTGGATCACCTTTAACTAAACTTAAATCTTCTGGTGCAAAAAGCACAGTAGCAACCATACCGAGAATTTCTCGAGTGCGAGTGAAAGACCCTCGGTTAACACGAGCTCTATTAGCTTTATATGCATTAAGTTCTAATTCAACTAACGCGGTTTTATTAGCTCGTTTTACTCGTGCTCGAATTACACTTTGCTCAAAAATTTCAGCTGAAGTAGCTCGAATTAAAATTTTATCTTTTGCTACTCGATGAGATGAAAGATGGGCAAGATAACCTAGTGCTTCCACTAGGTTAGTCTTACCCATCCCATTAAAACCAGTTAGGACGTTAATCCCTTTAGCTAGTTCCAATTCCGCAGTTTCATAATTACGAAATTGATACAAGCTCAGATGTTCAACCTGCAAAACTACTTTTTGTCGTTCTTCTTAACTTCGTGACCACCAAATTGATTACGCAATGCAGCAACTGCCTTCATTGCAGGTGAGTCATCTTGACGAGAAGCGAAACGTGCAAATAGTGATGCAGTAATTGCTGGCATTGGTACTGCTTCTGCAATAGATTCTTCAACAGTCCAACGGCCTTCACCAGAATCTTCTGCATAACCTTCAATCTCAGCTAGGTCTGGATCTTCTTCAAGAGCCTTAACCAATAAATCAAGTAACCAAGAACGAACTACTGTACCACGCTGCCATGCGCGGAAAGTACCGTGTACATCTTTAATGATGTCTTTCTTTGCAAGTAATTCATAGCCTTCTGCATAAGACTGCATCAAACCATACTCAATACCATTGTGTACCATCTTTGCGTAGTGTCCAGCTCCAATATCGCCTACATGGACGAAGCCTTCTTCACGTGGGCCTTCAGGACGTAGTGCATCAAATACTGGCATTACAGTTTCAACATCTTCGTCGTTACCGCCGCACATTAGACCATAACCTTCTGTCTTACCCCAGACACCACCAGAAACACCACAGTCTAAGAAGTGAATACCATCTTTTTCAAGTAATTCTGCGTGACGAATATCTTCCGTGAAACGTGAGTTACCACCATCAATAATGATGTCGCCCTTTTTCATAGAAGATGCAAGTTCAGTAATTACACTGTCAGTAATCTTTCCTGCTGGAACCATTACCCAAACGATTGCATTATCTTCACGAACTTTTTCAACTAGTTCATCAAGAGATTTAACATCTGAAACCTCTGGATTCTGATCGTAACCAGTAACTTTAATTCCATTGCTACGTAGGCGGTCACGCATGTTACCGCCCATTTTACCTAGACCTACAAGTCCGATATGCATAATTATTTTCCTCTCATTAACTTTTATTAATTTTTAAAATCTTTATACTCGTACCGGCATTACTAAATAACGATACTCTGCTGCTTCTTCACCATCGATATGTTTTTGTCCAGAAATTACAGATGCCTTCTGTGCAGTCGTAAAGGATAGTCGGACAAATTGGGTATTAAAAACATTTAAGCTTTCTACAAGATACTGGTGATTATAAGCAACTTTAATATCTTCACCGACTAAATGTGCCTCAATAGTTTCTGAAGCTTGAGCTTCTTCACCAGTACCTGCACTTAAAGTTAATTTTCCATTAGTGAAGTCTAAGTGAATTGGAGTATTTTTTTCTGCTACTAAGGAAACACGAGATGCAGCTTCTGATAGCTCTCGAGTACTAACGACTGCATGTGTTGGTGTTTCTTTAGGAAACAATGAACGTACTGGTGGATATTTTCCATCAACTAATAATGAAGTTATCCTTTTACCATCTTTTTTAAAACCAATAATTGCATTAGCAGCCCCAGAAGTATCAATTGCAATATCAATTGCACCACCTGTAGCCATACTTTTAGCTACTTCATGCAAAGTCTTAGCTTTGATGAGTACACTACCTTCAAAATTAGTTTCCGGATCCCAATACAAAGTACGCATTGCCAAACGGTAGCGATCTGTCGCAAGCAATGTAATTTTATCGTTTTCAATTTCCATCAAAATACCAGTCAAAATTGGCAATGAGTCTTCTCGACTAGCAGCAATAACTACTTGAGAAACTGCTTGTGAAAATTCTTCAGATCTAACTTGTCCTGTACTTTCTGGGAATGCTGGGAGATTAGGATACTCTTCAACTGGCATTGCAGCTAAGGTGAAGCTAGAAACACCACAGTGTAGCTCGATTTTATTACCGTTTTGCTCAATTTCTACTGGAGCGGCTGGAAGTTTCTTGGCGATATCTGCTAGTAAACGCCCAGAAACTAGAATTTCACCCTGAGTACTGACAGCAGCTTCAATAGTGATACGTGCAGAAGTTTCATAATCAAAACCACTTAATGAAATGGAGTTATCTTCTGTAGTAATCAACACTCCAGCTAAAATTGGTAGCGGTGGACGTTGTGCTAAAGAACGAGCTGTCCATGAAACTGCTTCAGAGAGTAGATCACGATCAACTTTGAATTTCATACGCATGCCTTTTCTAGAATTTAAGTCTTTTATGATTAGTTTACCAGTCAGGGCAGATAAAAGTGCCTAGTCGCATACTCTTTAAAATAAAGTTCTTACTAGTAGAAATAGTAGTAGCTTAAGTGGAAATGTGGATAACTTTGTTGACAGTTAGTGTTTAGAAGTCTTACATCAATGTAATTACGTGAATAAGTTCTTAACAACTATGTGAATAGATTGTGGATAATTTTTTAAAAATTATTATTATCCACAAGAAATTGGAGTTATCCACAATTTTTCACAGTTATCCACAGTATTTTTCCACATGTAGTGGATAACAAGATATTATTCCTGAATTCTAACGGTAATTTCGGTAATTTGGTCATAGATTTTTTTATCAGTTTTCATAAAACTAGATACTCTTTTAACTGCATGCATCACGGTAGTATGATCTTTACCACCAAACTCTTTACCAATATCACCTAGTGTCATATCTGAGCTGAGTTCTCTACATAAGTACATTGCAATTTGTCGAGGAAAAGCAATTGAACGTACTCGTGATTTTCCCCGTAACTCTTCTGCAGTTAAATCAAAATATTCAGCAGTTTCACGAATAATTTTATCTAGTGAAATCATGATATCGGTACTGTCGGAAACGACTTGTTTCAAAGCAGTCTCAGTAAGAGATTTAGTTATTGGAACATCATTTAAGCTGGCATAAGCTGAAACTGTAATTAAAGAGCCTTCTAATTCTCTAATATTGGTAGAGACTTTAGAAGCAATTAATTCAATGATGTCATCTGGGACATTAAGATTTTCTAACCTATTTTTATGGCGCAAAATTGCTATTCGAGTTTCTAAACTTGGCGGAATAACATCTACCATTAGCCCTTGTTCAAAGCGAGAGCGCAAACGTTCTTCAAAAGAGTGTAAATCTTTTGGTGGAACATCTGAAGTAATAACTACTTGTTTCGAACCTTCTAATAAAGTGTTGAAAGTATGGAAAAATTCTTCTTGGGTAGTATTTTTCTTAGCTAAAAATTGAATATCGTCAATAAGTAAAAAGTCTAAATTACGATAAGTTTTCTTAAATTCTTTTTTAGCTTTTTCACTACTAATTGAGTTAATAAAGTCATTAGTATACTTTTCAGAATTTACATAGAGAACTTTAATGTCTTGATCTGCATAATGTTCAAGTGCATAATGTCCAATAGCATGTAACAAATGGGTTTTTCCTAACCCAGATCGACCATATATAAATAATGGGTTGTAAGCTTTTGCTGGTGCGTCTGCCACTGCCGTCGCTGCTGAATAGGCAAAACGGTTACTTGAACCAAAAATAAAGTTTTCAAAAGTATAGCGTGGATTGAGCTGCCCGACAGCTTGTAAGTTTTTAATATCTTTTTTCTTGACTGTAGCTTTTTCTGGAGTTAAGTCGAATAATTGGCCATCGTCAGTTTCAGTTAATTCTTCTACAGGTTCTTCCACAATAATTTGTGGAGTTACTGGTCCAAAAACTTTATGAACAGCAACTTTCATAGCGTCATAAACTTTTGGTTCTTGCACTGTCTTACGAGTAGCTTCACTTGGTGCTGAAATAATTAGCAAATCACCCATAACACCCTTAGGTTCTAGCAATTTAAGATTTGCTAGTTTAATCTGGCCCAAGTCTTTTGTTGAGCTAATTTCAAGCTTAAACTTTTGCCATTGTTCTTCAAGTTTGTTGGGATTTGCGCTCATGACTTAAATTATAAGGTATATATACTAAAGAAGTGGTAAAATATATTTTGACCTTGACCGATTATTAGTTTTAACGTAACTTTATTAAGTTATGTCAATTAGAAATTATGGAGAACTTTCGTGAGTAAAAGAACTTTCCAACCTAACAACCGCCGTCGTGCTCGTAAACACGGTTTCCGTCTTCGTATGCGCACTCGTGCTGGTCGTGCAACACTATCTGCACGTCGCCGTAAAGGCCGTGCAAAGGTATCAGCTTAAGTTTTAGGACGTTGGATTGCTTCCAGCACCTAATAGAATTAGAACAGCTGAAGACTTTAAAAAAGTCATCAAGCATGGCGTCAAGGTTATTACACCTGGCGCCATAATTTATATTCTCCAAGAAGAGAATAGTGAATTTGCCGCAGGATTTATTGTTTCCAAAATGGTAGGTAATGCCGTACAACGAAATAAAGTTAAAAGAAAATACCGTGCTATAGCTAGAGATTATTTTAAGCACGGTACCAAACTAGTAGTACGGGCACGTCCTAAGGCTAAGAAATTTAGTTATCATGAGTTAGAAGCTCAATTTTTGAAAGCAGTGAACGATGTTAAAGTATCTTAAAGCTTTTCCACGTTCGGTTTTGATAACATTTATAAATTTGTATCGGAAGTTTATTTCGCCATTATATGGCGATGTTTGTCGGTACTATCCAAGTTGTTCAGCCTATGCCACTGAAGCTATAACTGTTCATGGTGCTGCTAAAGGAAGTTATTTAGCTGCAAAACGAGTACTTAGTTGTAATCCGTGGGGTGGGCAAGGAATAGATCATGTCCCATTTCGTAAGGATGGAAAAGAAACTGTAGGACCGATATATTCGCTTTGTAACCCTAAAACAGGCATACTAGAACTAAACCATCCATTGATAGAGGAATAGATGCAAGCAATTTTTGATTTTTTTGGTCTAATACTATGGCCATTTAAGTGGTTTGTCGCCTTTTTATTGGTAACATTTCACAAGATTTTTACTGTAATTGGTATGAATCCAGCATCAGGTATTACTTGGGTGCTATCAATTGCCGGCTTGGTTATTGCTTTGCGCACATTGCTGATTCCAGTACTTTTCAAACAGATTAAAGCACAGCGCCAAATGGCAGTAGTGCAACCAGAATTAATGGCTTTGCAAAAGAAATATAAGGGTAAAACCGATATGCAAAGCCGTCAAGCAATGGCTCAAGAACAGCAAGACCTCTTTAAACGACATGGCACTACACCATTTGCTAGTTGTATGCCGTTGCTGATTCAGATGCCTTTCTTCATTGCGCTTTATCACACATTAATTGGAATTCAGCAAGATCAAACGATTGGACCACTAAACCATACTTTAGTAGAGCAATTTAAGGCAGCAACTATCTTTGGTGCACCATTCTCTTCTACTTTCATGACAGCTTCTGGCGATGGTGCCTTGGCAGTTAAGATTTTAGCCGTAGTAATGATTGTTATTATGTCTGCTACTCAGTTCTTAACACAGAAGCAATTGATGTTTAAGAATATGTCTGAAGCTGCACTACAAGGTCCATTTATGCAGCAGCAGAAGATGATGTTGTATTTATTCCCTTTGATGTTCGCAATTGGTGGTTTTAACTTTCCAATCGGTATCTTGATTTACTGGATGATTAACAACATCTGGACTATGGGACAGCAGTATTATGTAATTCGTAATAACCCTACTCCAGGTTCTCAAGCTGAAAAAGAATATCATGCTCGCTTAAAGGCTAAAGGTAAGCCAATTCCTCCTAAGCCTGGTTCTAAAAAAGCTGAGGCTGCTAAAAACCCTGAGCTACTAGAACCTAAAGGTCAACGAGTACAGCCTAAAGGTAAACAACGGGCAAAGAAAAAAGGTGGTAAGTCTAACTCACCTACTGTAAATAAGCAGAAAGCTAGTGTTACGGAATCTCAAAAACCTAAAGGTCAACGAGTACAGCCTAAAGGTAAGCAAGGTGGCAAAAATAAGAAAGGTAATAAAAAACGATGAGTGAAGAAACTACAAAAGACACCGAATCAGTTGTTATTACCGTTGAAGAACTTGAAAAACAAGGTGATATAGCAGCTGACTATATCGAAGAACTACTTGATATTGCTGATATTGATGGTGACCTTGAAATTGAAGTGCGTAATGATCGCCCTTATGTTTCCGTTATCAATGAAGAAGGCAACTCTAAACAACTACGTAATTTAGTTGGTAGGAATAATCAAGTTCTTGATGCTATTCAAGAATTAACTCGGTTAGCAGTGCATGCCCAGACTGGTGAAAAAACTCGTCTAGTATTGGATATTGATGGCAGTCGTAAAAAGCGCATTAAAGTCTTAGAAAAAATTGCACACGCTGCTATCGAAAAGGTTCATGGAACAGCTAAAAATGTTCACCTTGAAGCAATGGGCTCTTATGAACGCAAACTAGTGCATGACATTATTGCAGAAGCAGATTTAGTTTCAGAGTCTGAAGGACAAGGTCGTAACAGACACATTGTAGTTAAGCCGAAAAAGACTGAAATTGTCAATGATAAAGAAACTGTAACTACTGAAGATACTGATACTAAGAATGTTGAACTTGAACCACAGTCGTCGGAGTATGAAGTAACTGCTGACCCAGCAGAATAATTTCTGCGTCATAGTTTTTTAACTGCTTTTTTGCTGCATAAATTTCTTTTTGGGCACTTTGCCCTTTAATTGCCAGTAACTGCCCACGAGACTTCAATAATGGAAGTGTCATGGGTAGTAATGTTTTTAGAGCTTTTACTGCTCTTGCAGTTACATAATCAGATTGGATATCTAAATCTTCAGCACGATTTCTAAAAACTTTAACATTATCTAGTTTTAAGTCAGCAACTACCATTTTTAACCACTGTACACGGCGTTCTAAGGGTTCAACTAAAGTTAATTGAAGGTCAGGGCGCGCGATAGCTAATGTTAAGCCTGGCAAGCCAGCACCACTGCCAATATCAATAACAGTGGAGTCTGTATCCATTAATTCGTTAACAATCGCACAGTTAAGCACGTGGCGCTCCCACATGATGTCAGCTTCACGAGGTCCCATTAAACCCCATTCGATACCAGTCGTTTTTAAATGTTTTACATAACGTTCAGCTAATGGCAGTCGATCTTTAAAAATAGTTTTAGCAGTACTTGGCGTCATACATTTAAGGTTACACGCTATAGCATGATTTACAATAATGTATAGTTTCATTTGAAACGAGAGAGGAAAAAATGAGAAAAAGACCAAAGCAGAAAAAGTCGTTAGCTAAAGGCTTTGATGCTGTACTTAATAACTCAAGTAATAAGAGAGCTACTGATATTTTCTTTGGTGATGTTTCCTCAGATACTGCTAGATTTGCTGAATTACCAATAGCGACAATTACTCCTAACCGTAATCAGCCACGTACTAATTTTGATGATAATGCTATGCAAGAATTAGTTCATTCTTTTAAAACAGTGGGGCAACTACAACCCATTGTGGTTCGTAGTACTGATAAAGATAAATATGAACTAATCATGGGTGAACGTAGGCTAAGAGCAGCTAGGTTGGCTGGTAAGGACACCATTGCTACCATCATTAGGGAAACAGATGATGAAAATATGTTGCGAGATGCGTTATTGGAAAATTTGCATCGAGCACAACTAGATCCTATTGAAGAGGCTGCAGCATATAATCAGATGCTTAATGATTTTGGGATTACGCAACAAGAACTAGCAACGCAAATTGGTCGTTCTCGTCCACAAATTGCTAATATGATTCGTTTATTAAATCTTCCTGCTGAAGTACAAAAATTAGTGCAAGAAGGTGAAATTAGTATCGGGCATTCCAGAGCTTTAGCTGTTATAAAAGATAAGGAAACGGTAATTGAACTGGCTAAGACAGCTATTGCGAAAAACTGGTCAGTTAGGCAGCTCGAAGAACAAATTGCAAAATTGCATAGTAAGCCGAAAACTCAAGTGCAAAAGCACAAAGAACTTTCTAAAAAACTATCAGATAAATATCATTTACCAGTAACAGTTACCCAACGCGGTGAAAAAGGTAGCGTAACTTTTAAATTCAAATCACAAACAGAATTAAATGAACTTTTAGAAAATCTTTAATTTAATCTATATATAAAAACGGCAACTACCTGATAGATAGTTGCCGTTAATTTAAACTTGCGGTTTGTTTAGAAAACACTTGCTAGGTTCTGTTGAATAGTCGCAGCATTTCCAGCACCTACCATGGTGTCAGCTTTTTCACCATCTTTAAAACTGATTAGTGTTGGTACTGATACGATGCCAAATTTTGCAGTAAGATTTGGACTTTCATCGATATCAATCTTGAAGAACTGCACATCATCATGGTCTTCAGCCATCTTTTCTACAATTGGTGTTAATTGACGACAAGGACCACACCAAGTAGCTGAAAACTGTACTACTGCATTTCCTTTACCGTTTTCTACTAACTTTTCAAAGTTGTTTGAATCAATATTAATTAAATTTCCCATTATTACTTTCCTAATTCCCCTAAGTAATGCTCTGCATCCAAGGCTGCGACACAGCCAGATCCAGCGGCAGTGACAGCTTGACGGTATTTTGGATCGATAACATCTCCAGCAGCAAAAACTCCTTTAATATTAGTTTTTGAAGTCCGGTCAGTTACTTTAATCGTTTTATCTTCACTTAGTTCAAGCTCATTTTCAAATAATTCAACACGAGGGTCTGCACCAATAGCAATAAAAGCACCAGTAGCTGCAATTTTGCGTTCTTCTTTAGTATTTGAGTCAAATACGGTAACAGACTCAAGTTTATCTTTTCCATTAAAGCTTTTTACCTGAGTGTTTAAGATAATTTCAACTTTGTCATTTTCTTTAGCGCGATCCTGCATTACTTTAGAAGCTCGTAAAATCTCAGTACGATTTAGAATCTTAACTGAACGTGCAAACTTAGTTAAAAATAGCGCTTCTTCCATTGCAGAGTCACCACCACCGGCAACAATAAGATCTTGATCTTTAAAGAAGAAACCATCACAAGTGGCACACCAAGAAATACCATGTCCTGAAAGTTTTTCTTCACCAGGAACTCCAAGTTTTCGGTACGCAGAACCAGTGCTAAGAATTACGGCATCAGCATAGTATTCAGTACCATCACTAGTGACGATTTTCTTGGGTGTTGCTTTAAGGTCAACCTCGGTTACATCGTCATAGACAACTTCAGTACCAAATTTTTCTGCTTGTTGCTGCATTTGATCCATTAAATCTGGACCCATGATACCTTCAGCAAAACCAGGGTAATTTTCCACTTCAGTGGTATTCATTAGCTCGCCACCAGCGGTAACTGACCCTGCAATAACCACAGGTTTAAGTGCGGCACGTGAAGTATAAATACCTGCAGTATATCCTGCTGGCCCAGAACCAATTATTATAACTGAATGTGTAGTATTGCCCATTTTTGCCTTTCTTAATTTATGAAGGTATTAGCTACAACAACTGAAATATTTTAATTATTCCAGATACTAATTTGAGTCTAAGCTTAATTACTTACCACGAATAGCTGTACTAGAAATAGCAAGCTGATAGTTATTGTTAGCTTGTGGCAAGGAGGTAATGTTAAGGATAATGTATGGTGTTGTAGGAGTGGAGTCTATATCAATAGAAACACTATTACCACTTAAGCTTTTAGATCCTACTTTCTTTGAAGTTTTATCTAATTGTCCAGTCGTGGAAGTATAAACATCAACGTTACCGCCACTAGAGTTTGTTTTTTGTATCGTTATATTAGAAACTGCAACTTTTTGTTGTAGCTTATATGAAATTGCTAAGTTACTAGCCTGACCACCAAAATTGGCAGATGAGTATACTTGGGTCTGCCAAGCAGTAGTACTATCAAAATCATAAGCTTTAGGTAGATTAGTAGCACTAGCCTTTTCAAAATTAGGATTTCCATTTGCGCCAAGTATGGTAGCACTAGAAATTACTGGAGTACCAGCAATAGGAGCGCCCTTAGATATTTGGGCGTCATCAGCAGTACGTTGTTTGTGCATTATGAAAGTACCTAGACCACCTATTAATAAGCTTGCGCCTACGACGCCAGCCATAACTTTCATAACGTATGAAGAAGGCTTATCAATAATTTCTTCCTCATCGTAACGAGCGTTATCGAAAATATGCTCACCACTTACAGTAGCGACTCTAATAGGTTTAATTCTAGGGGTGCTTTCAGTAATTGGGTATGATTTGAAATCATACAACGTTGACTTACGCATATTTTTGATAACTTGCAAAAATGTAGGCCCAGTACGAATTCTGGTTTTTTTCGGCTTTTTTGGCTTAGTTAAAGACTTTTTCCCAGTAGCTGTAGTTGCGACTGTCTTACCTTTATTTAAGCTACTGGTAGTTACTGATCCTTTACCTATTGGAGTGCGTGTTGTAGCTGGCCGTGCTTTCTTTCCAATCGGCGCTCCAATAGGTGCAGCAGAAACTTTCTTTGATCCAGCACTGCCAATTGCTGGTTTTGCACTTGGTTTTGGTTTAACTTGTCCAGTATTATTTACGGGAGGTTTGGTGGTATTTTGTACAGGACTAGTAGTATTTTTCCTAGGTGCAGTTACTGGTTTATTTAAGTTTTTATTAGTATTTTGTGTTGCAGCTATGTCTGCACCAGCAGCTGCAGTACCGATAGCGCCTGCTCCAGAAACTTTATTCTGCCCCGCTTTAGGAGTATTATTTGATGTTTTATTTTGTATTGGAGTTTTAGTTACTGAAGGAGAAGCTCCACCAGATGTTGCAACAGCCTTCGGTTTTACTGTGCCAGTTGGTTGTTTAGTCTGAGGTGGTGTTTGTTGCTGTGTTCCAAATTGAGTTTGTGGTTTTGCTTTAGGTGTCGTTACTTCACCACTTGGAATTGGTGTAGCAGTAACCGCAGGTTTCTGCAATGCAGGCGGTTTAACCGCAGTAATTTCACCAGTTTTATTCGGTGGTTTTAGATTAGTAGGAGCCTTAATCTTTTTTAGACTAGAAGTAATAGTTGAAAGACCACCACGTTTTTTATCTTGTGAAATACTACCCGTGTTTTGAATATTTTTATTATCACTAATAGGTGTCTTTACTGTGTCAGTTGGTTGTTTAGTCTGAGGTGGTGTTTGTTGCTGTGTTCCAAATTGAGTTTGTGGTTTTGCTTTAGGTGTCGTTACTTCACCACTTGGAATTGGTGTAGCAGTAACCGCAGGTTTTCTACGACGCCCAAAATTTGCCTGTGCACCATTATTGAAAGTTGGGTTAGTTGCTGGTTTTCTTCTTCGACCACCGGTAGAGGCCGCACTATTTCCATTTTGTGAATTATTATTGTCACCACTGAATAGCAAACTATCAAAATCGTCTTTTTTCGTACTATTTGCTTTAACTGACTTTGAGCTTGTAATGGGAGCTTTCGCTACACCAGTGGACTTAGTAGGAGATTTACTAATGGGTTTTTCATTTTTTAGAAGTACTTTTTGTAGTTCTGAGGCAACAGAATGATTTGTTACTACATAAGTCTGTTTGCCTTCTAAACCTAAATCTATGATTTGAATGTCTGATTGCACATTGCCAAGAGCAACTTCTCTGGCTGATTCGGCTACAGAACCAGCACTAGCAGGGGTCGAAAGTACGACACTGACATTACGATTAAGGATTTGATCCTCACCGTCGTAAACATGATTGCCTTGGCTTGTCTTAGTTACTTCACGAGTAACTTTATAGCGACCGCCAAGTACACTTCCCAACACAATGTCGCCCACTATGATCCTTCCGAATCGTTAAGTCAATACTTGTACTAAATTACTACTCTATACTTTAACATTGATAAAAGACTTTATATAGGTTCTGATGTCTTAAGTTAAGATTATGCACTTAAAGTTAAAATTCTTCACCCAAGATTCCAGTTTCTTTATCAGGTTTAATAGCATTCTTTTTAATAGTGCGATATATTCCAAAAACAATAAGTATGCCAGCAAAAGCAAAAATTATATTTGTAGTCCAAGTACCCCAAGTAACATGCAGTGAAACATGTACTGAAGTTGGCGATGCTACGGGCGATCCGTCAGGACTTTCCGGAGTCAATGTTAACACCGAGTCTCCCGTACCAACAGCAGTTAATTGAACAGCAAAGTTAACTTGTCTATTTGCAGCTATTTCAACATGTGGTGGTGGAGTTGCTTTTAACTTAGTGTTAGATGTTTTTGTATCAATTTTTAAATTAACTGGTTCATCATGATTATTTATTACTAAAAACTTGACCTCAGCAGTATCTGTTAACAGATTAAGGTTACTAGTTTTAACTATTTGAATACTGCCAGTAATTTTTTTAGCGTTTTCTTGCCAACCATTAAAAAAGTTTTGTTGGTTATTTTTTTGGTTACGAAAACTTGCTGAAGCAACCTCCGCATATGCAGTAGGGCCTACTTCATTTAGATTTGAAGATCCGGCTACAGCTTTGGAAAAAGCTAATAATTGTTCTTTAGTGGTTTCTGTTTTACTTATTAAATCTGAATCGATTTCAGCAGCACGGTTTTCATCACTATAACTTAAAGTGCCGTAGCTATCATTTGCTACATTGTCTGTAGCAGTAGCTACATTAGTAAATTTAACCCAAGATGCCTTTTCTAAAGCACTAAATACACTTTGTACTTTTGCAGGATCTGGATTCCAGTTTCTATTCGCAGTAAATATAATATTACGAGTAATATTTGGCATTTCTCTAGTGATAGTTGCGGTTTCTGCTAGGAATCTTTGGGTGGTTTGAGTTTGGTTGCTTGTCGCATTTATGCCAGAGAGCAGTTGAGAAAGCTGATGATCAGCTACTAAGACATTTGTAGCATTTCCATTCTGAGCATATAAAGAAGTTAAAGTATCTGGAGTATATGTTATTCCTGGTTTAGGGCTGAAATTATTACTGTCAAGAATAAGAGTGTCTTTATTAGTTGCGATATTGCCTAATAGATTCGGGTCCATGGCGCCATCTGCAGGCCAGATTATATTATTTAAACCTTTAGCATTAGTAGTTCCAATGTTTTTAATAGTATCTACAAAATTCTTGTAAGGAGTATTGTCATTAGTTCTAGCTACAGCAACTACATCAGGATCAAAAGCAGGTAGATTAATAGTTTCTTTGCTACCCATCGTTAAGTAATTTTGGTACCAGAGTTTTCCAGCATCAGTAGTTGATTTGGATGCTTCTTCAATTAAAGCAGGGTCAACTGCCATAGAAATAGGGTTATTTTTAACAGTAGTTAGTGTTTTTTCAAGAGGGGAATCTTTTACTAAATCACTATCAATTGGCCCAATCACTCCACTGCTATCTTTAGGTTGTGGTGAAGTTAATGCAGCTAGTGGGATCAAATTAATTGGCTCATATTGATCAGCAGTATCTATTACGATGAATGATGCTGCTAGAGCTTGAATATCTTCACTATTTCCTTTGGTAACATCAACGGTAATTCCACGGGTACCCCAAGAATTAAATTCTGGAGGACTTTCTGCCTTAGAAACAGTTAGTGTAGTGGTGGTACTCTGTCCAGGGGCAATACTACTGATGGTATTACTTGTTACTAAAAAACCATCAGGATGGCCTTGAGCCCAATAATCAAGTTGAGCTCTATTTATTAGCAAATTTGGATTAATACGTAAATTTACGTTTACATCACTTTGAGTTTCACTTGAAACATTAGTTACGGTAGCTTTTACCGTTAAATCTTGTCCAACTTGTAAAATTTCTGGTGAAATATCATTAAACGTAATATTGAAAGTTCCAGAATTAGAGCTAATGGCATTGTTATCTGCAGCATGAGCATTAGGTATTGGTAGTAAAAAAAATCCAGAAAGTAATGAAACTAAAAAAAATTTGAGAAACTTTTTCATTTTAAGCTCTCATATTTTTTTGCGGCTAGATTTGATATTTTTCTTTCGTTTGGGAAAGATAGCCATTTTGGTAAATCTTTTAGCGGCACCCATTCTGCGTCATCGGCTTCTGCATCTGGGTCATTTTCGACTGTTAGTTTACCACCGACTTTTTTCATTAAATAATGGTAAACGGTCTTATAAATACGAGTGCCTTTGACTACGAAACGATAATTTACAGTACCTAAGTAATCAAGAATTTCACCTTCGATACCAGTTTCTTCAGCTACTTCTCGGACAGCTGCTTCTTCGTTAGTTTCATTTTTTTCTACATGTCCTTTAGGTAGACACCATTCAATTTTACCCCCACGATTAGTACGGCAAATTATAGCTACCATCGCTTCTTCAGTAGAAAAATCCACCACAAGACCCCCGGCCGACACTTCTTTAACCATGGGTGGCGGGGTAAGTTTCCGTTTTGGCTCTTGTGGAATTGGGCGAGACATACTTATTACTTTAGCAACTTTCAATGATTTTGAGCAGAACTAAGCGTAACTATATTAAAAGAGTGTTATGTTAATAAGTGCTATGCCTAAAGATTTTTTACCTAAACTACCTCCGATAGTCCACGAATTAGCTGAGTTATTTACTGCTGATAACTTTGAATTAGCTTTAGTGGGCGGTCCTGTACGAGATTTATTATTAGGAAGAAAAGCACCAGATTTAGATTTTACGACCAACGCTTATCCAGATGACATTATTGCAGTAGTAAAAAATTGGGCTGATAATTTGTGGGAAATTGGTAAAGAATTCGGCACTATTGCCCTAGAAAAAGCTGGAGAACAAATAGAGATTACTACTTATCGTGCCGAAAAATACGATAGTGCTTCTCGAAAGCCAGTAGTTAGTTTTGGGACTAAACTGGAAGATGATTTAGTACGCCGTGACTTTACAGTTAATGCGTTGGCAATTAAACTTCCAACAGGTGAATTAATTGATGTCACTAACGGCGAAGAAGATTTAGCAGCAAAAATATTGCGTACACCTGGTAATCCAAAAGGCTCTTTTAATGATGATCCACTTAGAATAATGCGAGCAGCTCGTTTTGTTTCACAACTTTCAGGATTTATCGTAAATGACACTACGTTAACAGCTATGTCACAGATGCGAGAACGTTTAAAGATTGTTTCAAATGAGCGTATTCGTGATGAATTAGTTAAGTTAATATGCGGTGCTAATCCAGTGGCAGGTGTTGAAGTAATGCGTAAGACTGGAATTTTGGAAGTAGTATTGCCAGAAGTTGCTGAACTGCAGCTCGAAATGAAAAAGGGTTATCACCATAAAGATGTGTATGCCCATACTATGACAGTTTTACGACAAGCAATTGACTTGGAAACAGCTGAAAATGGTCCTTGTCCTACTCCAGACTTTATTTTACGTTTTGCAGCGTTAATGCATGATATTGGAAAGCCTGCTACTCGGAAGTTTGAAGAGAATGGGGTAGTTAGTTTTTATCACCATGATTTAGTTGGTGCAAAATTAACTCGTAACCGAATGCGCGAGTTGCGTTTTGATAAGAAAACAATAAAAAAGGTATCGCGTTTAGTAGAACTTCACCTAAGATTTTTCGGCTACGTTGATGGAGCATGGTCTGATGCTGGAGTCAGAAGATATGTAACAGATGCTGGTGACTTACTTGAATATTTACACCGGATAACTAGAGCTGATGTAACTACGAAAAATAAGCGAAAAGCACAAAAACTCAATGATGCTTACGACGATTTAGAACAGCGGATAACTGAACTAAAAGAAAAAGAAGAATTAGATGCGGTGCGTCCGGATCTTAATGGTCATGAAATCATGGAAATCCTTGATATAAAACCTGGTCCAGTATTGGGTAAGGCATATAACTATTTATTAAAGGTAAGATTAGATAATGGACCTCTATCAAAAGTAGAGGCTACCGACTATCTAAAGAAATGGTGGAGTGAAAATAATGAGTGAACACTTTTCCTCGCTACACAACGTTTTTAAATATCCGAAACTATGGGTTGCTCGTCATGGTGAAACTGAATGGTCCAAATCTGGACAGTACACTGGAAATACCGATTTACTATTAACCGCACACGGAGAAGAGCAAGCCGTTGCAAGTGGTAAGAAAATTGAGGGTGTCGATTTCGGCATGGTTTTAGTGTCACCAAGACAGCGTGCCCGCAAGACTGCAGAATTGATGGGTATTAAAGATTACACTATTGAACCTAATGCTGTTGAATGGGATTACGGTGATTATGAAGGTGTAAACAGTGCTGATATTCGTAAGAAAAATCCAGATTATGTAATTTGGGATAATGGTGTACCTAATGGTGAAACTATTGAAGAAGTGGCAGATCGTGCTGATGCTGTGATTGCTAAAATTCGTGATGCTGGTCATGAAAATAGCTTAGTAGTTTGTCATGGTCACTTTTCGAGGATTTTAGCTGCTCGTTGGCTTGGCTTACCACCAATTACTGGGAAGCATTTCTTGATGGAGACGGCCCATATTTCAATTTTGGGTTGGGATAAAAAATGTCCAGCTCTTGAAAAATGGAATAGTTAATAGCTTTTCTAGAACTTAAATCTGCGTTATGCTGGTATAGCATTGATAATCTCCTGTCATGGAAATACCATGGCCGCTAAGTCCGTAGGAGGTGGATTCATCTATGCATCCATACGAAATGATGGTTCTCATCAATCCAGAGGTTGAAGAGAAATCACTTGAAAAATCTATTAAAAAATATCTAGACGTTATTAAAAAAGACGGTGGAACCGTAGATAACGTAGATATCTGGGGTCGTCGTAAACTTGCGTACGATATTCAGAAAAAATCAGAAGCTAACTATGTAGTAATTAACTTTACTGCTGAGGCTGCTACTGTCGCAGAAGTTGATCGTCAACTTGGTATTGATGAATCAATAATGCGCGTTAAAATTATCCGTCCAGACGAACAATAATTCGTCAGAAATATTTAGGAGCACTTTATGGCTGGTGAGACAATTGTGACAGTTGTCGGTAATTTAACTGCGGATCCAGATATCCGAGTTACACCGTCAAACGCTACCGTAGCAAACTTTACTATTGCTTCTACGCCTAGAACATACAATCGTCAGACAGGGCAGTGGGAAGATGGAGAACCTCTTTACCTTCGTGCTACTGCATGGCGTGATCTAGCGAAGAATATCGGTGAAACTTTGTCTCGTGGCACTCGCGTTATTGCAAGTGGTCGTTTGAAAATGCGTTCATACGAAACTAAAGAAGGCGAACGTAGAACTTCTACAGAGATTGATATTGAAGAAATTGGTCCATCTCTACGTTTCACATCAGCTATTTTGCCAAAGCGTGAAAATGCTAATAAGGCACCAGGCTTAAATAATGAATTTAATGCTGGTATTCCTAATAATTCTGGACAATCTCAAAGCTTTGGTGCTGGAAGTGGTTCTCAAGTAGCAGATCCATGGACAGTACCTTCGCAGGATAATACACAGTCTCAAGGTGGCTGGGGAGCTATTCCTGATCAAGGAGAATCCCCATTCTAATTATTAACCCATCCCAAACCTTAACGGGTTTGGGCTCCCTACAAAAGAAGGAGCTCCACGATGGCTAAGGCAAACAATCGTAAGCCCAAACCAGTTGCAGCACCAGTTAAAAAAGTCAAAGTTGGAAAAATTGACTATAAAGATGTTGCGACACTACGTAAATTCATTTCAGATCGAGGCAAGATTCGTGCTCGCCGTGTAACTGGCGTTTCTGTTCAAGATCAGCGCCGTATTGCACGTGCGATTAAGAATGCACGCGAAGTTGCATTGCTTCCTTACTCAGGCTCAGGCCGCTAGAAAGGAGCATGCTAAATGGCTAAGATTATTTTGATTAAAGACGTTGACGGTCTAGGTACTGCTGGAGATCTTGTGGATGTTAAGGGCGGTTATGCTCGTAACTACCTACTACCACAAGGTTATGCAATTACTTGGACTAAAGATGCAGAAAAATCTGTAGAGTCACTACGCACTTCTCGTGAAGAGCGTAGGAAACAAGAAGTTAAAGATGCTAAGTCAGTTGCTCAGGATCTTAAAGACAAGACTATTAAGATTCCAGTTAAAACTGGTGAAAATGGTAAATTGTTCGGTTCTGTAGGTTCTGCACACTTGACTGATGCGATTTCCGATGCTGGAATTGCTGACCTAGATCGTAAGAAGGTCGAAATTCTAGACACAGTTAAAGAGACGGGTACTTACAAGGCTAAAGTACGTCTTCACGATGATGTTGAAAGCGAATTCGAATTCAATGTTGTTGAAGAAGAAACTGAGTAAGTCTTAGGTAAATACTTAATCATTTCTGAAAGAATAGCGGTTAATAAGGAAAAATTCCTTATTAACCGCTATTCTTATTAGTGTACTGTGTACATTCGGTATCAAAAACATTGGTACCAAGAAAGGGAATCATGTCAAACGAAGAAGAATTTGATCCAAAATTAACTGAAGCACTTAACGACAACGACAACGTTGATACTGATAAAGTACAAGGTGCTGTTGAAGATGTTAAAAACGCTCTAGAAGACGTTTTTGCTAAGGTTAAGAAGAATGTTGGCGACCTGACTGAAAACAGTGGTGAACACATAGATGACATCAAGAAGAATGTTGGTAAGACATTTGACGATGTTCAGTCTAAGATTGCTGAAGCTGTAGAGCACGGTAAAGTGGATGAAACTTTTGATCACATCAAAGGTACACTTGGTGGTCTATTTGCTAAAGCACAGGATGCTATTGGTAATGTAGTAAACGGTACAGACGAAGATACTTCTGATGTTGAAGAAAAAGCAACAGGTGCCGTCAAAGAGTCTGAAGAACAGGTCGATGAGACTATTGAGTCTCTAAAGACTTACTTGGACAAGAACACAGACGACACTGATAAGTAGTCTCTTCTTATTCAATAGAAAATACCCCGGAAGTCCGGGGTATTTTTATGTCCTCTCCTTTGCCAATTTCGTTGCAAATGGACCTGAATATTAGACGCCATTTGTAAGAATGAGGTTCTTTGTATGCTGAGTTAGATAAGGTCTAAATATTTGTTTAAGTAAATGTAGATTTTGTAAATCTTTCCATGTTAAACGGATAATCTTCCAATCATTTCTTTCAATAATGTCTTGTCTTAACTTTTCTTTATAAATTGTAGTTTCTGCGTCATTACCAAAATCAAAGTATTTTTGTTTACCATCGACTTCGATAATTAAACCAAACTGCGGATAAGCAATGTCTACTCGAAATGTGCGACCCTCATAATATAGTGATTTTTGTAATGTTGGTTCATGCATTCCAATCTCGTGTAGTCTCACTCTAGCTATAGTTTCAGCTGGAGAATCAGCTAAATTAGTACTGAAATCAAGCACTTTTTGTACTTTAAGTCTTCCTCTAGTAAAACTCTTATTATTAAGAACAGTTTTTATGTCACTAAGGCGGTAGCCATTATTGCGTTCTGAATCTGCAATAACTAAAGCATTAATAAATGGGAGTTTCCTTGCACAATCAATTACTGTTTGTTCCGGAGTTGTTATTAATCCAATATCAGTGTTTATAACTTCTGCCTCATCCTGATAACGGTGGTATTTTAAAGATTTAGATTTTGCACGAAGATTGGTAGTCCTAAAAGATACATGATTTTCGTTATCTAGTACGGCAAAATTATGGATTCTGGCTGCAGAAGTATGGCTTAAAATTAGTTTTTTAGTCACAGCTTTGCGAGCCGTTAATATTCTTAATAAGTGCTTTTCATTTATTGTTAGCAATTCAAAAATAGCTTGTTTTATGTAGAATCCAGGTCAAATTCTATATAGTTTTCCAGCTTTGAGTGCTCTATGTACTGATATGTACGACCAACCTAAATTATTAGAGCATTCAGGGTGTATTAAGTAGTTTGTTAACTTAGATATTTGACTATACTCAATCATGTTATAAAACTAAGCATAAATTTGTTTTATTACATTTGATAAATATAAAAATGTGAATAACTTGTATAAATGAAATTTGGGAGGAGTATAAACTTAATTTCAGTTCTAACTTCTATACCTAAATGGACCCTATTGTTACAAATGGCGTCTAATATTCAGGTCCATTTGTAACAATAGGGTCCAGTAATTACTGAATAGATTTATTTTCCGATATCAACCATCCATTTAACTCCAAATTTGTCGTTTAACATTCCGAAGTGTGAGTCCCAAGGCGCCTGCTAAGTGCCATAGTGATACGAGAGCCCTTCAGAGTATTCCATATTTGATGGGGTGTCTGTAGCAATTATTTTGATGTCATTGTCTCCTTCTAGGTAGGAGTGCATAATCTTATCTTTATCTTCGGGCGCTACAGGCATTTGTGGTAAATCATATTCATCCATAGTATTAGTTGTAAGTTTGCCACCAAAGATTTCATGGTAAAGTCCCATTGCTTCTTTAGTGTTGTCCTTAAAGCTGATGTAACTGTTTAAGTTGGGGGCTTATATATTTAAGTGCCTAACGCCAATTACAGTATAAAAATAGTGGGATACAAGAATTATTAAAACTTGTATCCCACTATTTTCATTTGTTTAAGTCTATATGGCTGTATTTTGCTTTGATTTTACGCTCATTCTTTTCTATTTCTTCTTCAAGATTTTCAAGGGCGTAATATACTAGCTGTTGTACAGCTTCATTCTTATCAAGATTATTAACTCTCATATACCTACGGAATAAGCCTAGATGTTCGCCTACAATGTCTACAGGTATTTGCTCACTTGGTATTTCATTAGTTAAGCGGTGTAGTTTAGCACCAGCTGGAATTGGCTTGTCAGCTAATGCTTCAATTTCTTCTATCCTCTTATCACTAAACATGCTTACCACCTTCTCTTATTACTATTATAATATGACTTATAGTAACTACCGTTGGCTTCCCAAGCGGTAACAACTCTAGCGGTAGTGAAGTAGTTATTTTTATCAATGACTACATGCACTAGAGTTTTAATGTCATCAGAATAACCGACAATGGCTATTGCAACATCATCACGGTTATCGTCCCACGGGTCATAAATATCTTTTAGTGGGTCATTCATGGCTTCATAGATACTTAACTTAGTTATCGTATCGTGTCGTTTCTGTATGTGTTTCCACGCTTTGTCAGTAATAATAATTTCCATACTTTTAATGTACTATCTACCACTGACAAAATTAGAGTGTTCTATTCTACCCCCCTATTTTTGTCAGTGGTGCATGTAAGTATTGTTTTCATGGAAGAGATTAGTATTTATGAGTTTATTTAACGGTTTCTCGATAATGATATCGCTAGAGAATACTTAGAGCGTAAACGCTGAGGCAAAGAGCTAGCGCCTTGTGTGTTTTGTGGTGTTGTCGGTCGCACACAGAAAAGGGTACGCAAAGGCTTTTATCGTTGCTTAGAGTGTAAAAAAGATTTTACAGTTAGAACTGGAACACTGTTAGAGCGGTCGCATGTACCATTGCATAAGTGGCTTTATGCAATGTGCCTATTTATAGCCAACTGTAAAGGTATACCAAGCACGCTATTAGCAAAGCAACTAGGTGTAACACAGAAAACAGCTTGGTACATGTTACAGCGTATCCGTCAGTCTTGTAATGGTAGTGAAGCTAAGTTAGAGGGTGTTGTAGAAGCTGATGAAACTTTTATCGGCGGTCGGGAAAAGAATAAGCACGCTAAGAAACAGTTACACGCTGGGCGAGGTGCTGTGGGTAAAAGTGTTGTATTCGGTGTGCGTGAACGCTCTACAGGCAGAACAAAACTAGAAGTAGTAAAAGACCGTAAGCATAAGACACTACGCACAATCATAGACAAAACAGTAGATAAGCAAGCATTACTTATGACTGATGAACACAAAGCATACAAAGGTATCTTTAGTTGTATGGACATGATAGTTTCCCTTCGTATATTTTAAGTTTAGTTAAATTACATCAATGTGAATTACATGTGGATAATTTACCGTGTTGCAAAAATTTTTGTGGATAAAATTATTAACACCCTTATTCCTTGATAAATCATTGAAGTATTAGGATAAATTTTTTCTTATCCACATAGTTATTCACAAAAGTTTCTCACTTTTCAAGGAGTTATCCACAAGTTATCCACATGAATTTTGCTAGTTTACACCTACTTGTGGATAAAATATGACAAAATTAATAATTAATATGGTAGAACAACGAACCCCACCTCAAGATATTAATGCTGAGCAGAGTGTGCTTGGCGGTATGCTGCTGTCAAAAGATGCAATAGCTGAAGTTTCAGAAATCTTAAAAGGTGCTGATTTTTATCGCCCAGCACATGAATTGATTTTTAACGCTATTGTCGATTTATTCACTAGGGTCGAACCCGCAGATGCAATTACAGTTACCGACGAACTAACTAAACGTAATGAACTTTCGCGCGTAGGTGGTGCGACTTATATCCATGAACTTATTTCCGCTACCCCTACTGCTGCAAATGCCACTTTCTATGCAAGGATTGTTCAAGAAAAGGCCGTGTTACGACGCTTAGTTGAAGCCGGTAACCGCATTACCCAGCTTGGTTTTACACCAAAAGCTGATGTGGAATCTGTAGTTGATGAGGCGCAAGCTGAAATTTACTCAGTTAATGATGGGCGCACCTCTGAAGACTATGTTCCGATTAGTGAAGCACTGCAAGATGCTAACGAAGAGATTGAAGCAGCAAGTAACCGTGATGGTCAACCTACTGGAATTCCAACAGGATTTACTGACTTTGATGAAGTAACTCATGGTTTACACGGTGGTCAGATGGTAGTTATTGCAGCTCGCCCAGCGATGGGTAAGTCTACTTTGGCATTAGATTTTGCACGTTCAGCCACTGTTGCAAACAATATGCCTACAGTATTTTTCTCTCTTGAAATGGGACGTACAGAAATTGCAATGCGAATGATTTCTGCACAAGCGAGTATTCCACTAAGTGATTTACGAAAAGGTACAGTTTCTGAAGAAACTTGGGTAAAGATTGCTAGAGTTCAAGGGAAGATAGGTGAAGCTCCTTTATATATTGACGACAGCCCCAATATGACATTGATGGAAATCCGAGCTAAGTGTCGTCGTTTAAAACAACAGCATGGTTTAAAGATGGTTGTAATTGACTACTTACAGTTGATGAGTTCTGGTAAAAACTTTGAATCGCGTCAGCAAGAGGTTAGTGAATTCTCTCGTTCATTAAAGCTATTGGCCAAAGAGCTAGATGTACCGGTAATTGCACTATCTCAGTTAAACCGTGCTAGTGAACAGCGCACTGATAAACGCCCAATGATTAGTGACTTGCGTGAATCTGGGTCTATTGAGCAGGATGCGGATATTGTTCTTTTGCTACATCGTCCAGAAGTTTACGATAAACCTGAAGAAACTGATCGTCCTGGTGAAGCTGATTTAATTTTGGCAAAACACCGTAATGGTCCGACTAAGACAGTTGCGGTAGCCTTCCAAGGTAAGTACTCGCGCTTTAGGAATATGGCTAATAATTTTAGTTAGTTAGTAAGTGCTTGATTTAAAGCGTTTTGCATTGGCACTAGTTTCGCTTCAGTTTCGTTAAGTTCATTTTCTGGGATAGAGCCTGTTACTATACCGCCACCAGCGTAAAGTTCTATTTGGTTTCCAGAAATAATACCACCACGTAAACCAATGCCAAACTGTCCTTCTCCGGCATTATTTAGCCAGCCAACTGGCCCAGCATAAGGTCCACGATCATAATTTTCTAGTTTTTTAATTAATGCTACTGCTTTTGAAGTTGGCGTACCACCTACTGCAGCAGTTGGATGAATTTTTTCTAAAATCTTTAGTATTTCAAGTGGAGTTTTTAAAGTTGCAGTAATATCACTAGCTAAATGCCAAACATTAGGAAGTTCTAAAGCAAAAGGACCTTCGATATTAATTTCAGTGCTACGAGGTTCTAACACTTTCACAAGAGAATCAACTGCAAAGGCGTGCTCTGCTTGTTCTTTGCCGGAATTTATTAAAACTTCTTTTCCGTTTTTAGTATTTCTAGGTTGAGTGCCTGCTAGTACCCTAGCTTTTGCTTTATTGTTTTGGATTTCAATTAATAACTCTGGAGTAGCTCCTACAAAACTTTCGTATTGGTATGTCCAACATTGCGGGTAGTCAGTTAGGAGTTGCTGTGCAACAGTATTTGGAAATATTTCGGTATCAGCTGAATAACTTAATTTTCTAGAAAGTACTACTTTTTCAAGCTCTCCTTTTTTCATAGCAGTAACAGCTTTTGCTACAATCTGCTTCCAATCTGTATCACTTAATGAAGTTTCAACTGGTTGATACTCTCCTGCGGTTTGGTGTAGAGATTTAGTTACTAACTCAGTATTTTCATCAGTTAATGAATATGAAGTTAAAGTGAAACCTGCGTAGGTTCTTTCCATTAAAAATTCTGGAATGGTAAGTTTTGCGCCCCAGTTAGATTCAGCATCAAAACTAATACTAGAAAAAGCAGTTATTTTCCCTGTTGTTTCACGTGAAACACTATGCCACCAGTTTTCCAGTTCAGAAATCCTATTGTGCCCGAAGGTTTCATGAGAAAGTAATGAGCCAAAACCTATTTTCTGAACAGTATTTGCCGCAGTGTCAGTACGCGCCCATAAATATTTGAAGTCGGCTTTTAATGCAGAATTGAAAAATTCTTCAGACACAGCAGTAGTTGCTGAATAAATTTTGGTTTTCATTATGTTTCAAGTCTAATGGATATGAGAGAATAATTAAATGAACAGCGCATCTCTGGATAAAGACCCCAAAGAAGTTTCGTCAATGTTTGACGATGTGGCAGCGAAATACGATATTACTAACGACATCTTATCTGCTGGCCAAGATCGAATTTGGCGTAGAAAAGTATACAATGCAATAAAAATAAGCCCTGGGCAAAAGTTGCTTGATATCGCAGCTGGTACAGGTGCTTCAAGTGAGCCATTTGCTGACTCTGGTGTGCAGGTTACGGCGTGTGATTTTTCACCAGGAATGATTGCAGTCGGTAAGCAGTGTCGACCAGATATTAACTTTGTCGAAGCTGATGCAATGAACTTACCTTTCGATGATGAAAGTTTTGATGCGGTAACAATTTCTTTTGGATTGCGCAATATTCAGGACCCTAAAAAAGCTATTGCTGAAATGTACCGAGTAACTAAGTCGGGCGGTATGGTATTGATTTGTGAATTCTCACATCCACCAATTGCACTTCTAGCTAAAGCTTATAAAACTTATTTACTTAAAGGTTTGCCATTAGTAGCGAAGATAAGTAGTTCAAATCCAGAAGCTTATACTTACCTAGCTGAATCTATTGAAGATTGGCCTAACCAAGATGAGTTATGTGATTGGATTACTGAAAGTGGCTGGGAAAAAGTTGGTTACAAAAACTTAAGTTTTGGTATTGCAGCGATGCATCGCGGTTATAAACCAGTAAAACAGGTAAAATTATCTTAAAAAGTAAATTATTATCGCTGTTATTAAAATTGTTGTAGGAAAAGGAAACTGGTGCTGATGGCTAAGAAAGGTTTTGGCCTAGATAATATTGATGCCGAATTAGGTGCCGAGCTATTAAACACAATGCAAAAAGTGGAACAGCGACTTGATGAAGTATTAACTCAAAAAGATTTCTTTACTAATCAAACTTCTAAACATTTAATGAAAGCTGGCGGCAAGCGAGTGCGCCCAATGTTAACTATTTTGAGTAGTAAATTTGGTGCAACTGATTTTAATGAGCAAGATGTTATTGATGCTGCGGTTGCTGTAGAGCTTACACACTTAGCTAGCCTCTATCACGATGATGTAATGGATTCTGCTGAGTTACGCCGTGGTACTGAGACTGCCCATGTTCTATGGGGAAATAATGCTGCGATTCTAACTGGTGATATTTTGTTTGCAAAAGCTTCTATTATCGTTTCAGCCTTGGGTAGTGAAGCATTAGGTTTACAATCTAGAACTTTCGAACGACTTTGCTTAGGTCAGCTTCATGAGACTATAGGCCCACAAGGTGATGAAGATCCTCATGAGCATTATTTACAAGTAATTTCTGATAAGACTAGTTCGTTAATCGCCATGGCAAGTGAATTTGGTGCAATGTTTTCTGGAGTTGATAAAGATGCTCGTGAAATTTTGCGCCAATATGGAGAAAAAGTGGGTACCGCTTTCCAGCTAGCTGATGATATTATCGATGTAACGAGTACCAAGAAACAGTCAGGTAAAAATATAGGTACAGACTTGCGTGAAGGAGTGCCAACATTACCAACATTATTGTTGCGTAAGGCTGATGATAAAACAGCAATAGCTGCCATAGATGCAGATTTAAGTTCAGATGAAGCCTTGCAAGAGGCAATTGAAGTATTAGCAAATCATGAAGTAACTAAACAAGCTTGGGATATTGCCTACCAATGGGCTAACGATGCAAGGGACATCTTAGCTCCTTTGCCAGATAACGCTGCGAAACAAGCATTACAAGACTTTGCAATTGCCGTGGTAGAACGAGATACATAGAAGAGGGTAAGAGAAGTTATGTCAAAAGTACGGGTAGCCGTTATTGGTTCTGGTCCAGCTGGAGTTTATGCCGCAGATATTTTAGTAAAAGCGGATAAAGACTTTGAAGTTAGTATCGATTTATTTGATCGTTACCCTGCACCTTTTGGATTAATCCGCTATGGTGTAGCGCCAGATCATCCTCGTATTAAAGGCATTATTATGGCTTTGCATAAAGTGATGGATCGTGGTGATATTCGTTTCTTCGGTAATGTCGACTACGGTAATGACCTAACTTTGGCAGATTTACAAAAACATTATCATGCTGTTATTTTTGCTACTGGTGCAGTGAAAGATGCAGATTTAAATATTCCAGGCACTGGCCTTGAAGGCTCGTATGGTGCTGCTGATTTTGTATCATGGTTTGATGGTCATCCAGATGTGCCACGTACATGGGAATTGAATGCTAAGGAAATTGCAGTAATCGGTAATGGTAACGTAGCTCTTGATGTATCTCGTATTCTAGCGAAGCATGCAGATGATCTGTTGACTACTGAAATTCCGGACAATGTTTATGAGGGTTTGAAGAAGTCGCCAGTTACTGATGTGCATGTATTCGGACGTCGCGGCCCTGCACAAATTAAATTTACGCCACTAGAGCTTCGTGAACTTGGCAAAGTTAATGATGTAGATATCGTGCTATATCCAGAGGATTTTGATTTAGATGAGTCTGATATGGCTGAGATTGAATCTAATAACCAAACTAAGGTTATGATGAAAACGTTGCAAAACTGGCTCCTTGATGATGAAGGTACGGGTGCTAGTCGTAGGCTACATCTACATTTCTTACATAATCCAGTAGAAATTAAGGGTAAAGGCGGTAAAGTAACTGGCATTAAATTTGAGCTAAATAAACTTGTGAGTAATGGTCAAGTTGAAGGTACTGGAGAATTTGTAGAATATCCAGCCCAGGCCGTTTATCGTGCAATTGGTTACTTTGGCTCTGAACTTGATCAGATTCCTTTTGATGAAAAGCGTGGTGTTATCCAAAATGATGGAGGTCGTATTGTTGATAATGATGGAAAACCGTTAGAAGGTTTATATGCTACAGGTTGGATTAAACGTGGTCCAGTAGGATTAATTGGTCATACAAAATCTGATGCTATGGAGACTATTAAGCACTTTATTGAAGATGAGCCTAACTTTAAAGAACCAGCTGAAGACATAGACTTTGCTAAAGTACTTGAAGAAAAAGGTATTGAATATACTACTTGGGAAGGCTGGCTAGCACTTGATAAGCATGAGCGTGAGCTAGGTGGAGCTTATGAAGGTGTTAAGCGTGAGCGTGTTAAAGTGGTGCCTCGTGAGGACATGGTAGAAATCTCTAGAAAAACTTCATCATAAGTACAGCTAAATTTAAGTTAGGATTAATATAATATAGATATGACTAAGCATTATAATGGTTTAAAGACAGCACTATTATTTGGGGTAATGTGGGTAATTATCCTTGGTGTTGGTGGTGCTTTGGCACAGTATGTAGGTGACTACCGAATTTTACCAATTTTCATGGTCTTTGGATTAGTTTCTACAGCTATGACGTACTGGAACTCTGACAAAATTGCGATTCGCTCAATGCGTGCAGTCCCAGTTTCTCCAGAACAAGAGCCAGCAATGTATCGAATTGTGCAGGAGCTTTCTGAAAAAGCTGGACAGCCAATGCCAAGACTTTATGTGGCGCCAACAGTGTCTCCGAATGCTTTTGCCACAGGTCGTAACCCACAACATGCTGCAGTATGTTGCACTCAAGGTATCTTGCAACTTTTGAACGAACGTGAGCTCCGTGGTGTGTTAGCTCACGAACTTATGCATGTTTATAATCGTGATATTTTAACTTCATCTATTGCATCAGCTGCTGCCGGTATTATTACCACTGGGGCTCAGATGTCCATGTATGCAAATATGCGTGATCGCGGTCGTGATGCTGGTCCATTAGGTTTCTTAATGCCACTACTTGCACCGATGGCTGCGACTATGGTGCAGTTGATGATTAGCCGTACCCGTGAGTATGACGCAGATGAGGATGGTTCTAAGCTGTCTCAAGACCCATTAGCTCTTGCTTCAGCACTGCACAAGCTTGAAGTAGGGGTAGACCGCGCACCGTTGCCACAAAACCAATCAGTTCAAAATGCGGCACATGCAATGATTGCTAACCCATTTGGTTCTCGAGTGCGCGAAGCTATGTCTACTCACCCACCAATGCAAGACCGTATCGCTCGGCTGCAGCAGATGGATGCACAAATGGGAGCTAAAGGTTTAACTATCGAATCTCAGTACCGTGAACGTAAGCAAGCTGAGGAAGAAAACTACAACCCTTACTTGGATAACAATTAAGAGTAAAAGAATTTAAGTAATAAAAAGGCTGGTTAATAATTAACCAGCCTTTTTTGGTTAAGTTTTAACGGTAATTTACAAACTGTAAATCTACGTCAAAATCTTCACCTTTAAGCAATGCAATTACCGATTGTAAGTCATCACGTTTTTTAGAACTGACACGGAGTTCATCACCTTGAATTTGTGACTTTACACCACGTGGTCCATCATCTTTAATTTTTTTATTAATCTTCTTTGCAATTTCTCGGTCAATGCCTTCTTTGGTAGTTGCTTCTAAACGGTATTCTTTACCAGAAGCATAAGGTTCACCAGCATCTAGGGACTTTAATGAAATGCCACGTTTAACCAGTTTTGATTGGAATACATCTAAAACGGCTTTAACACGTTCTTCAGAGTTAGCTTTTAATGTAATTTTGTCACCGCTTTGTTCAATGCTTGCGTTTACACCACGGAAGTCATATCGTTGTCGGATTTCTTTACTTGATTGGTTTAGCGCATTTGCTACTTCTTGTTGATCTACTTTGCTTACAATGTCAAAAGAAGAATCTGCCATAATTCTTTTCCTTTCTACGCAGTTAACTCAATTATAAAGGGTAGGTGTATAGTTAAGGAGAATTGCAGGTTTAGTTTAACTGGAGAGAGTTTCTTGAAAACTAGAATTAACTTAGTTTTACTCGCTATCTTTATCGCTACATTCATGACATCAGTAGAAGTTACGATTGTTACTACCGCTTTACCTACTATTGTTAGTGAATTTCATGGAGTATCCCAGTTAACTTGGGTATTTTCAATGTACTTATTGACTACAGCAGTTGCGGCCCCAATTTTTGGAAAACTTAGCGATCAAATTGGTCGAAAACCAATTTTTATTATTGGCTTAATAATATTTGTTGTCGGTTCCGCCTTATGTGGTATCGCAACTAATATGTTGTTATTAATAATTTTCAGGGCCGTTCAAGGAATTGGTGCTGGTGCTATTACTCCAATTATTTTTACGATAATAGCTGACGTTTTCAGTGTGGAAAAACGGGCTAACGTCATGGCTCTTAACAATATGGCGTGGGGAATTTCAGCTATGATTGGGCCGTTATTAGGTGGCTTTATTGTAGATAATCTTAGTTGGCATTGGATATTTTTCATAAATGTGCCATTGGGAGGTATTGTTTTACTGCTCGTATCAATAGGTTATTTTGAAAGTGATAGGGTAAAATCAAAGAAATTAGCTATTGATTACAAAGGGATTACTGCTTTTGCAGTGGTGTTGATATCTCTATTATTAGGATTGCAAGGTTTAGGTGAAAGACAGCTTAATGTTCCAATAATCTTGCTTTGTTTTATAGTATTTATTGTTGCGTTTATACTATTTATCAAGGTCGAAAAATCTACTGAAATGCCATTGGTGCTTTTTAACTTATTTAGTTCCCATACTTTTACTGTGCAAATAGCTACCATAATGTTGCTGATGTGTATTCAAATTGGTTTTGCGATTTATTTTCCAATTTGGTTGCAGTCCATATATCAAGTTTCGGCATCTGCTGCTGGGTTAGCGCTCACTCCTAGTTCGATAATGTGGGTTTTGGCTTCATTTTCGGTAGCTATTATTATGAAAAATTTTGCGCCGCGTAATACTGTGATGACTATTGTGCTGATACAGATGTTGTTTTATTTAACATTAGTATTTGCTGGAGTTAATTTTTATCAGTTTATGTTTTACATTATCTCGGGAGTAACTTTCGGTATTATTACTTCCACTAATACTATAGTTGCACAAGCGGTAGTTTCTAGGGAATACGTTGGTACAGCTTCGTCAATGGTCACCTTAGGTCGTACTTTAGGGCAGACACTTATGGTTGGTATTTATGGTTTAATCTTTAACTTAACTTTGAACCAAAATATTAAAAAGCATGATGGTCTTTCAATGGAATTGTTCGATAAAGTCATCAATTCAAAGACAGCTCCTAACGTTGGAAGTTTACGTCCTGTTATTGATACTACTTTGTTAAGCGCCTTTCATAATATTTATTTGTTGGTAGTAACTTTGTTCGTAGCAGTACTGGTTATCAACTATTTTGATCCAATGCAGAAGCCATTAGTAGCTAAAAATGACAAAAAGTAAAACCATGATTAGCGTTTAATTGAGTTTCTTAGTATAATAATCAAGTTGGGTTTTTACTCAATGCTTGGCGGATTGTCCGAGTGGCCAAAGGAATCTGACTGTAAATCAGCTGGCTCAGCCTACGGGGGTTCGAATCCCTCATCCGCCACTTAATAAGTCTCTTGCTATGAAATAGTTCTAGACTTTATTGATTTAACATAAAGATAAGTTGAAAATTTGTGAAAAAAGTTTATGTAGTAGGTAGTGGACCCAACGGTATGGCCGCTGCTGTCTATATGTCTGAAAAGGGGTATGATGTAACTGTTTTTGAAGCCAGCAACACTCCTGGTGGTGGTAGTAGGAGTGCTTCTTTAACTAAAGGTGGGTTTATTCATGACATATGCTCTGCAGTGCACCCTATGGCATTTGTTTCTCCATATTTTAAAGAACTTGGCATGAGTAAAGAATTAGATTTCATTATTCCAGAGTTGTCTTTTGCCCAACCAATTACAAAAACAGAATCTGCTTATGCTTATCGTGATATTGCAAAAACTGCAGAAGGTCTGGGCATTGATGAGCAACGTTGGTTAAATATTTTTTCAAACTTTTCTAATGACCCATATAAAATGGGAGAGTTATTTTTAAAACCACTTATTGATACTTCAAAATTGAAAGTGGTTAGCCCAGCACTTAATTTTGGAATTAATTCACTTTTACAAAGTGTTGATAAAGGCGTATTTAAAGGTGTAGAAGCTAGGGCTTTAATATCTGGAGTTGCTGCTCATACTAATGTTAAATTACCTAGTGTAACTTCAAGTTTTGTAGGAATGTCATTAACAGGTTTATCTCAGTCTAGCGGATGGCCTATAATACGGGGTGGCTCACAACAAATTATTAATTTCTTGCAAAAGAAACTAGAGTTCAATAATGGAAAAGTTATTTGTGATGTAGTTATTACGGATAAAAGTCAATTAGCTGATGCGGATATTGTTTTCTTTGATACCTCTGTTAGGGATTTTGTCAATATTTTTGAATATAAATTACCTAGTTCATCGGTTAATACTTTGAAAAAATTCAAATACGGTAATGCAGTTGCTAAATTAGATTTAGCAATGTCTGGTCCAATTCCATGGAATGATAAAGAGCTACATAAAGCAGGTACAGTTCATGTCGGTGGTGAAGCTTCTGAAGTTGTTTTAGCTGAAAATACTGTAGCAAAAGGTAAAACTCCCAATAAACCTTACATTTTAGTTTCACAACCATCAACTTTTGATGATAGTAGGGCACCTAAAGGATATGATACTGCATGGTTATATACGCATGTGCCAGCATCCTATAATGAAGATCCTACAGATTTAATATTAAATAGGGTTGAAAAATTTGCTCCAGGAATTCGTGATTTAATTATTGATTCACATACTATGAATGCAGTGCAGTATGAAGAATATAATCGTAATTATGTAGGTGGAGATATCTCAAGTGGAGATAACTCACTATCTCAATTTTTTTCTCGCCCTAAATTTAGTTTTACTCCATGGGACACAAAAATTCCAAATGTTTATTTATGCTCTTCGTCTACATTTCCGGGTCCTGGAGTGCATGGTATGAGTGGCTACAATGCTGCTAAACTTGCATATAAGAAAGATCGGAAGAAATGTTAAAAACAAACAGACAAGCTTTTTATGTATTAGTTGTTTTTCTTTTAACTGCTTTAATTTTACCTATTCAACATCATGTTTGGAAAAAAACAGGTGAAGAGCCTTATCCTAATTTGCTTGCTCCACCATTTGATGGAGTTCCTAAAATTCCTCAAGGTGGAGGGCAAGAAACTACACAGTATAGTATTCAAGGAGTAGATGAAAATGGAAATGCGTACAGACTTACTCCAGATACTCTAATTCCAAAAACTACGCAAAGTTCAGAAATGGTATTTAGAAGGAATTTTGCTAGCACTCCTGAAAAGATGCAAAATCCAAATATAAATAATTGGATATATAAATCTTTAATCAAAAGTCATCCAAATGTTGCTAAAGTAAAAATTACTCGATCAACTACTAAAACTCAAAATGGTCAAACTGAGAAGGTTGGAAGTAGTAAAACTACGGTTATTGATTTTAGTGAAAGTATGAATAAATGAGTAATATAAGAGCATTTTTAGCAACTAGTAAATTTCGTCGTTGGTTAAATGATTCAGGTGGAATTAGTGTCTATGATATAGCTATTTATCGCATTCTTTTTGGTGTAATTGTACTTTTGCAGTATACAAAATATTCTATAAATGCAGGAATTCCCAGTGAAATGTATCATACGCTTCCTGGAATGCTACAACTTTTTCACAGTTTTCCACCTTTATGGGTTTTAATCTTATTCCAAATTATTTACATATTTTCAGCTACTTCTATTTTATTTGGATATTTAACGCCAGTAGTTTCAGTACTATTTGGCGTAAATATGATTATTGCGAATGGTTTTACTTTTGCATTAGGAAAGCTAGATCATGGTATTATTATCGCAATTGTTCCAATTATTATGGCATTTTCAGGGTGGGGTAATGCCTACTCTATTGATAGTAGAAAACTCTTAAATAAAAAGATTAATTCTTACAGTTCTATTAATTTTTCCCCGTGGGTTATCCGTTGGATGGCACTGACAATCAGTTTATGGCTTTTTACAGCTGATTTTGCTAAAGCAACTTCTGGATGGTTAAATCCTAAGAACACTGCAACTGAAGGATATTTTTTCCAGTATTATTTAGGAGGCTTAAGTTCAGGGAAAATTCCTGATTTATTCTCTCATATTACTTTTTATCCTTTTTGGAAGTTTTTTGATTATTCAACAGTATTAGTAGAAGGCTTACCACTATTATTATTCTTCTTTGGTTGGAGATATTGGAAATTAGCTCCAAGCTTTTTAATATTCTTTCATATAGGTATTAATTACACCCTTAGCATCTTCTATGCACCTGCCTTTGTGGCGTACGCAGCTTTCGTTCCTTGGAATCGAATACTATCTAGAGTTAATAAGATTTTTATTTCTTTTAGTAGATTTAAATTATGGGTAGTGCCTATATTTATGATTTTTTGGTGGTTCATTTCTGATTTTGTTAAAAAGATTGTTAATCCATGGATACCGGACATCTTGATGTTGACAGGAATAATATTAGCAATTGGCTATATATATAACTTTTTACGTAGTGAGATTTTTAGAAGAAAGATGTATAAAAATAAACCAAAGATTAAACCTATATTATAAAGTTAGTGTGTATGATTTTTATTGCAAATTCTGCTGATGTTTCAAAAGATGCTGTCATTGCTGGCGGATCCAAAATTTGGGACTTAGCTCAAGTTCGTGAAGATGTCCAAATAGGCGCAGATTGTATTGTAGGTCGTGGTGCTTACATCGGTGCTGGTGTACAAATAGGCAAAAATTGTAAAATTCAAAATTATGCTCTAGTTTATGAGCCTGCAAAACTAGGTGATGGAGTTTTTATTGGACCTGCTGTGGTGTTAACCAATGATCTTTATCCACGTGCTGTTACCCCAGATTTAGAGTTAAAATCTGCTTCTGATTGGGAAGCTGTTGGTGTAGAAATAGGCGAAGGTGCTGCTATCGGTGCCCGTGCTGTTTGTATTGCTCCGGCAAAGGTTGGTAAATGGGCTACTGTTGCTGCAGGTGCTGTAGTTACTAAGGATGTTAAGCCTTTTTCATTAGTAGTTGGAGTACCTGCCCGTCATATTTGCTGGGTTGGTAAAACAGGTGTTCCCTTAAAAGAGACTGAAGTTTCAGGACAATGGAAATGTCCTGAAACTGGAGAAAGCTTTGTTGAAAAAAATGGTCATCTTGAGGAGATGAAATAAAAATATGGTAAATAATGATTTTATCCCTGCAGCCAAGCCTATTATTGGTGATGAAGAGCGTGAAGCTGTTGATAAAATTTTGCGTTCAGGTGGAATTGCACAAGGTCCTGAGGTAGCGAAGTTTGAAGAGGAATTTAGTTCTCACTTTGTTAAAGGTTTAAATTGTATAGCAGTTAACTCAGGTACTTCAGGACTACATCTTGGACTCTTGTCTTCTAGTGTTGGCCCTGGAGATGAAGTTATAGTTCCTTCATTCACTTTTGCTGCTACTGCTAACTCTGTGGCTTTAACAGGTGCTACTCCAGTTTTCGCCGATATTGAATTAGATTACTTCTGTTTGGATCCAAAATCTGTAGCAGAGGCTATTACTCCGAAAACTAAGGCGATTATGCCGGTACACCTATATGGTCATCCGGCAAACATGATTGAGCTACGTAAAATTGCTGATAAGCATGATCTAATGCTTTTTGAAGATGCTGCACAGGCTCATGGTGCGACTTTAGCTAATAATCCAGTTGGTACTTTTGGAGATTTCGCAATGTTCAGCCTTTACCCTACTAAGAACATGACTTCTGGTGAAGGTGGAATGGTGTCTACACCACATGATGAAACAGCTCGAATGCTTCGCCTATACCGTAACCAAGGTATGGAAAAACAGTATGAAAATGAGGTGATTGGTTTCAATAATCGTATGACAGATATTCATGCTGCTATTGGACGTGTGCAACTAAATAAAGTCGATTCTTGGACTAAAAAGCGTCAGGAAAATGCTGAATTCCTAAGCAAGCATATTGAAAATGTGGTGACTCCGAAAATTGCCGAAAATGCTACCCACGTATTCCACCAATACACTATCCAGGTGAAGGAAAATCGTGATGAAGTAGCTAAACGCTTAAAAGATGAGTTTAATGTTGGTAGCGGAGTTTATTACCCAATTCCTAATCATCAATTGCCTTCATTTAATCTTGATTTCGATTTGAAGAACACTACTACTGCATGCGCTACTGCATTGAGTTTGCCAGTGCATCCTTCACTATCAGATGGTGATTTGGAGCGTATTGTTGAAGCTGTTAATAAAGTAACTGTATAAAAAGGATATTTATGACTTTAAAAGTTGGGCTTATTGGTGCTGGCATGATGGGACGCCATCATGGTCGGGTATTACATGAACTTACTGGCGTAGAACTTGCTGGGGTAGCTGACATGAGTGGTGATCCATTCAATGTATCTCAAGGAGTGCCAGTGTATAAATCTGTTGATGAACTAATTGATGCTGGTATTGATGCAGCAGTGGTTGCACTACCTACAAAGTTTCATTACGAAACTGCTATGCAATTAGCTGATTCTGGTGTACACACATTAGTTGAAAAGCCAATTGCTAAAAATGTAGTAGAGGCTGAAGAAATGACAAGAGCTTTCAAGTCTAAAGATCTTATTGGAGCTGTTGGACATATTGAACGTTATAATCCCTCGTTGCAGACCTTAAAACAAAAACTTCATGAAGGCATACTTGGAACTGTATACCAAGTCGTTACTCGCCGTCAAGGGCCATTCCCGACTCGTATTACTGATGTTGGAGTAATTAAAGATCTTGCGACACATGATATTGATTTAACCGCATGGTTGCTAGATTCTAGCTACGATACTATTGCAGCCAATACTGCTTTCCGTTCTGGCCGTGAATACGAAGACTTAGTAAGTGCTGTGGGAGCACTTGATAATGGTGTCCTTACTAACCATTTAGTTAATTGGCTATCTCCTCTTAAAGAGCGTGTAACTGTCGTTACTGGTGAAAAAGGTACTTTGATTGCTAACACTCTGACTTCAGATCTTACATACTATGAGAATGGTACAGTCGAACAAGACTGGGATCAGATTACTGCTTTCCGTGGTGTGGTTGAAGGTGACATTGTTCAGTACGCACTTAAGAAACAGGAACCACTGAAGACAGAGCATGAAGCCTTTCGAGATGCAATATTAGGTAAGAGTAATAAAATTGTGACTATGGAACAAGGTACGCAGACTCTTAAAGCAGCTGAAGCAATGATTAAATCAGCGAAAGAGAGAACAACGATACGAGTTTAGTTTTAAAATATAAAAGGCGTATCTATATGTAAATAGAGTACGCCTTTTATATAGCATCGACTTTATAATTTTAGTAAGTTATCTACCCCTTATTAATTTGGGGCAAGATTCACTAACATTACTGTATATCGCTAATTACTTTATGGTCAATAGTCTTCTACGGTAATGTACCGTTACTTAATTCACGTGATACGGGTGAAATCTTTGAATTAACTAAAGAGAGTAATAGGGCAAATTCCTTCGGTACATTATCAAGAAACTGGATTGTTAGGAATGGCAATCGATAAACAGTCTAGATTGTCATTTTCTTCGCTGTATAAATGGGTATCTTCGTTAAGAAGATACCCATTTATTATGAAGTAATTAAGCTGTTGCTTTTTCAATTTTCTTTTCTTTTTTAACAACTTTTACATCGTCATCAGTGTCAAGTGGTTTCTTAATAACACCATAGATAACGCCTGATATAACTGCACCAATTGCAATGAATAGCATGTATAGCAATGGGTGGTTAGATAGAAGCATCACAAAGATACCACCATGTGGAGCAAGTAGCTTAATACCGAAAGCACCTACTAGACCACCTGCAGTAGCAGAACCAACAACGAAGCTTGGAATAATACGAGCTGGGTCAGAAGCTGCGAATGGAATTGCACCCTCAGTTACGAAAGATAGACCCATCACGATGTTAGTCATACCAGCTTCTTGCTGAGTCTTATCAAACTTCTTCTTAAACAACCTAGTTGCTACGAATACTGCAAGAGGAGGCACCATACCACCAGCCATTACGGCTGCCATTACTACTGAACCACCCGTAGCTACTGTAGCTGCTAGCGTACCGGTACCAAATACATAAGCTGCTTTATTGATAGGGCCGCCAAGATCTACAGCCATCATGCCACCAACAAGAATACCTAGGATTACTGCACTAGAACCACTTAGTCCATTTAGGAAGTTAGTAATACCATCATTTATAGCCTTCATTGGTACGTTAATTAGTAGCATCAAAAGACCGGTAATTATCAAACCAAGGAATGGGTAGAACAGGATAGTTTTAATACCATCAAGTGATCTAGGTAGATTAGCTAGGCCTTTCTTTAAGTAAACAATTACGTAACCAGCTAGGAAACCACCAACAAGAGCGCCAAGGAAACCTGCGCCACCTTGGTTGGCAATAGCACCAGCAGCAAAACCAGCAACAAGACCCGGGCGGTCCGCAATACTTGAAGCAATGAAACCCGCAAGTACTGGCAACATAAACATGAATGCCGCATTACCAATTTCGTTAAACATATTGGCAGCAGGATGGAAAGTTCCAAGTTTATCTAGGCTAGCTTCAGGTACACCTAAGAACTGGTCAATCATAAAGGAAATTGCAATAGTGATACCACCGGCAATTACGAACGGTAACATGTGAGATACACCATTCATCAAATCCTTATAGATTTTCTGACCTACGCTACCACCAGCATCTGCACCTTCACCCTCTGCATCAGCTGATCCATCACCATGGAATATTGGTGCTTCACCACCTTTTGCAAGATTAATTAGCTCTTCAGCTTTGTTAATACCATCTTTAACTGGACGGTTAACTAATGGTTTACCATCAAAACGGTTCATTGAGACATTCTTATCAGCTGCGATAATAACACCATCAGCACGCTCAATATCAGCACTAGTTAGCTGGTTTTTAACACCATCGGAACCATTGGTTTCAACTTTGATGTCAACTCCCATTTCCTTAGCTGTCTCTTTTAGCTTATCCTCAGCCATATAAGTATGAGCAATACCAGTAGGGCAAGCAGTGACTGCAATTACATAAGGCTTATCAGATTTTGCTGCACCGGCCGTGGTTCCACCAGCTGCACTTGCTACCGCAAGTTCTTCGTCCTTTTTCTTTTGTTCAGCCACTTCTTTAGCTTGCTCTTTTTCCTTTGCAGTTTCAGCATCATCAAGAAGCTGGATAACTTCATCAGGATTTTTAGCTTCTTTAAGATTTTCAACTAGATTCTTATCAATAAGAAGTCTAGAAAGAGTAGCTAGTACTTTCAAGTGGGTATCATCTGCGCCTTCTTGAGCTGCAATCATAAAGAATAGATTACTAGGGTTGCCATCTAGGGCCTCATAATCAATACCATCTTTGCTTTTTGCAAATAGTACAGTAGTTTTCTTAACTGCTTTGTTTTTAGCGTGTGGCATCGCCAAGTTGTCACCGAGACCGGTAGACATCTGTGATTCACGTTTTAAGATACCTGCTTTATAGGTATCAATGTCAGAAATACGACCAGAGTCGTACATCTTTTGCACCATCTCCTCAATGGCACTTGGTTTGTCTTTTGCCTGTAAATCCATAATCATGGACTCTTTAGGCATTATGTCTTTGATTTTCATTTAACACACCCTACTTTATTTTTGTTATGTCAATATTGGGTAATAATTCTTTAATAAACTCTTCAGTCGCTAGATCATCAGAGAATGCTGTAGCACTTCCACAAGCTACACCCCATTTGAATGCTTCAATAGGATCCGCATTTTTACTATAATTGCCCACAAAACCAGCAATCATTGAGTCCCCTGCACCTACAGAGTTTTTGACTGGGTATTTTAGTACATTTGACTGGTATACGCCGTCTTTTGTAAACAATAGTGCGCCATCACCAGCCATAGAAACTAGAGCATGCTTAGCACCTTTTTCTAGTAGTTTCTTTCCATAAGGAATAATGCTTAATACTGAATTAAACTCAGTATTAAATAACTCTGCTAGTTCATGATTATTAGGCTTAACTAATAATGGTTTACTTGGTAGTGCATCCATTAAGTCTTTACCAGTAGTATCTATTACAAATTCAGCACCACTTTGTTGGACGATATTAATTAGTTCTTGATAAAAACTATCAGGAACACTGGCTGGTTTACTTCCTGAGAAGACGACGATGTCTTCAGAGTCAGAATTAGAGATATGAGTTTTTAGATCTTCTAATTCTGCATTTGAAATTTTAGGACCTAAGCCGTTAATTTCTGTCTCTTGGTTAGTATCCTTAATTTTTATGTTAATACGTGTATCATCATCAACTTCGGTGAAGTTAGTAGTTACATGTTCTTTCCGAAGAGCTTTTTTGATGAAGTTACCAGTGAACCCTCCCATGAAACCAAGTGCAGTAGTAACGGAATTAGTGCGCTCTAAAATACGAGAAACATTAATTCCCTTACCTCCGGGTAATTTTAAGTCACTGTCCATTCGATTAACTTCGCCAAGTTTGAGTTCGTCCATTCGCACGATATAGTCAATCGCTGGGTTCAGCGTGACCGTGTAAATCATTTAAATTCACCTCGTTTTGTAATTAATTTGCCTTTAATTCATTTTACCTTTAATAAAAAAGCTAATAATATGCAACAAGAGGTTCATGAACTTGTCATGAACCTCTTTGTAGCATTTATCTTATTTCTATCATTACCAGTTATTAAGATCTTCTTTAGCGTTTTCATCCTTTGGTGGGTGCTTGTAGAAACCTTCACCAGTCTTAAGACCAAGCTTACCTGCGTCAACATATTTCTTAAGAAGTTCACGTGGACCTTCAGGTAAGTGAGGATTTTCTGATGCATAGTGGTTTTCAATATCGAGCACTACATCAAGACCAACACCATCCATCATTTCGAAAGGACCTTTACGCATACCCCAGTTAAGTTTGAACATGCTATCAATATCTTCAGGTTCTGCTACGCCAGTAGCAACAACATCTAGAGATTCCCGCTTAATAGCTGCCCAAATACGGTTAAAGATGAAACCAGTGCTTTCTTTCTTAGCTAAGAAAGGGTGCACATCGAATTCTGGAAGGACTTTCTGTAGTGTTTCAATAACTTCTGGATCAGTTTCGCCATCAGACATCAGGTCGGCAGCATTTGCTCCAGGCGGCATATAGAAATGCAAGTTACAGAAACGAGACTTATCTTTAATGTTTTCAGCCATCTCGCTAGAAGCAATAGATGAAGAGTTAGTGCCGAAAATTGCATCTTCTTCAGCATGCTTATCAATATCGCCCCATAACGGCACTTTGATTTCTAGACGTTCTGGAACAGCCTCGATTACTAGCCAGGCATCTTTAAGAGCTTTTTCTAGGTCAGAATATCCTACAGCTTTGCCAACTTCACCTTTACCATCTCGGTCTTTGATTACTTGTGGCAGGTTTTCGTTTACGAAATCTGCAGCAGATTCTGCTTGTTCCTGATTTTGATCCATAATGTGCACTGTGCCACTACGGCTAGACATCATAAGACCCATACGACGACCAAGAGTACCTGCACCAATAATAGCTATAGGGCGGTCTTTAATTTCTTCGAAGGTATGTGAATAGTTCATCAATACTCCTATAATCTTTATTTTTAAATTTTTATTATTTCATGCCAGTAATACCGGTAATCATGCCAGTATGTTTAGTTACTAGTCGGTCTTTTGCTTCAGATTTACCAGGAATTGCTACAGCACGTATATTACCACCCAAATCTGCTGCGTAAATTACGCCAGTTTCTTCATCAATAGCTAACCCTATGGTGTCTTCAAAACCGTCAGCTAGAACTTCTGGTTTCTCACCTGTTTCACCTTTTGCTGGCAATGGTGCACGGTTAACGCTATTTCCACTTTCGCCATGACCACGGTCAGTCCAATATAGGTAACCATCATAAATTTCAATATCGATAGGTTCAGGAAGTTTATCCCAAAGTACTTCAATATCGCTACGGTTATCAGCGGTTTTACCTTCTGGAATTTCTAAGCCAGCACGTAGGATTTGTCCACCACCATTACCAGGGCCTTTTTGAGTCCAATACAAGTAGCCATTTTCAGTATCTACACCACAACCAACACATTCAGCATAGTCACCATCAGCTGAATCATTAACTACTAACTCAGTCAGACCACTACCATCAGTGCGAACAGTGAATACTTTATAGCCTTCACGATCACTGAAGTATAAATTGCCGTTGCCGTCAGTAACTAATTGTTTACCAGTGGTAAACTCTCCGACTGGAGTAAGGTCAGTAACTTCGCCACCAGCAAGTGGTGCAGAGCGAACTTGGCCATCTTGAGCTTTGAATTTTAATAAGGTAGTGTCTTCACCTTTTTTAGCTTTTGGCACTTCGCCCATAGTAGTCCAGTACACAGTATCATCAATCACGACAATGCCATCTGGACAAGATCCAGTCTTTATTTCAAGAGGAGTTGTCTCGCCACTCTCAATATCAACTCGAATAATTTCGCTTGTTTGAAAACTTAATGCAAGCAGTTCTTTGAACATAATTAAATATCACTTTCGTTAAAAATGTTACTTATATCATACTTGTTATTTGCTTTATTTACTAAGGGAAAAGCACAATAGCTTATAATTAAGTTATGTATTTAATTTTTGAATAAGAAATGACTAATGACCCACTAGTCACTGTGAGCAATGTTACTAGTGCATAGTTCTCTTGTATTTATTAGTCATTTTTAAGCTACTCACCTTCTTTTAAGTTGGTGTTTAGTGGCTATTAAGGAAATTTTAGCGTATTAGATGGACTAGGAAGTAAAACAAAAGAAAGACGTGATGCGACTAGTAAAACCAGAGGAAATTGAACAGCTTAGGCAATTATTAATTGATTCCTACAGTTTTGATTATGACCTTAATGAAGGATACAAGGCTGACATTCTTGATGTTGAGTCTAGGCTGCATACTTCAAATAACTATGTCATTGAAGAAAACGGTGAACTAGTTGCTACAGTTTCAGTGCCTTATGAAGATGAGAAAGTTACTGAGCAGTCACTTCCCAATGAAATGGATTTTCGGCAGTTAGCAGTTTCACCAAAACATCGTCGTAAAGGCTATGCATCTAAGATTATTAAAAACTTGGAAGAGATTGCTCGAAAACGTGGCTATAAAAAGCTTATGTTGGTTACTGGACCAGAGATGAAGACTGCACAAAACCTTTATCATGCATTAGGGTTTGAACAGCCAAAAGAGCGCGAAACCTATATCCCATCTTTTGGGATTACTTTGTTGATTTTCATTAAAGAAATTTAATGTTTCACATGAAACATTAGTGTTGTTTATAACGGGCCAAGTACGTCTTTGGGATCAGCTTTAAGTTGCAATGTTTCTAGAACTTTAAGAAGTTCTCGTTCTTCATAGCGAAAATGACTTTCCATAATCGCAGCGGTACCTTCTAGGTGTCTATCAAGTTCTTATATAGTTGCTTCTTTTACCACTGCATTCTCTAACTCAGTGATTAGCTAAGCAATCGTAGAATGGTCTTGTTTTAGGTAGTTTAGCGTTTCTTTTAGTTGTGGGTATTGCGCTGGAATAGCTGGGAAAAGTTCCCGATCTTCACCTTCGTGGTGACCAGTCAAAGCTGTACAAAACCCATGGCAAAATAGGAGTAAATCTCGGGTTGCGTATTTAGCAGATTTGCCTTTAGCTATAGTATCTTGAGTTAGTGTTAACACATCACGAAGTTTTTGGTGAACTGCTTGCAATTCTTTACTCCATGCTACGACTCTAGCGGTTTCATTATTGTGGTAATTTTCGTTATTCATATTTGGTAATCAGTATACCGTAGGCGAATAACTACTTGTTATTTAACTATATTTTTAATAAAAAGTGGAGTGTTTAGAGCCATCCCCTTGCTCTAAACATCTCATAGCAGTCATTTGAAAGATCTAGCTATCTATATGTTAAATATAAACTGCACTACTGGCAAAAATAAGTTTCAGGGGTGTCATGAGATATGATGAAAGTAGTATTTGTGTCAGCGTTGACTACTATAAGTTAATAGGAAGGGATTGCGCATGAAGAAGACGTGGCGTGCTTCAGTACTCATATTTGTAGCACTTTTAACTCTGACTGCCTGTAGTGGAGTAGAAAATAGTTTCAAAGATTCCACTTATAAACCTTCGGCATCTAGTAGTCCTAAGCCTTCAGTAACTGCTTCAACTAAACCAGCTGCTAACTTCTTCTTTGTTTCTTTGTGAAACTTAATAGAATCTATGGAATATTCAAGTACAGCTCTAGCACCTTTAACGTGGTGTGTTTCGATAGTGTCGCTCATGTCCAGTTCAGCTAACACTAACGATAACTTAGCTAGGTTACTTTTTCTTATCTCGCAATATAGAGGGTAGTTAAGTATTTTTAAGGCTTAGCTACCCTCTATTTTCTTGTCTACTGCTATTTTTCAAGGTTTATGAGCGGGTATTGTACAGAAAATACGGTTTTCTTAACAATGGTTAAAGGTATTGTTAAAACTATATACATTGCATGAACTATTGCTATAGGTATGCTGCTGCGAAGTCTCTAGGACTATCCCATACAGTGCTACATGATCTACATTCCACGTTGTAAATAGTTGCTCGTAGTGTGTAATTGACTTCATGCTGAGTATTCTTATATTTGAGTTCTCCACACTCAGGGCATGGAATACGTGGTGTTACAGTTACACGGGGCGAAAATGCTCACAATGCAGGTGTCATTAAAGCTGGATCTAGACAATTAGGCAATACCGATGATGTGAATGAACGACATTACCAAGCTAGAGTTACTCGAGAAGTGCATAATAGCGAATTTTTACCCGACTTCTTAGATGATGATTTTAATGAATTTGAATAATAAACGACTATTAAACGACTACTTTATGCACTTTATTTAAAAAAGTAATTCCCCTACTTCACTACGGAAGTAAGGGATTGGCTGTAGCTGGGAGGGGACTCGAACCCCCGACCTCACGATTATGAGTCGTGCGCTCTAACCAGCTGAGCTACCCAGCCAAAATAATGTCAAATGACATCAACAACTAACTATATCAATAATTTATGCAAAGGTGGTAATTCTCACTTAGCCTTTTTCTTATCCAATGTTTTACGAAGGTTGCGACGCGCATTTAGTGCAGTAGTTAGCCCTTTGTATTTAGCTTTTGAAATTGGAATATCATAAGTTGATGGAATAGTTACGGTATCTTTCTTGGTGAATTTTTTCTTAAATACAGTTACATTTTTAAGCTCAGGGTAACTCTCACTAGCGATACCCATTAAATCAATCTGCTTTGCACCTTGATCTTTCATATCTTGCATTAAATTCCACAAATTGAAGTAAGTTGCGTATGAGTCACGAGCCAATTCGTTATTTGCTGCGAAGTAGTATCGAGCTTCGTTTCCATAAATAGTGCCTATAGCCCAGCAAGCTGGCTTACCTTCTAAGTAACTTACATATAGAGCCACGTTTTCTGGCATACCAGTTAGCATTGTTTCATAAACACTTGATGGATGTACTCGGAAACCAGCTCGCTTCCCAGTGTTAGCCATTAGGTCGTGCAAGCCATCATGCATTTGCTTAGCAGCTTCTTCACCAGTGTATTTCTTAACTTCTAGTGGTTGTTTGCTAGCTAGACGGTAACTTCGGCGGACATCATTTTTAAAAGATGAAAAGATCTTTTTTGTTTCAGGTGTTAAATCTACAATCACAGTTTCGTCATACATATTATGCTCAAAAGGGTTCATAGCTTTAAGTATTTGGTGGCGTAGCTGCATTCTTAGGAAAAGTGGTTTAGGTGCTGGAGCAGTTTTTAACTGATTTAAGATTGCATCAACTAATTCTTGTTCATCAGTTTCAGTTGGTTCTGCTAGCCAAATTGGCCCAAATTTAAGCCAAACATAACTGCGCAAAGGCGCATCATATTTGAAAAGCTGGGCAGCTGCCATTGGCTTATCGTTTTTGTAATATACAAAGAGTCCTAAAGAACTACGTCCGTCAATACGAGTTTCGTAGTCTGTCCATACGGGAGTTTGTTCAATTGGGACGATTAAATCTGGATATTGAGCTAGAAAATCAGTGAATTTAGCTGGTTCAAATTTTTTTGCAGTAAACATTAAGAAACGTTGCCACCCTTTCAGTGCATAATTACAATTTATTTTACGATAAGATTGAATAGTTTACTGCCATTTATTTAGCTAATTTTACGGAGAATATAACAAGCATGTATCGTTATAAGAAACTTACTCAAGCTCAGTTCGATGAAATTGCTGATGCACACCCAGATACCTTTATCCCTTTCGAGCAGTCACCAGAATGGGATAAGTTTGATGAATTAATGGGGGGTCGTGATATCCAAGGTGTGTTTGGTTACTATAATGATGTGGGTGAGATTGTAGCTACTGCAAAGATTAATATCATGCATCAAAAGCTACGCACTTCAGTAGTTATTACTCAAGGGCCAATTTGGTACGTTGAGTCGACTGCAAAAGCTGAAACTGAGCTTGTTGAAACTCTTAAAAAGCAATTTACTAAAGATAAAAAGACGGGTGCCCTTTATTTCCGTTTACAACTTAACAATGAAATTCCGGGTGCAGTGCGGCCATTTGAGCTAGTGACTTTTGACCGTGCAATGTATATCGATATTACTCCGGACGAGAAGGCGCTACTAAAGTCTTTCAAAGCTGATGTGCGCCAGAGTATCCGTAAAGCTGGCCGCCTAGGTGTAGAAGTACGTGAAATTCCTAATGATGAGCGTGAGCAGCTTATCGAGAATGAATTAATGGACTTGATGAATGAGACTCAGGAACGTAACGATTTCCGTGGTCATCCAGCTCGTGTCTACGTAAACATGATGAAGGCATTCCCAGAAAAGGCTCGACTATATGTAGCCTACTCAGATGAAAAACCAATTGCTTGGTTAATCTCTACAGAATACCGTGGTCATGCAGTTTACCTGTACGCTGCAAGCGGTCAAGAGGCTCGTAAGAGGTTCGCTACCTATGCTCTACAGTGGTACTGCATCCGTGAAATGAAAGAGCGTGGCAACAAAGTTTGGGATATGACTGGTATCGAAAGCCCAAACTATCCAAACTTAGAAAATGTAACGGTATTTAAACGTAAATTCTCTAACTGGGAAGTACAGTTTCCATTGGTTTATGATGTGCCAGTTAACAAAGCTAAATACAAAGCAATCGCAAAACTATATCAGCTACGCCGTAAAGCACTTTAACTCTAAAAGTAAGTGCCTATCCGAGGTGCTACAGTTGCCACAATAGCTGTAGCTAGTTTTCTAGCTGCAGTTTCTGAGCCAGTGATGTTACCTGAGATATAATGCTCAGTAGCAGTGACTGCTCCAGTTATGATTGAAGCCAAAGTGGTTTTATTGAGTTCTATGTCTGCTTTACTATCCATGACTTCTATGCATTTTGCCTTACCATTTACATAGCTAAATTCGTATACCGTCTTCGTGTCTTGATATGGGTCAGTAACTGCAAGAGTCACTTGTCCTTCATCGGTAGTTTCCAGACTTGAAAGTACAGTCTCAGCATCGTTGATTCTAAGCCAAAAGGCATCGTAGGTTTCAGTAGTTTTTAATGCACGTATGTCATTGAGCATGAACTTCAGTGGCATATTTGCATAACTTGATACGGTAAGTTTCTTTGCAATATCGTGGGCGCAAATTACTTTCCACAAAGCCTGTTCTGCTTCAATTGTGGTGCTGATTACCTCGTGCAGTTTTATGCCTTTACCTCCGTCGACATAATTAAATATGGCATACCCATCTTCATGAAGTAATACTTGCAGTCCATCAGGCTTTATTTTATTATTGCCAAATAGTTCGTATTCTCAGTGAGCTCGATGGCGGTCATTAGTTCCAGGAGTTTGTTCATGCCATTTATCATAAATTTCGATTATTTTGTCTAGAGACTTTTTAGGATCGACATATTCAATATCTTTAGCAGTTGCGGGGTTAATCTTTAATTGTGTTTTAGTTAAATCTAATTCATAAGTCTCTGCAAAGGCTGCTGGAGAATAGCCAAAACGCGGGTAGATGGTAGCTTGTGTAGCAGTTAACGCAGAAAGTGGCGCATTCTTAAACTCGTCATCATTGAAAATTTCATCTAACAAAGCACGCAAAATTCCCAGCCGACGATGAGTGGCAAGGACACCAACTTCAGTTACGGCAGCAGATGGCAAGAGCTTGCCACCAATATTAACTGTCGAAGGAAAGAATGCGGCAGTTCCGACTATTTGGTTTGTTTTATCAGAGATAGCTAATACAAATCGTTTTTCGGTGGTTACTTCTTTATGGAACTTCCACAAATAATCTGACTCTTTTATGCCAAAGTCACTTACATTAACTTCTTCAATTTCTTGCCAGTTTTTGGTAGTAGCCCTACGAATTTTATACATGGTGCTCCTAAACCTAATTACTCTGTATCAGTAACATTATCAAACCCAGAGTTGGTATCTAGAAGTTAAGGTCTAATAAAGTAAAATTGAAATAACCCCAATTTTGTAAAGCTTATACAAAGATGTACCTAGGAGGTAGCTAATGGCGACTAAAGATCAAGGGCCAAATCCATACGTAGTAAACATTGAAAAAGAAACTCTAGAAAATGAAAACTACCGTACTACTATTTGGACAGGTAAAAACTTGCAGCTTACGGTAATGTCAATTCAACCAGGTCACGATATTGGGCTAGAAGTTCACGAGGATCATGACCAGTTCCTACGTGTTGAAGCTGGTAAAGGTCGTGTGCAGATGGGGCCAGCTGGGAGAGAGCTTACTTTTGATGAAGAAGCGAACGATGGCGATGTGATTTTTGTCCCTGCTGGTTCTTGGCACAATGTGACAAATATTGGTAATGAACCGTTAAAGGTATACTCAATCTACTCACCACCAGAACATGAACACAATACTATTCACAAGACTTATGAAGAAGCGATGGAAGCAGAAGCTCACCGTCACCATTAAAGCTTAAAATTTACTGAAAAGGGTGTGGCGCTAGAGTATCACACCCTTTTTTCTGTTATTTTAAAATAAAGTTTGTTTAATGAACTAACTTACTAAAGATGATGGACAATCCTATCAAAGACGAGGGAACATGAAACATAAAGATATTATCGACAAGATGACTTTAGAAGAAAAAGCATCGCTCACTTCAGGTGCTAACTTTTGGAATACGAAATCAATAGAACGCTTGGATATTCCAAAGATTTCGATGTCAGATGGTCCGCATGGATTGCGTAAACAAGCTGGTAAAGAAGACCACTTAGGTGTAAACGGTAGTATACCTGCAACTTGTTATCCGACAGCAGCAACTATTGCCAATAGCTGGGATAAAAAGTTAGCACACAGTATAGGTAAAGGTGTTGGAAAAGAAACAAAAGCTGAAGGTGTCAGTATTATCCTTGGTCCAGGTATGAATATTAAGCGTAATCCACTTGGTGGCCGTAGTTTTGAGTACTTCTCTGAAGACCCACATTTAACAGGTGAATTAGCAAGTGAAATGGTAAAGGGTATCCAAGAAAATGGGATTTCTGCTTGCCCTAAGCACTATGCGGTAAACAGTCAAGAAACTATGCGTATTACTATTGATGAAGTTGTCGATGAGCGTTCATTGCGCGAAATATATTTAAGTGCTTTTGAAAAGGTAGTTAAGATTGCTAAGCCAAAGACTATTATGACTTCATATAACAAAGTAAATGGCGAGTATACTAACGAAAATACCCATCTAAATAATGAAATTCTACGTGATGAATGGGGTTATGAAGGTGTTACCACTACTGACTGGGCCGGTAACGCAGATCGTGTTAGAGGTATAATCGCTGGTAATTCACTAGAAATGCCGAGATCTCATGGTCTTTCTGATGCTCAAGTTGTAGCTGCAGTTAAAGATGGTAGCTTAGCTGAATCAGTGTTAGACGACGTTGTCGATAAACTACTTACTCTGATTGCTGAAACTAAACTAAATGATAAAGATTTACCTAAAGCTGATTTTGAAGCTCATCATGAAGATGCAATTAAGGCAGCGGAACAAGCAATCGTGCTAATGAAAAATAAGAATGAAGCATTGCCATTGGCAAAGCAGGAAAAAGTTGCTGTTATTGGTGACTTTGCTAAGGCTCCACGTTTCCAAGGTTCAGGTAGTTCACGAGTAAACGCATATAAGATTTCAGCCCCACTTGAAGCTTTAGAAGAATCTGATTTGGATGTTATTGGCTATGCACAAGGATTTAAGCGTGCAGGCGGTCGCAGCAAGAAATTAAAAGATGAAGCTCTTGAATTAGCTCAGCAAGCAGATACGTTACTAGTGTTTATGGGCCTTGATGAGACTTCAGAATCTGAAGGCTATGATCGTGATAATTTAGCACTTGCTAAGAATCAACTGGTACTACTAGACGAACTAAGCCGTCTTGGTAAGAAAGTTATCGTAGTTCTAGTTGGCGGTAGTGCAATAGAGATACCATTTGTTAATGGGGTTGATGCTATCGTTAATACTTACCTAGCTGGTCAAGGTATAGGTGCAGCAGTAACTAATATCCTAACCGGTAAGGTAAATCCTAGTGGTAAGTTAAGTGAGACTTTCCCAATTAAATATAGTGATATGCCGAATGCTGACTATTATCCAGGTCAAGAACAGACTGCAGAGCATCGTGAAGGTATCTTCGTAGGTTATCGTTACTATGACACTGCAGATGTGTCAGTTCAGTTCCCATTTGGTTATGGACTTTCATATACTACTTTCGAATATAGTGATCTTGAAGCTGATGAAGATGGTGTTACTTTCACAGTAACTAACGCTGGTGATGTTGCTGGTGCTGAGGTAGCTCAACTTTATGTGGCAAAGAAAGATTCAAAGATTTTCCGTGCTGCTAAGGAACTTCGTGGTTTTGAAAAAGTTTACCTAGAGCCAGGCGAAAGCAAGGAAGTGACTCTGTACTTAAATGATCGAGATTTTACTCACTACAGTGCGACTAAGGAAGACTGGGTAATTGAAGGTGGTGAATACGAAATCCTAGTCGGTAGTTCAAGTGCTGATATTAAGCTGTGCGAAACTATCAAAATTGATGGAGATGCTGATACTGAAGAATACAGTATTGGCAAGTATCCAAGCTATGCAAAGGCTAAAGTAAATCATGTTCCAGATAAAGAATTTCATGAATTGCTTGGTTACACTCCACCAAGTCCAAATTGGGATTTAAATGCGAAGCTAGATATGGACACTACTGTCTTGCAGGCTCGCAAATACCACTGGCTTGGAAAAGTTACTTATGGGCTGATGAAAACAGTGAAGAAGGGTATCGATGTAGCGCCAAGGAAAGAAAAAGCTTTAATGGCTGCAATGGTTGAGTCCTTCATGCAAAGGCCACTTGGGTCACTAATACACTATAGTGGTGGAAGTCTTAATGAAAAGATGGTGCAGAAGTACTTGGATATTATGAATAGGAATAAGTAATCAAGTTTCGTATCCTGACTTTTAAATTAGTTAAGGCCGGTTAAGCAAATAATTCTTGCTGACCGGCCTTTTATTAAACTTGTTTCACGTGAAACAAGTTAGTTTAATATAAAATTTAATGTTTGTTATTTAATACATTAAATTTTATAATGTAGTTAATTGCAAATATTAAGGTGGATATTGTGAGTTCAAGGCCGACAAACCGTAGAGTGCTGATAAGTGCTCGTGATATTGGAGAGAATCTAACTAACTGGCGTAAACTTTTGAATCTAACAGCCGAACAAGTGGCCGATCGAGCAGGGATAGCTCGTTCCACGTTGTACAAAATAGAAAATGGTGACCCAGGTGTTAGTTTCAAAGCTGTATTAAGCGTGGCCAAAGGGTTAGGAATATTAGATTCATTTGTTAAAGCCGCAGATCCGTATGAAACGGATTTAGGTAGGCTCCGCATTGATCAAACTTTACCTAAGCGGGTAAGACGATAATGAAAATAACAGCATACCTTGAATTAGCTGATGAACTTTTGCTTGTGGGCAATGCGTATACTGGCTTTCGACAAGGTAAATTAAGTGGCACTTTTTCTTATAGTGATACTTATATCAATCATGCAACAGCTTATGCAATTGACCCTTCACTATCTTTAACTTCCGGGCCTTGGCCATTGCCACGAGGGCTTCCAAGGGCTTTTACTGATTCGGCTCCAGATCGTTGGGGGCGTAGTTTAATTATGAAAAAGTTGACCACGCAAACTGGGCATATCCCAAACTTAGATGATCGAGATTTTTTACTTAGAGTTAGTGATGACACTAGACAAGGTGCCTTGCGATTTAAAGTAGAAGGTAAAAAAGAGTTTCAAAGCCCAGATTCTTATGTTCCCCCGCTGTTTTCTTTGCCAAAACTGATGCATGCTGCAGAAGAAGTGACAAAAGATAATGCATTATTAGCACATCAAGCAATTAAAATGCTTTTAGATGCCGGTAGTGGTTCATTGGGAGGTGCACGGCCTAAAGCTTCTGTTGATAATAATGGACAGCTTGCAATTGCAAAATTTCCACACCATCACGATGATTGGGATGTGATTACTTGGGAGAAAATTGCCTTAGATTTGGCAAAGAATGCTGGTATTAATACTCCAGTAAGTTCACTTGTGAATATTGATGATAAAGCTGTTTTGGTAATTGATAGATTTGATCGCGAGCAAAATCGAAGAATTGGTTATATGAGTGCTATGACTATGATTGAAGCAAGAGATGGCGAATCTCATGATTATTTTGATTTAGTAGATGTGCTACCCGATAATTTAGTAAATACCACGGACAATTTAAAAGAATTATTTCGGAGAATAATATTCTCAATTGCAATCAACAATACTGATGATCATTTACGGAATCATGGATTTTTAAGAAGACAAGAAGGTTGGGAGCTATCTCCAGTATTTGATATTAACCCTAACCCAGTTCAAAATTCCCAGAGGCAGACCACTATCTTAGGTGAAATTAGCCCAGAAAAAGAATTGGTAGCACTTATGAATAATTGTGACTCTTTTGGTTTATCTAAAGATAATGCAAAAGTAATTATTAGAAAAGTGTCTGAAGCTGTATCGGATTGGATAAAAGTTGCTAATAACTTTGGTATTAAAAAGGGTGAACAAAAACTTTTTGAGCCAATGTTTTCTCGTAGACTTGAGTTGTTAAAAACTCATATTTGCCAAGAACAGCCTTGAAGCTGATGAAGGTATTCTAAATTCACCCTAACTCATTAAATACACCCCTTATTTGAACTGTATTTAATGAGTTAGGGTGAATTTGTTTCACGTGAAACATAAGATTAGCGGTTTTTAATGGAGTCGCCCATTCTAGTGATAGCTTCAGTGAGAATATCTTGGTTAGTAGCGAAATTTAGTCGCACAAAGTCTTCGCCGCCTGAGCCAAATACATGTCCCGAACTCAACGCAACTTTGGCATTTTCTAAGAAATATTTTGCAGGACCTGCTAAGTCAGAGACTTTAGGTGGTTCAGCGCTCTTTTCGGTATCTTCATTAAGGTTTAATGCGCTACAGTCAATCCAAGCTAAGTAAGTGCCTTCTGGCTCTCGATATTTAGCTTCTGGAAGGTGTTTAGCTAGTAGTTTAGTAACTAACTTACGATTAGAATCTAAGCCTGCCAGTAATGCGTCTAGCCACTCACTACCACCTCGGTAAGCAGCTGTTTGGGCAATAATACCAATGTGGCTTGGTCCATGTTTAATCCCAGCAGCTAACTTTTCTAAGTCCTTGGTGGCTTTAGAGCCGGCAATCAATAACGCAGCTTTCAATCCGGCAAGATTCCACGCCTTAGAAGCTGAAGTTAGGGCGAAATCGTTTTCGGCTCCAGCAACACTTAGATATGGTGTAAATTTAGCGCCTGTCATAACTAGTAGGGCATGAATTTCATCAGAGATAACTCGTACTTTGTATTCATTTGCTAGCTGTGCGACTTTTTCTAACTCTTCACGGCTATGCACTACCCCACCTGGGTTATGCGGGTTGCTCATTAGGTAAACAGCATTATTATCTTTTAACTTCTTGAAAGTTTCTTCAAGTGTATCCAAATCTAGACGCCCATCAGTACCAACAGGCGCTTCAGCAATTTCGCATTCAGCTGCACGAGCAGCACCATAAAATGGTGTGTAAACAGGGTTATTTAGCACTACTGTGTCGCCAGGTTTAGTTAATAATTTCAATAGCTCGCCAATGCCTGACATCACATCGGTAACTGGCAAGATTTGCTCAATACTTAAATCTTCCCAACCCCAACGTGCTGCAGCAAAATGAATTAACGCTTCACCCATTGGATTGCCTGCAGGGTAGCCGGTGTCTCCTAGCTCAATAGCTCGATACAGCGCTTCTTTTACGACAGGGGCTTGAGTAGTGTCCATCTCAGCCACCCAGAGTGGTAATACATCTTTAGGGTATGCTTGCCACTTGGCACTAGTACGTTTTTGTAAGTCAGTAAGTGATAATTGTTCTAATGGATTTTCGATTGTCATAATAAAACCTAGCTATTACTTTGATGTCGAGCTGCCCCGACTATATTGATAATTAATTTATTATTGCTAAAGACGCCAGTCTTGGCGCCATTGTTTGGCTTAGTTTTTCCCACAATATTTAAGCCGTGTTTCTTTTGAGATTCAGTTATTTCGCCAGTGCGTTTTTTATCGTTTTTAACTGGCTTTAGACGATAAACTTTCCCATCAGGGAATTCGAGATCCTTTGTAGGTTTGCCGTTTTCAATATCATCTAAAATGTCTGCAAACTGGCTAAAAAGGTTTGCGTATTCTTTTGCTTTCATGATTATTAGTATAAACCTAAGTTTCTATACCACTAGGTATGGGAGCAGTTAGGCTATAGCATGTTCATAATATTGAATGAAGTAAATGCCATATCATGTTCGTGGTTTGCTTATCCTGTAGGTACTAATTGCAATTATTATTAGGGCAATCGTTCCTATCGCCAAGGGCAAGTATTTTTGCACTAAGCTCTTCCAGTATTCTTCTTTATTATTTAGCACTTCGATGGTTCCATGTTGGAAGTTTTGTTTGGTAACACCATCTTGTGTGATAGAGAAGTTTGTTGGCACACCATAAGTTCCAGTTATTCCACCGTTTTTATCCCATTGTGTTTTGATACTGTTTTCGATGAAGAATGTTCCTGTTTTGGAGTTTACAAGGTCGCCGTTTGTGAAGTTTTGGATAGTTGTGTTGCCTATTTTGTGTTGGTTACTTTTTGTGTCTCCTGTGATGGCTTTGCCACCGTTTTTTAGCCAGCCATCTCTTAAGGGTGCAATAACTGGGTGTGTGGCTTCATTTGTGGTTTTGATGTAGTAACCAGGTAGAGCTTTCATAGCTGTGGATAGGGTTGTGAAGTTTGTTGATAGTAGTTTGCGTGTGTTTTTATCCACTATAGAACCGCTTTGGATTCCTACCGCTTTAGTTCCGATAAAGGCTCCGTCGCCACTATCTCCGGGGTATGAGTCAAGGTTGGTGGCAAAGCCATCGATGTAAGTGCCTTCGTTCATGTCTTGGCTACGAATATCAATTATCTTTCCACAGGTAACTCCTGTGTAGCTGCCACTTTTACAGATTGGTGCTCCAGGTATTGGGTCTGTAGTTCCAGTTATTTGGATATCTGGCTCCGTGCCGTGGGAATCTATAGTAGGTGGGTTAGGTAATGACTGGTCTTTTAACTTAATAGCACTTACATCAGCAGAGACTTTACTATCAGGAGCAAAATTCACAATACCGTAAGTGCCAGCTTCAAGGGTGTTAGCACCCTTTTTCACAGTAATATTATTAGTTTTAGTGCCTTCCTTACAGTGTCCAGCTGAAACCCGTGCGTTGCTACCGTCAGGAGCTATGGCTGGAAAAGCAAACGAACAAGTAAGTTCAAGGTCATCTGGCTGCATAGTGTAGAAAGTATTGACTGATTCAACCAGGTTGGAACTAACTCCAGCAGTTAATTGAGAAAGCTGCTCCATCGGCATATTTTCCACTTTGATATTAGGTGGTAATTCGCCAAGCTCATCTATATCAGCAGTTTGTTCTGCTTTCATAGCCACTCTAATAGTCATAGTATCCGGGTTATCATAGCGATAACTAGCAGCGTTATAGTCAGGGAACTTTGCTTTGCCTTCACTAAAAACATGTTGCACATCGCTATACCTATATTCAGTCTTGACAACCTTAGCATCAACTTGTTTAGCAAAAGAGTTTAAAACCTTATTGCTAGGGTCGGTACTACTAATAAAGAGCTGATTACCCTCAAACCAAACACCACCAAACACAGGAACACTGGTTAATTCCTTAAACCTAGCAGTTACTATTTCAGCTTGATTACCAATCAGGTTAAACTGATCTAATGTTAAATTAGCAGATTTCAAAGACTCAGAAAAAGAATGCGAAGTTTCGCCTTCGTCAGTCTGCTCAAACCCAAAAGCAGGAGTATTAAGGCTAAAGCCTACAAGAACTACAGAAAAAATTGCTACATACTTTAAGAAGTACCAGCCAATCTGCTTCATACTCTCCGCTTACTATAGTGCATGATAAACCTTGCTTGTAATAGTGCTATATTTAGTTCTTTCAGGAAGATTTTCTTTTATAAATGGAGAGTAGAGTTTTATTTATTCCCACGATTACCACACAAGAGTAAACTAGCGCCAATAATTACTACAGCCAAGGCAATGGAACTTAAATTTGATTGCTTAGTTATTACCTGTTCGGAACTAAATTCTTTAGAAGGTTCACGTGTGTTATTTGAGAAGTCATTAATATCTTTAAGTGCAAATTCTGCTAATAAAGCACTTGATGCGACAAAAAAGCCCCAAAGCCCAAGTATCCAATCATTATTCGAGAATGATGAAGTTGCGGCAATACCACCTAATAAAACATGAGCACCAAAGTCTCTAAAATAATATAAATAGAAATCAAGATATTCCTTGCCACCGTATATTTCAGATAGTTTATTTCGTGTTAACCAAGGCACAAGAATTACAAGTGAAAAGAGCCCAAACATAATCCAAGTATGTAAAGTTGCTTCATTTCTTTTCCCTACAATAAGTTCCAACATAGATAGTATTAATAATGCAATAGCTCCTGTGAGTATTAATATGCGTGGATTTTGTAAACTTTTCCACCAAGCAACTTTGGGCTTATTTTTTCTTTCCATAATAATATCTATACGAAGTTAACTTATCTTTTAATATTTGTGGGGTATCTAGCTGCTAGATACCCCACAAAAGAAAAGTTGGATTTAAAGTCCTTTATGCTTTCTTGCGACGAACTAGAACAGTTCCAAGCGCCAACACAGCTGCAATCGCAGCACTTCCAGCAAGAGCAATCATGCTGTTATTGTTAGAAATTATAGTTTTAGTGGCAACGTCAGCTGTTGTGTCAGTTACGGTGTTGTCCTGTGCTGGAGCCACGTATCCTTGCTCAGCTCCTGTAGAGGGCTGAGTCGGAGTTGTACCATTCACATTGTCACCATTGCATTCAGCTTTTATATCAGACGAAGTGATATAGATTGTCTTGCCACTTTCTGATCCTTCAACAGTTAGATTTTCGCCTCCATTTGAGCCAAAGACGTCACCACTGGAAGTCCACTGTGCTGTGCCGTTGCTATCAGCAGGCATCTGACCCATAATCGCTGGAATCTTTACATCTTCACCTGGAGTAAGTCCACTCACTGACAGTACACAGCCTCCATCACTGTTTTTTGTCACTGTTCAGTCGCCAGCTGCAAATGCAGATGGTGCTGCTATTGTTAAACCTGCAGCCAATGTCGTTGCTGTTAATATTGCTTTCTTCATGTTTTCTCTATCCTTTAGTTTGTGTGTTACGAATTATGGTAAGTGGCGTATTTAACTAAGTTAGAATTCGCCAACTTCATAGGTAAATCGTCCCCCCCCCCGTTTTTGGCAAGTCGAGTGCAAAATCGCCGTGTCTACATATATTTAGTGCTACTTTATAGAGGATTTGGAAGGGCGTTAGGATAGTGGAGGCTCGTGCCAAATATCGTTAAGAAGTTGGTAGATTACAAACAAAAATATAAGCAGAGAGATAAAATCGTGAGTACTTCCAGAAACGATAATAAATTTACGTTTCTAGTCGAATATAATTATGCTTTGGTTTGGAAAAGGATGCGTTAAACCCAAGCGCCAGGAGTCATAAGAGCCTCTACTGGTATAGCCCAGATATTTTCTGCAAGCTTTTTTACTTCGGTGCCAGTGTAGACGACATAGCCTTTGTGCAGATCAACCTTTTCAGCCATTTTTTTGATGCCGTAGGCATCTTTCAAATAAACGCTAGGCGATGATTTAACTTCAAGTGCAATATTCCTGAGTTTTGGTCCAATTAATAGCAAATCAACCTCTGGTGTAGGGTTCTCCTTCGTAGCTTTTATTTTCGTATCACGCCAGTAGTAAGCCTCAGTATAGTTCTGAGAATAATCCTGAGCATCTAAAATCTGATTAACTACAAAGCTTTCAAATAAGCCTCCAAATACAGAAGTGCTCGTAGCTGGGTCTTTGTCGAAACGTACCAATGTTTCGTAAGCAAATGAGCTATCAATTGGGTGTATTTTTGGATTGTTATATTTTTTTCTGCCAAAAGAAAGGTTGTAATTTCTTAGTTCACGAACTAAATACAGTCGCTCAAAAGCACTTAGGTATCTATCTGCAGTTCTTCTATCTATGCCAAGATCAGCTCCGATATTCGTGCCGACATAAATACCGCTAGGATTGTTGTAGAGTTTATCCAAAATTTCATGTGCTATCCTTTGGTCAAATTTTTCCTCTGGAATGATTTGATCAGAAAAGATTGCAGCCTTATCATCTCTAAATTCTTCTAAAAGTTGAGTTTCTTCTTCGCTAGAATTTAGACAGTATTCTGGAAATCCACCACGCATCATGAATGGAAGCAATTCTTTTCGACTTAATTTTGACTTGAAAGTCCTATTTATATCCTGTTCAAAAAACATGTCAATTATTGAGCTGTCATGCTGTTTGATTTCCCATTGAGTCATAGGTGAAAGTCTCAATCTTCTAGATCTTCGCGTAAGAGGGTCAGAACCTCCAAGTTGCGTTTTTGCGATGGAGGCAGAGCCAGACAGAATTATCTGTGAAGGGCCACGATTGTTCTCCAGTGAGTCAACGTATTCTTTAATATACAAAGGAGCTACTGTAATTAACTGAGCTTCATCAATGATAAGAGGGAAATTTTGAATTTCAAGCCAAGCTGGAAAATCATTGAGCGCATCAGTCAGAGTGTTTTGATCTGCAAACGTTGTATAGGAGTAGCCTTTTGGTACGATTTGTTCTTTCATGAGAGATGTTTTGCCAACGGCACGTGGCCCTTCCAAAATTGTAACCTTTTTAGCAGTAGGCTTAATAATTTTTGATTCGAGCTTTCTATGAATATACATGGGGATAGCTTACGTCAATGTACACTTTTTCCGCAACTCAATGTACAATATTCGTGCCTATGTAACAAACCTTTTCGTCCTAACAGTGGAATATTTATTTTTTCGACTTATAGGCTATAAATAGTGGATAGCAGAGTGCTTTTGGTCTTTGTTTTCATAGGGTGTTTAGGGTGTTGCTTTATCTTTTAGGGATGAAGCAGAAGAAGTCCTTGAAAAAGTTTTGGTGCGTGC
>JASGDC010000023.1:0-4769 GCA_047608145.1 Micrococcaceae bacterium
AGATTTGGGTATATCCATTCAAGCTCGTCAGTAACACTACTACAATCACCTAACTGCACAGTTATTTTAAAATTCTTAACATCAGTAGAAGCATCAACACTAATCCCCGTACTAGTAAGCACACTATTAGTAGTAACAACAAGACCACTACTAGAAGAAGCCGTACCAAAAGTAACACTACCATCACTCATCGTAATCTGAGCAGTTTGACCACTACCAACACCACCAAAAGTAGCATCACCAACAATAGTTAACGTTATCAAACCAGAATAAGGAGAACCATCTTCAGAAGCAGTAATAGTAACATCACTAGGAAAACTACTACCTTTACCATGAATATAAGGTAAATTACCATCATCAACAAATTCGATACTGCTCACATCACAATTATCACTAGCAGAAGCACTAGGCACACTCACCGCAGCAGAAACAACAGGAACACTCCACAAAGCACCCTTAGCCACAGTCCTACGAGAAACACCCTGTTCACTACTTACCTCATCGTAAAAATCATTGTTGCTCATTATAGATTCAACTCCCTAACATTAAACATGAAACCCGATAGCCTAATCCTACCCCCCCCCCCATACAAAAAAACAAAAAAGACACCACCAAAACCCAAAAACTGTCACCCATGTCTGCGTACAGAACTGTAAACGATGTATGTAGACATAACACAACAAAACATCAACGGACTATACAGTATTTCACTAAGAACACAGACCTATTCAACCGCCAAATACGGCACTTTCCATTAACAAAGGAATCAGAAACTGCATATTACAAACGAAAATAACTTAAATATAGAACTTAATAGATAATTCTTAGCTTTGAACGTTTGGATAACAGCTAGCAATTTGGAATAATAGTGCTTATGTCTGAATCAAATACTTCAATAAATGTACCTGAAAAACCAAGTTTAACTGGCCTAGAAGAGAAATGGTGTGCAAAGTGGCAAGAAGACGGTGTCTACACCTTTAATAGTGACACTTCTAGAGAAGAAGTATATTCAATTGACACTCCACCTCCTACTGCTTCTGGTTCTTTGCATGTAGGCCATATGTTCTCATTTACCCACACTGACGTTATTGCTCGTTTCCAGCGTATGACTGGTAAAAACGTATTCTACCCAATGGGTTGGGATGATAATGGACTACCTACCGAGCGTCGGGTACAAAATTATTATGGTGTTCATTGTGAACCTTCCGTACCTTATGAAAAAAATCTAGAGCTTCCAGACGAACCGCCAAAGAACGACCGTGACTTTAAACGTATTTCACGTCGTAATTTTATTGAGCTTTGCCATAAGCTAACAGTTGAAGATGAAAAAGTATTTGAGAAGTTATTCAAAACTTTGGGACTTTCAGTAGACTGGAATCTCAGTTACCGCACTATTGATGATCACTCTCGCAAAGTTAGCCAGTATGCATTCCTTAAGGAATTAGAAAATGGTCGTGCTTATTCGTCTGAAGCTCCTACTATGTGGGATGTAACTTTCCAAACTGCGGTAGCTCAAGCAGAGCTCGAAGATAAAGAGATGCCTGGCGCATATCATCGTATTCCATTCACTGCTGATGACAGCAATGATATTTTTATTGAGACTACCCGCCCAGAATTACTTCCTGCTTGCGTAGCTTTGGTAGCGCACCCTGATGATAATCGTTATAAAGATTTATTTGGTAAGACTGTTAAATCTCCACTATTCGAAGTTGAAGTACCAGTTAAGGCACATGAATTAGCAAAACCAGATAAAGGTTCTGGTATCGCGATGATCTGTACTTTCGGTGATTTAACTGACGTTACTTGGTGGCGTGAATTACAGCTTCCGACTCGTCCAATTGTTGGTCGTGATGGTCGTATTATTGCAGAAACTCCAGAATGGATTACTTCCAAAACTGGTAAAGAAGTTTACGAACAGATGGCTCATAAGACTATTTTCTCTGCAAAAGCTGCAATTATAGATGTCCTTAAAGAAAACGACTTACTTGATGGTGAGCCTAAAAAGATTACTCACCCAGTTAATTTCTACGAAAAAGGTAACAAACCGCTTGAAATTGTTACGACTCGTCAATGGTATTTAGCAAATGGCGGTCGTGATGAAAAACTTAAGAAACAACTCATTGAACGTGGCCGTGAACTAGACTGGTATCCAGACTACATGCGTCACCGTTATGAAAACTGGGTTGAAGGTCTAAATGGCGACTGGCTAGTTTCTCGCCAACGTTACTTTGGTGTTGCAATTCCACTCTGGTATCCACTTGATAAAGAAGGCAAACCAAATTACGATAATCCAATCTTGCCAGATACTAAACAATTGCCAGTTGATCCAGCTTCTGAGACTCCAAAAAGTTACGAAGAAAACCAACGTAACCAGCCTGGTGGATTTATGGCTGATCCTGACATACTTGATACTTGGGCTACTTCTTCATTAACTCCACAAATTGTTGGTGGTTGGAAAGAAAATGAGAAACAATTCGCAAATGTCTTCCCATTTGATTTACGCCCACAAGGACATGACATTATTCGTACTTGGTTATTTTCTACAATGGTGCGCGCTAACTCTCTTAATGATTCAATTCCATTTAAGAACACAGCACTTTCAGGTTGGATATTAGATCCAGATCGCAAAAAAATGTCAAAGTCTAAAGGTAATGTAGTAGTTCCAGACGATGTTATTGAAAAATTTGGAACAGATGCTGTACGTTATTGGGCAGCAAGTGCAAAGCTTGGCGCTGATACTGCATTTGAGGAACGTCAGATGAAGATTGGTCGCCGTCTTGCTATCAAACTTCTTAACGCTTCTAAGTTTGCTTTAAATCTTGATGCAAATGCTAGCCATCTAGATTCATTGGATAAAATTACTGACCCATTAGACAAGTCATTATTAGCTAACCTTGGTGTAGTAATTGAACAAGCTACTAAAGCTTTTGAAAATAATGATTATGCGCGCGCATTGCACACTATTGAACCATTCTTCTGGAACTTTACTGATGATTACATTGAGTTAGTAAAGAACCGAGCTAACGGTAATCAAGGCGAAGAAGGAAAGAAATCTGCAGCAATTGCGTTGAGCTTTGCAATTGATGGTTTCTTACGCTTATTTTCACCTTTCATGCCATTTACTACTGATGAAGTTTGGTCTTGGTGGCGTTCTGATTCAGTTCATGCACAAGAATGGCCTACTGTTGATGACTTAAGCAAATTCAATACAGAAGAATTTAACACTGCAAGTGCAGCAATTGCTGCACTACGACGTGCAAAGTCAGAAGAGAAAATTAAACAGCGTAACGAGCTAATATCAGTTACGCTTGAAGTACCAGAAACTCAAAAAACGAGTTTTGAAAAAATTACAGAGGATTTAAAAGCGACAGCAAAAGTTATTGAGCTGAATGTCAACTTCGTAGCTGGTGACGAGTATCAGGCTTCTGAACTAGTACCTGCTGATATTGAGTCTTAAAGTTAGGAAACATCATGGTGGATAACACAGAAAAAATTGAATCATTAAAAGCCCCTCGATACCTCGTCGATTACAATAGTGGCTTAAAACATCTTACAAAAATTCTTTTCAAAGATGAAACAGTATTAGACGCACTTCGTGTTAAAGATTTAAACGACACAACTGGAGCGCTAGTATTAACTGACCGCCGTATTATCTTCTCAAGCGGTATTTTACTTAAAAAGAATAGTGAAGATATTGCTCTACAAAATATTACTTCTATTGAATACAATGCAAATGTGGCTAAAGGTAAAATTACAGTTAAAGCTTCGGGAGTTGATTCTGAATTCGCAGCACTTAATAAAAAGAAAGCTAATAGTTTTGTAAATAGTAGTCGTGAAGCAATTGCCCAGTCTCGTAGTGATGATTCTGTTAAACCTACTAACGCTGATGAGCTAGTGAAGTACGCAAATCTTTATAAAGAAGATCTAATTACTAAAGAAGAGTTTAATAAGAAAAAACAAGAACTACTCTAGTCCCCGTTTTATTACAAACCGACACTAATAATTTTTATAGAAAGATACTTGCTTTCTAATTCTGTTTATAATGTCTTTTATTATGGTAGATCTAATAGCTTACCTGAGAATAGCGACCATTTATATTATTTGAATGGTCGCTATTTTTTAATTGAAGCTATTAGCGCTACAGCATAAGATACCAAGAAATTAATACAAGTTAGTTTAACTCGCAAAATATGGTATTAAATTACTAATTTCCTATTTCTAAATGATAGTGAAAGGCAGCGTATCAATAGTAATTGATTGGCTTGGTACTATAATTCTAAAAATGTAAGTACCACTTGGAGCTTCTTCAGATATAAACATATTTTCTGCATAGGCATATCCGCCTTCAACTGTAACGCTTGGAAAAGCTGGAAACCCCAAGTCCACTTCTTCTAAAGTAGTGGCATCTAGCACAGCAATAGTAAATTGTAACCCAGCGGGAACTGGGTCCGATGTTTCGGTATCCCAGAAATTCAATACAATTACTGATTCTAATAGCTGTCCCCTCAAAGGATTACCATGAGAAGATGCATAAGAAGCATCCCAAGATGCAGCATACGTATGGAATACTTCACGTTGATTGGCTGAATTTGTTCCGGTTATCTGATAAAACGAAAAATCAAAAGCATAATTAGTTATAGTAGAAGTCGCATTTGCTGGCACTGCTATTGCCGCAGATATAGTGGGTACACTCCACAAAGCACCTTTAGCTAAACCACGACGCGAGATACCCGCGTTAGCAGCTTTATATTTATATAAAGAGATTTTCA
>JASGDC010000024.1:0-18532 GCA_047608145.1 Micrococcaceae bacterium
ACCCCCCCCCCCCCCGATAAAACTTACAAATTCATATGTTATGTCTACATATATCGGTAACACTTCTGTTGATAGACATCGGTAACACTTGTGATGTCTACGGACATCGTAGACATCACACATCACAAAGAAAGCTAATAATTAGTTATCTCTATGAACCATAACGACGTTTACGCTTTGCAAAATCTGTCAATGCAGCTTTAAAATCTTCTTTTGAAAATGCTGGCCAGAGTTCCTTGCAGAAATAGAACTCACTGTAAATACTGTCCCATAGCATAAAACCAGATAGACGCTGTTCGCCAGAAGTGCGAATAATTAAATCAGGAGCATGATCACCATTTGTGTAATTATGTGCAGTAATATCAGCACTAGTTAAATTAGCAACTGCGACTTCAGCATTGAGACCTTTTTCAGCTGCTTCAAGCACATAGGCTTTAACAGCATCAACAATCTCTTGATGCCCACCATAGCCAATAACTAAATTAACCTGCAAACTAGGATGCTCTGGATTTGCTTTACATGCATTTTGTAGAGATTCTACTAATTCTTTAGGTAAAACTTGTTTAGATCCTAAGTGTTTAATTTTGTATGTAGGGTTTTCACTAACCCTTTTAACAACTTTATCTATAACATCTAATAAAGCACTAAGTTCATCTGGTTTTCTACTCAAATTATCTACAGATAACAGATATAGAGTCGTGGTTTTAACTCCAGCTTCCTGACACCAATCTAGAAAATCAAAAATTCGGTTAGCCCCAACTTGATGCCCTTCTTCAGGGCGTTTAGCTAATGACTTCGCCCATCTCCTATTACCATCAAAAATGATACCAATGTGCTCAGGAATATTATCACTCATGCTACTATTCTACTTGTTCATTGACAACTTGAATAACAACAAATCTATATTCAAAAACTAATTCTGATTAAATGCTGATAACTTACTCTATGATTACCTAAAAAATATAATTTTCATGGTATTCCTCACACTCTGCTGTTAAAGTTGAAGTAAATAAGAATAAATTATGCGTGTTCAATTTTCTTGAATAAAAAACTCAAATTAATTTTGAAAGGTAACTCATGTCCGAAACATGGTTAACTCAGGAAGCTTACGACAGACTATCAAAAGAGCTGGAAGAGCTTACTGGGCCGAAGCGCGCTGAAATTGTAAAGCGTATTGATGCAGCACGTCAAGAAGGCGATCTTAAAGAAAATGGTGGCTATCATGCAGCTCGTGAAGAGCAAGGCAAGATGGAAGGTCGCATTAAGCAGCTAAAGAGTATGTTAGAAAATGCAAAAATTGGCGAAGGTGGAAAAGTTTATGACACTATCGAACCAGGCGTAGTAGTAGTTGCCGAAATTGCTGGTGATGAAGAAGAATTTTTGTTAGGTAGCCGTGAAATCTCTGACGATGTAGATATTGATGTTTACAGTGATAACTCACCTATAGGACAAGCAATCTTGGGGCTTAAAAAAGGTAATAAAACTAGCTATAAAGCTCCTAACGGTAAAGAAATTGAGGTCAAAATTATCGATCTTAAGGCTTTTACTGGCTGATACACAAACACAACAAAGAGAAAATAGCTGACCACCAGGTTGGCTATTTTCTTTTACACAAAAATCTGGAAAAATTAGAACATGCAATATGATGTAGAACTCCAGAAGAATACCTAGCAGCTCTCGAAGATGATTGGCGCAAAGAAAAGCTTGAAGCTATCCGAGAAATCATACTCAAAGAGGCTCCCGAATTTAAAGAAAAAATTACTTACCGAATACTCGGTTTCTTTGATGATGATACTTCTGTATTAGCATTAAACGCACAAAAAACTATGTAAGTTTGTATGTTGGCGATACTAAGAAAATTGATAACTCAGCAAAGATGCTAGCTAAATACAATATTGGAAAAGGCTGTATTCGTCTAACTAAGACCAAAAATATTGAAGACGGCCTTTCTGATTTCATTAAAGCTACAATTGCTACTTCCCGAGAGGGCAAAGATATCGACTGTTAGTCTTTGTCCTTCTCTTCATTATCAGCACTAGAATCACTCACCTTTTCTAGCTTTTCATCAGTTTTTGAATTTGGCATCATTGAACTAACGCGCTGTCCAATATTAGAAATAAGCTTTTCGATACTCTTAGTAATCTCACTAGTATCGTCCTCTTCTTCCATCTTGAGGAACGCTTCTGGATTATCAGGGTCTCGATACTTCGCCGCTACAGTTTTAACAAAGGTATTAACTACTGCTGCTAATGGAACAGCAAATAGTGCACCGGTAATACCAGCTAAGTAAGTACCAGCACCTACGACTATCACAATCGCAACTGGATGCAATGAAAGAGTATTCCCTACTACGAATGGTTGCAAAACATGTGATTCAACTTGCTGAACTAGAATCACTCCCCCAAGCATCAAAAGTGCTGTAATTGGACCATGCGCCACCAGTGCAACAAGCACTGCAACCATACCACTAAGCAGTGAACCAACAATTGGCACAAACGCACCTAAGAATACTAATACACCTAATGGGATTGCTAATGGCACCTTTAGAATTGCAGCTACAATCGCGACACCAACACCATCGAAAAATGCAATTAGAAGCTGTACTCGCACATAAGAACTTAATGTTCCCCAGCTTGCAGTAGCAGCTTGATCAGTAGTTTTACGAGCATTGTATGGCAATAGACCTACAACCCAAAGCCAAATCTTTCGACCATCAAGTAAAAAGAATATTAGTATAAAAATTGCCAAGATAAATCCAGCTGCTACGTGGCCTAGAGCTGTACCAAAAGTAAGAGTAGAACTGGCGATAGTGCCAGAGTAATTTTTAATTTGTTGCACACCTTGGTCTACATACTGGTTAACATCATTCGTACTTATATGCAGATGCAAAAGCATACTAGCTGTCCAGTCTCGGATTTCTTTATAACCTTGGAAAGCACTTTCAGCCAACTGTGAATACCCATTTGCAAATTGGTTACCAACTAGAGAAAATAACCCAGTAAGAATTCCAAATAAAGCCAAGAGTGAAATTGTTACTGAAATCCCTTTTGGAAATCTTTTATTATTTAACCAACGCACTAATGGCATTAATAGTGCTGATAACAATAGTGCTACTAATATTGGGATAATAACAATTGTTAGCTTACTAAGAGTCCAAAAAGCCAAAGCAGCAGCAATAGAAATGATAATTAGTCGCCATGACCACTCACTAGCAATGCGCACACCAAGAGGAACTAGATTATTAGAAGTGATATGCTTTTTCTTCATTAATTCGTTATCTGGCTCAGTAAGAGACCTCGGCTCAGAAATAGTAGAATCTTTTATTTTTTCGGTCATGTTACCTCTTATTTGCTTTTCTTAAGACTAACGCCCCAATGGGCCAATGTAGTTTGCCCTTTGGCAATCCACCTAAGGTTTTCCCCCGTATTAAAAGTATTTGCAGGTGCAGTCATTGGTTCCATTGCAATTGCTTTTTTGTCTTTATCAAAACCTGCTGGAGTGAAAATATGCACATAAGGCATAGTCTCGTCACTCCAAAGAATAGTTTCATTACCTTCTGGATCAATTAAGTGATGATGAAAAATACCATCTTCATCGGCAGTTAAATCTTTAAAAGCAGTATCAATATCTAAATCGCTGACTTTTTTACCTTCTCGTAAATCATAAGTGCCAGAAACTGGTTCTTCACCAGTAGGAATCATCTGTTCATCAGCAATAATTCGAGTTTTAGCGTTAACCTTAACCGTCAAATCTTCTACAGGAGTATCTCCAACTCGGAAATATGGGTGGGCACCAATAGCAATTGGCGCATCTTCTTCAGAAAGGTTAGTAATCCGGTGCTCCACTTGCAAACCATCAGAATTCAAGCTGTAAGTTACTTCGGTCGCTAAATGGAATGGGTATCCATGTTGTGGAAATACTGGTGCTTGCAGAGTAACTGAACTGGTGGTGCGGTCTTTCAAAGTGTAGCCTGTATTGCGCAGTAAGCCATGGATAGCATTATTCTTTGGAACCTCAGTAATATCTAACTGTCGTTTTTTTTCGCCAAGCTTCCATTTACCACCAGCAACCCTATTTGGCCATGGCACCAAGACAAGCCCATGCCCCATTGGTGCAGTGCTATCATCAGCGAAAGTTTCAGTAACTTGAACTCCATCAAGCACAACGACACGAATGCCTGCCGCTAGTTCTACAATCTCTGCATAAGAGTTTTCGTAGCTAATCTTATACTGTTCTCCAGTTGCATAATGTTCACTCATAATTACAGGCTACTAGTTTTTCCTACATATTTCCTGCAAATAAGCCTAGAACTTATTACAATTAGTTAATTCTTAGTAGCAATATACAAGATTTTAAAATAGCTTATTTACTCTTTTGTGTCTTGCTACAATTGCTTGTGGATAAGATATAAACCCCCGTACTCAAAGGCGAGGAAACAAATTGTCAGTTGCGGAAATTATAATAAATTATCATGAACACATAACTTGATGTAAAGCTTGTTACCAAGTCCGCTATTAGCGGAACACCAAATAAAGGGAGAACTTATGAAATTTTTACACACATCAGATTGGCACTTGGGTAGGACTTTCCATAAGAACTCTACTCAAGAAGCTCAGGAGAAGTTTTGCCAGCGTATTATTGACCTAGCCCTTGAAAGCAACATTGATGTAGTGCTTATTGCTGGTGATATTTATGACAGTGCTCAGCCTCCTCTCGAATCTATTAAGCTCTACGAAAAAACAATCAGTGGCATTTTAGAGGCCGGAGCGAAGGTTTTTATGATTTCTGGAAATCACGATAACCGCATTCGTCTAGGTACATTAAGACAAATCATGGAAGGAACAGGGTGTTCAATTCGTACTGCTATTCCAGAGGATATTTCTAAGCCTTTGATACTTGAAGATGAGCATGGTCCTATTGCAGTTTATGGTATTCCTTATATCAAACCAGTCAATGATCAAGAAAAGCTCAAACTTGGCGGTACTACAGTTAATCCTATTACTGCTACAAAAGCTGCTACTGATTTGGTTCGACAAAACCTTGAAGAACGTGGAAATCCACGTTCAATCGTACTTGCTCATGCCTTTGTTTCTGGCGGAAAAATCAGTGATAGTGAAAAACATACACCCGTTGGTGGTATAGATAACGTACCTAGCGAGCTGTTTGAAGATTTTAGTTATACTGCTCTTGGGCACTTGCATGGACAGCAACTTATTACTGATACTATTCGTTATTCAGGTAGCCCAATGCCATATAGTTTTTCTGAAGCAGAACAGACAAAAGGTTTCTGGATTTTTGATATGAATAAAGACGGCTTAGGGAAAGTTTACTCCATTGCGCATACAGATTACCGTCAGCTAGCAAAAATTTCTGGTTCTCTTGAGGAGCTTCTTAATGATTCTAAATATGATGATGCCGAAGATAAATGGTGTCAGGTGACTTTAGTACAAGAAGAAGCACCAAAGGGTGCCTATGATCAGCTCAAAAAGCGGTTTCCTTTTATCGCAGACTATAACCAAGATATTGAAGCTGATAAAAGAATTTTTATTGCTCCTGAAGTTGGTAACACTCAAACTGAGAATCCAGCTGAAGTAATGAAAGAGTTCGTGAAGTTTGTACAAAGTCGCCAAGTTGATGATTTAGAGCAAGAATTTATTCAAGAAGCAGTCGAAAAAGCACAGAGAAGGCAAGAAGCATGAAAATTCAGAAACTAGTGATGGAAGCCTTTGGACCTTTTAAAGATAAACAGTCTATTGATTTTACAGAACTGAATGAAGCAGAATCCTTTTTGCTCTCCGGCCCTTCTGGTTCAGGCAAAACAACTATCCTAGATGCAATTTTTTATGCTTTGTACGGAAGGCTTCCTGGTAACCGTAAGAATGTAGAGCAAGTAAAATATAAAAGTACTTTCGCAGATGAGCAAACTAGGCCATTTATTGATCTTATTTTTCAGCACAGAGGTGAAAGTTACTGGGTTCATAGGGATTTGCAATATACAATTTCCACTCGAAAGACTCCATTTCCTGCTGCAGCAAGCCTCAAAATCTGGAAAAATGGAGGTTGGGAACCACTTACTTCACAAATAGGCGATACAGCAACTGAACTGGAGCGAATTATTGGCCTCTCCGCAAATCAGTTTTCACAAATTGTGTTGTTACCGCAAGGCAAGTTTGATGCCTTTTTACGCTCCAAAGCAGATGATAGACAAGAAATATTAAAAAAAATTTTTCCAGTGCATACTTATGAAGATATCAAAGAATGGTTTGCTGAGGAGAAAAAACAATACAAAAAACAGACCGAAGAAGTTCAGAAAGAATGGTCTGATATTCAAACAGCAGCAGAGATTTTGGCAAAACAACTTCCTAAAGAGAACACCAAAGATATAGAGTTTAAAGAAACGGATCGTCAACAAGAGGCACTGGAAGAGTACTTAGAAGATTTGCATGAAGCTACTAAAAAAGCTACAACACAGCAAACACAAAAAGTTAAGCTTGCTGAAGAAGTTCTTTCAAGAGCTGAAATAAAGTCTAAAACTGCTTCTGATATCAAAAACCGCGGAGAACTATATAAAAAAGTTGATGCTTACAAAGTAGAAGTTGAGAAGTCTAGGCCTGATTATGATACTAAAAAGCAGGCTCTTAAACAGCACGAAGCTACAGTGCCAGTAAATATCGAACACCAACGTAAGCAAAAAGTAATTGAGAATCAAGAAAAAGTAGAAGCAGAATATGCTTCCGCTATTGCTGATGCTGAAAAAGCTAAAGTATGTAGTGCAAAAGAGCTTAAAAAAGAACAGTTCGGAAAAAAGTTACAAGTTATTAACCAAGAGGTTGGTAAGCTTTCAGACTTAAAATCAAAGCATGAAGCTGAACTTAAAAAAGCTGATAAAGCCATAAATGCTAAACAATCTGAACAAAAAAAGTCTGAAACTAAACACAAGGCTGCTGTCAAAAAACAGCAAAATGCTATCGCAAAGACAGAAGAAAAGTTTGAAGCCGATAAGACTACTCATAAGTCTAATATTGAAAAAGCTGAAACTAAACATAAGGCTGCTGTCAAAAAACAGCAGAAGTCTGTTACTAGACAGCAGGATTCTATTAATAAGGACAAAGAGAAGTATAAAACAGATATAGCTGCCCAGAAACTTGAGAAAAAAGATGCTAAAGCAAAGCTAGAAGCTGATATCAAGCTACAGGAAGAGAACATTACCAAGGCCGAAAAAAGGTACCAAGACGATGTTAAAAAGCAGAAAAAAACAACACAAGCCCTTGAAAAGGAAGTAGCAGCGCATACTAAAAAACATGCTAAAGAAGTGAAAAAGGTTGATGGTTTACGAGCTCTTCAACGTGAGCAAGCAGCAGCATCGTTAGCAGAAGATCTTGAAGATGGTAAACCTTGTCCTACATGTGGTAGTTTAGAACACCCTGAACTTGCCACTTATGATGGTTCAGAAAAAGTCACGGATAAAGATATAGCTGAAGCCGAACAAGCACTAGAAAAGTTTGTTAAAAATATCAGTAAGGCTGAATCTGAAGTTACAAAATCTAAGGAAAAACCAGTTGCTTCCAAAGAGCTATTTGAGGAAAAGAAACAAACGTTTCAACAGAACATCCTTAATCTTAAGAAAGAGCAGAAGCAAAACAAATCTAAATATGCTCAGGCTGCTGTGAAATTAGAAAAAGATTATGAACAGCGACAAATAGAGCTCCTACAAGGCTTAAAAGATTTGGAGCAGGGTTTGAAAAATCTTGACTCCAGCTATGCAGGACAGAAAGAAGATTTTGCTCAGGCTGCTGTGAAATTAGAAAAAGATTATGAACAGCGACAAATAGAGCTCCAGCGAGACTTAAAAGACCTTGAAACCAGCTATCCAGAACAGAAAGAAGATTTTGCTCAGAGCTTGAAAGAACTTATTACTGACAAAGAAAAAATGGTTGAGGAGTTCAAACAAGATACTCAAGGTAAAGATATTGATTTGCTGTTAAAAGAGAAACAGCAGCGAATTGAGATACTTAATAAACTCGTAAAACTGAAATCTGATAAGGTTCATGCTGTAGAGAACGTGAAAAATACTAAAGCTGAATTCACTCAAAAACTGGAAGTTTCTTGTTTTGAAACCCTAGAAGAAGCACAAGCAGCTGCTCTTGATGATGAGGTTAAGCAACAACACGAAACTGAAATTAAAGCTTTTGAGAGGAAAGAAACTCTTCTTGAACAAGCATTAAAGAGTGAAGAATACGAGAAAGCCAAAAAAGAAGTTGATAAAGGTGTTGAACTTCCGTCTGAAGAAGAACTTGAACAGCTTACATTGGAAATAGTTGAAGCTAAAAAACGGCTTAGCGAAACCGCTAGTGATGAGAAACTGATTGCTTCAATATCGCACAGTATCGAAGAGTACAAGCAAGCTTATAAGAGCACTAAAGACAAAAATGAAGATGCTATTAATCGTGCAGTGGTATTCCAAGAATTAGCTGAAACTGTAGCAGGTCTTGGGAAGAGCAACCTTAAAAAGATGGAATTGCTAACTTATGTTTTGGCTGCAAGACTGCAGCGCGTCACGATAGAAGCTAGTAAGCACCTTAAGCAGATGTCAGGTCGATATGAATTCCGATACACTGATGAGGTCGAAAAAGGTACTGGGAATAAGCGAGGTCTTGGTGTTGAAATTTTAGATACTTACAACAATGAGAAACGCCAAACTGTCAGCCTCTCAGGTGGCGAGAGCTTTATGGCAGCTTTAAGCTTGGCTCTTGGTCTTAACGATGTTATCCGGCATGAAGCAGGTGGCGCAGATTTGGATACCTTGTTTATTGATGAAGGCTTTGGCTCATTGGATACTGAAACTTTGCAAAATGTCTTAGGTACACTTGATGATATTCGTCAAGAAGGAAGAACCTTATGTATGATTAGCCATGTTGATGAGATGAAAGCAACTATTCCATATCAAGTCGAAGTCATTAAAGGTTTTGATGGTAGCCAGATTAAAGTTAACACAGAAAGTTTAGATTGCTAATTACGAATGATGAACAAAATTTGAAAGAAGTAAAACGTTAGTAGCTAGTGACAATCACAGGAATTCAGGCTACATACGATTAGGTATATTCGTTGCGAGCACAGTGTTTTAACTACCCGCTGTTTATTAAATAGCTACAATTAGATTATGAATATAACTAAAGCAAAGCTTTCTGACGGTCGCGATATTTTCTTTTACGATGACGAATCTGGAAAAAATCGGGAAATAACTGACACTCGAAAAAATATTGGACGCCCAACAACTGGCAAAATGCGCTATGATGCCTTGCGTGATGAATGGATTAGTTTCGCGTCTCATCGCCAAACTAGGACACTCCTTCCTAAAAGTAGTGAATGCCCATTATGTCCGACCACATCAGAATTTGAAACTGAAATTCCAACTTCAGACTACGACGTCGTAGTATTTGAAAACCGATTCCCAAGCTTCCAAAGTACCGAAGCGAATGAATGCAGCTCTCACGATATTATTCGCCCAGCTTTCGGTCGTTGTGAAGTAGTTGCTTATAATTCAGAACATGAAGGTAGTTTGGCTGAGTTACCTCTAAATAGAATTGAAAACATTATCAATGTATGGGCAGATCGCACAAAAAACCTTTCAAAAATTGATGGCATTGAACAAGTTTTTGTTTTTGAGAATCGTGGTCAAGCTATCGGAGTAACACTGGACCATCCTCATGGACAAATCTATGGCTATCCTTACGTGACTCCTACCACAAAACTTATGCTAGAAACTGCCAAAAAAGCTCTTAAAAATGATGGGAAACATCCAGTAAAAAGTTCGCTAGAACGTGAACATGAAGACGAAACTCGTATTATCAGTAAAGGTAAATACTTCACAAGTTTCGTACCATTTGCTGCTCGCATGCCAATTGAGATTCATATTGTGTCACATAAACAATATGCGACTCTTGGTCAGCTCCCACAAGAAGAAGTAAAAGAATTAGCTGAAATTTACAAAGATGCATTGGAACGTGTTGATGCATTATATTCAGATAACACGGCATACATCTCAGCCTGGCATCAAGCTCCAGTCAATGAAGACCCTGAGCTCACCTGGTTACACCTCCAAATTATTTCTCCACGACGCGATGAAGATAAGTTGAAGTTCTTAGCTGGCTCAGAAGCCGCTATGGGAGCATTTATTGCTGATGTTTTGCCAGAAGAGACAGCTGAACGACTTAGAAAGGCAAAATAAATGAATACCAAAGAACATAATGCAAACACTACTACTTATTTTGAAAAACAATTCAATATGAAACCTGCCGGCGTATGGGCTGCACCAGGGAGAGTTAACCTAATCGGTGAACACACTGACTATAATGAAGGTTTCGTATTCCCATTTGCGATTGACCGAACAACGCATTGTGCAATAGCTTTAAGTGATGATGACACTATTGAAGTTGCTTCACTATTTGACGATGGGTCAATAAAAACCGCAAAAAACAACACTAAACTTAACAAATCCGAAATTGAAGACTGGTCGTCTTATCCACTTGGAGTGCTTTGGGCTTTGAAAGAAGCTGGGCATGAGATTCCAGGTATGCGTATTTTCCTTACTACTGATGTGCCTATCGGCAGTGGACTTTCTTCTTCAGCCGCAGTTGAATGCTCTGTTGCTTTAGCGGTTAGAGATTTATTAGATTTAGATATTTCACGTAAATTGCTTGCTACATACTGCCAGAAAGCTGAAAACGAAGTAGCAGGAGCTCCCACTGGAATTATGGATCAGTCTGCTTCCCTACTTGGCAAAAAGGACCATGCACTGTACCTAGACTGCCGCTCTCTAGATACTGACTTAGTGCCGTTGAATCTAGATAAGGCTCAGGTAAGTATTTTAGTAATTGATACTAAAGTGAAACATGCCCTCGCTGATGGACAAGGTTACACTCAGCGTAAAAATTCATGCGATAAAGCAGCAAAAATTCTTAAGGTTCCAAGTTTACGCGACATTGATGCATCTGAATTGACAGAAGCCAAAGAAAAGCTTGATGAAGAAACATACAAACGGTTACATCATATAGTCACTGAAAATGAACGAGTACTAAACACTATTAAAACTTTAGAAGACGGCACTATTGAAGATATTGGTAAATTACTAGATGAATCACATGTTTCAATGCGTGATGTTTTTGAAATATCTTGTCCAGAATTAGATTTAGCAGTTGAAACTGCACAGCAAAGTGGTGCCATCGGTGCCCGAATGACTGGTGGTGGTTTCGGAGGTTCAGCAATTGCGGTAGTTAAGAACTCTGATATTGATAAAATCTCTGAGGCCATTAAGAAAGCTTTCGAAAAGGCAGACTACAAGACTCCTAACATCTTTACCGTGACTGCTGGAAAAGGTGCACATAAGTTAGGCTAGTATCCCGAAAGACCGTGCGAGATTAGCACGAATTTTTACTTTTAGAGTTAATATTCACTCTAATTTTACTAATCAATGCTAATTGAGGGCTAAGGATTTTAATCATGAAAATAGCGGCTATCAGCCGCTATTTTCATGATTGGGATTATTAATTATTGTCGCCTTGTCGGATGATTGCGATTAAACGCAAAATCTCGACATACAACCAAAGCATTGTCATTGTGATACCGAAAGCTGCAGTCCACGCCATTTCAGCAGGTGCACCATTACGAACACCGTCATCAACAGACTGAAAATCGTTAACTAGTGAGTATGCACCTAGCAAGATAGCCAATGGCCCAAGCACCAAACCAAACGGAATGCTAGTACCTGGAATTGCTGCGCTGTACATACCGAATGAGCCTTGAGTTACCCCAGTTAGCATCAATAGGATGTTAAGCATACTGAAAATGAACAGTGCAAACATCGCAATGCTAAGCATACGTTGGAACTTAGGGCTAGAATGGAACCTGCCTGACTTATATAGCATGAATGAAGCTACGAATACTGCGAATGTACCCAAAATTGCTTGTACTGCAATACCTGGATACATTGTCTCTAGAATGTGAGTAAATCCACCCACGAATAGACCTTGCGCAGCAGCATAAGTCAGAATTAGCTGCTTACTATTTTTACCAGAAAAACCAAGGTATAGGCCTAAACCGACACCTACAATCATACCGATTGTGCTAAGTGCTGGAATCATCCAGCCTACTACTGCACCTACAACTACAGTCGCAAAGCTAATCAATGACTTCATGATTACATCGTCATAAGTCATTCGACGCATTTGCTGAGGTGTAGCGCTAGGCGCTTGATACATATCCTCAAACTGCCGGATATCAGGCATTGGTTGATTCGTCGGCTGATTACCAGAGAAAGTCTTGTTATGTGAAAAGATTGGATTAGCCATGTCTTGTCGTTTTACTCCTTAAAGGTGTGTTTTAATCCATTATATCTAGGAAAAAATTATAAAGATAGTGGCTAGCTTGACAGCTAAGCCAAAACTTTCCCCTTGATTTGCTGAGTATTAGCTGAAAATTAGACTACTAAGTGTTTGCATTTATCACTAGCAAACTCCTGTGATTCAAGCTGGAAAGTAGTGTGTTCCACTGAAATATCAAAATGCCCAGTTAAACAATCACGAAGTTTCTTTAAGTGGAAATCATAATGTTCTTTATCACTTAAACATTCATCGTCTAGGACCACATGAGCTGTCAATACTGGCAATGCACTATCAATCTGGCTAGCATGTATATCATGAATATCTGTCACATGGTCTTGACGTAAAATATGCTTTTTAACTTGTGTTAAATCTAGTCCAGTTGGAGTTGCTTCTAACAATACCGACATTGTATCGCGTAACAGTTTTATTGTGCGCGGCAAAATTAACATACCAATCAAAATCGAAACTAATGCATCAGCTTGATACCAGCCAGTTATTTTAATTACAATAGCTGCCACAATTACAGCTACTGAACCCAAGGCATCATTAAGAACTTCTAGCGAAGCTGCCCTGATATTGAAATTATCACCAGAAGAGCGCACTAAAATTACAAAAGAGAGTAAGTTTGCCAATAAACCAAATGCACCAAAATAGAGCATTAAGTTTGAAGGTAATTCTACTGGTTCATAAAACCTACGAATACCTTCTACCAAGATGTATAAACCAACACCTAACAGTACCAATGCTTGCCCCATCGCTGAAATGACTTCTGCGCGCCGCAAGCCCCAAGTGTGTTTGTTAGTAGCTTCTTTATGCACTAAAAATGCCGTAATTAGAGCCATCATTAGCCCTAAACTGTCAACTAACATATGGCCAGCGTCAGCTATCAATGCCAACGAATCTGTCATTACGACACCAATTACTTCTACCAAGAAAATAGAAAAAGTAATACTTAGTACCACAATTAGAACCTTGCGGTTATCTGCTACTACGTGTGAATGTTCATGTCCTGCACTCATGCATTCATTTTACCTTAATGGTTATAATGGGGGTCATTATGGATAAAACTTATTTGATACCACGAAATATCCTTTTTGTATTAGTTGGTGGTTTCGCAGGCACCGCTTTACGTTTCATGTTTGAAACTCTATTTCCACAAGGATTTTTACCTTGGGGCACTTTATTTTCTAACCTACTTGGCTGCTACCTAATTGGTTATTGGCTAAGTGCAGGTAATGAAATTAAATTGATTCTTTCAATGGGATTCTGCGGTGCCCTTACTACAATGAGTGCTTTCGCATTTGAAAACTATTTTGCAATGGCTACTGGACATGTACTGGTTAGCATACTGTACATTGCAATTAGTGTTATCGGTGGTGCTGCACTTGCCCTTCTTGGCCGCAAACTAGCTGGAAGGAAATATATTATATGAGTTTTGCAATAACTACTCTATTAATTGGAACTTTCGGCAGCCTTGGTGCTTTAGCACGATATATCATCAGCGAACTTGTCATGGACATCAAGCGAACTAACTTACCATGGGCTATATTAGGGATTAACGTATTAGGCTCTGCATTATTCTTAGTTGCAACTTACTCATCGCTAGGAAATCTTTGGATTTCGGCAATTACTACTGGTTTTTGTGGTGGTTTTACCACTTTCAGTACTGTGATTTCCACATCATTCCTAATCCCTGAAATCTCAATAAATAACCGTATAACATTCCTATTTGCAAATATAATTTGCAGTATCGGGGTCATTGCACTGCTAGGCATTATGATTTAGATAAATATTATCAAAGATCCTATCGTGATAGTTTCAATATTGCGATAGAGTTTTTATTTTCCTTGATATTGTTCACACAAAAGCACCCAAGTAAAAACACATCGTTTATGGCATTGCTTTACTCAAAATGTTTCTCTTGCCCTTTTACTAAGAAAAAACGTTTAGCTTTTGTTTAACTTTTGAAGAAGCAATAGAAAATACCGTCTAGGCCCTTCGGATTAACAAACGAAGTGAAACAATTAGTGAAACAGTGAAACCCCACATGTTTACATATAGTAAGCCTGTTAGGAAAACACCAACAGCAGCCCACACACAACCAGTTATGAATGCGCGACCATACTTCAAAGTTAGCACCATATAACTCTGGCTCAGTTACTCCACAAAGTGCAGATATTGTGGCAGCACCAGTTAAATCTTTAACACGCATCATTTTTGTCTTAAAGAAGATAGCCATTACTACCCCAACTTGACCAGGCATTGAAGCAGAAATAATCGCGTTTAATGGCGAACTACCATTGATTGAAATCTGACTAGTAACAATTGGGATTACTACCCAATGCAAACCAAAGATTACTAGATACTGATAGAAGCCGCAAATAATTAAACCTGCAATAGCAGGACTTGCATGGTATAGGAACATCAAGAATCCAGCAATTCTAGAACTAATTGCGCTAATTATTGGGGCCAACAAATAGGAATACCACAGCACTTACTGCAAATACCTCAATCGATGGGTTAAAAATCATCTGCAATGTTATATGGCACATATTTTTCCAAAAGTGGCTCTAACCGTGCGGCAAGATACGATGCAGCAATAATTGGGAAAATTGAGTAAATGTAATTCACTAAGCGTATCGGAATGCCAAATAGGTCAGCGTTCATTGTCATTCCTAGGAAATTCGATCCCTTTGTCGATGCCTACAATAATTAATTACTGTAGACTTAGACTAACTTTTATAATTATTTTAGTAGATAGGAAATAATCATCGATTCACTAATCGAAACTATCGTAACTACGCTTGAATCTCTCGGTGCAATAACAATGGTTATCGGCTTTATTATTGCCATAATCTTTTCACTTCTAGCATTATCTCAAGGGCGAGGCGGTCCTACTGCTTTCCAATTACTACGTAAATTGATTGGCTCCTCAATCCTACTTGGCTTAGAAGTTCTCGTAGCAGCAGATCTTATCCGCACCATGATGACACCTACGCTTAATGATGCTCTAGTGCTTGGTATTATAGTTATCATTCGAACTGTATTGAGTCTGTCAATACAGATTGAGATTGAAGGGGTATTACCGTGGAAAAAAGCTATGCTTGAAAGTGGTGGTCAAGTATTTGCTAGAGAAATTACAAAAGAAACTACTAACAATCGTGAACATAAGCACCATAATCCTGACACTGAAACCAATAAAAGCTACGCACTAAAACGTAGCCGTTCTTCAGCTAGCGAAAAATTCTAGTTAATCTTTTAAATTGAAAAGTGCGCCCACTTCCAAATAAATATCGGTAATGGGCGCACAAAGTAAAAATGCTTTGTAATTACTTACTGTTTAATTTGGTCTCCATTTCTTTGATTACGGCTTGGGCTCTTTCTAACTCGCTTTGTAGAGAAGAAGAACTTTGTGCTGAGATATTTTGCAAAGCATCATCTCCACTCTCATTTTGAGATCCAAAAAGTTCACCGTTTTGCAATACCAGTAGTTGATCTGTCTCACGAGCAAGATCAAGATCATGAGTTACGATGATTATAGTGGTGTCATGTTCTTTAGCGATTTTGCGAAGCAAATCCACAATAAGCTCTCCAGTTGCTTCATCAAGATTTCCAGTTGGTTCATCAGCAAGTACCAATTTAGGGTTGTTAGCTAATGCGCGTGCGATAGCCACACGCTGCTGTTCACCACCAGACATTTTGTTAGCAATCCGACTTTGAGATTCTCCCGTTAAACCAACATCATCAAGCAACTCTTTCGCTCGAGTAAGTTGTTCTTCATCACTTTTGCCTGCAAATTCCAGAGGTAACATCACATTTTGCAATGCAGTGAGACCAGGAATCAGATTGTATGATTGAAAAACGAAGCCAACCTCATCACGACGATACTTAGTGGCAGCATTGTTGCGTAGCTGATCGACACGAGTATCATTTACTGTTATCGTGCCAGAAGTTGGGGTATCAAGCGCTCCTAGCAAAGAGAGTAACGTTGATTTTCCTGAGCCACTCTTTCCTACGATAGCTGCAAAAGTACCTTGATCAATCTGAAAACTTACACCATTTATTGGAGTAATTGTTCCATCTCCAGATGAGAACTCTTTTTTAAGATCTTTTACGTTTAACATTTAGGCTCCTTTCAAAGCTTCGATAGGACGAATTTTCGAACTAAAGTAACTAGCTGCTCCCGCGCCAATAATGGCAGTAGCAAGCACTCCCAAAGCACCGAAAAGCAAGATTTGCCATGTGAATGTAGTGCTTATCTGACTAACAGATGCACTCATTTCCATCATTCCTGGCATACCGCCACCTCCTGGCCCACCTGCACCACCAGGTCCACCACCTGAGCCACCGCTAGAGGATTGTTGACTAACCAGAGAGTTAGTAATTGGTTTACTTATCAAGAGACTCAACAACGTACCAATAACTGCTGCGATAGAGACTAAGGTAACAGCTTCTGTCATGAATTGTGTAGAAATTTTCGAAGTAGAAGCACCAATAGCTTTCAATACGCCAATTTCTTTTGTACGTTCCTTAACAATAAGCACCATCATTAGTAATATAAACAATGCTACTGCACCAAGTGTTGCTAAGAATGCAATAAGTGAAATCTTCTGCACACTCTTTAGTGAGTCAGTAGTTGTTTCTAGCTGACTAGAGCCAGTTGAGACATCAACTTTGTCGGTACCTAGTTTACTTTGAATTGCTGATTTCACAGTGTCAACATTATCCATACTATCTGCAGTTACGTAAATTTCACTATAAGTACTTGCTTGGGCAGAAACTGCTTGTGCAGCTTTCACTGGCACATAAATACCGTTGTTATTAAACTGTGAAGACGTATCGTTATAGATACCTTTAACAGTCCAAGTACGGTTGAAGGCTTCAAAAGTTGAACCTACTTTGAGACTGTTCTTTTCGGCTACAGTCTTACCAACCAACGCTTCCGTTGAACTAGAGTCAAAGTTTGAAAGTTGACTGCCAGAACTTAAATTGATTGTCTTGTTAGAACTATCTTTATTGCTTGCAATACCGGTCATAGAAATTGGAGGAGTGAAATTACTCATAGCACCTCCAGATGATTCCTGCTGGTTACCACTTCCTTGACTACCAGAACTTTGCTGGTCATCAGAATTTTCCTGCGGTGACATTCCCTGCACTGCAGACTCTAAGTTAGTTTTTCCAGAACTATTTTCTTGTCCAGGACGGGCACTACTCTGGGTATCACTGTTATTCTGTAGCTCAAGACTAAGTATCCCATTAGCTGTTGATACATTAGATACTTGCTTTATTTCATTGAGCATCGTGTCATTTAGTTTGGTAGTTCCACCACCGAAACCGCCTGGTCCACCTGAGCCAGCAGCAGAGACACTAATATCTGTACCTACACTGGCTTTGAGATCTTTTACTTTTTGGGCAACTGCTTGATTTGCCACTAACATTGAAAGTGCTAAAGCAATTGCTAAGGATAAGATAGCAATGACAGATGAACTGCGCACCTTATTCCTAAAAGTACTTGATATACCACGTTTAATAACATTCATAAGACCCTCCTCGAAGTTTGAACTATCTGACCAGTTTAAAAATGATTACTGAATGAAACGAATGAAGAAACTGAGAATATAGCTATATGCTGAGAATTCACATAAAATTTTAATTAAGTTCTGTAGGAAGCCAAAGAGTAATAAACCCTTACTATGCTTCATTAATTAACCATTTATTTATTAAACTCAGAAAAATTGAAATAAACACATAAGATATTTTATTGAAGAAACTCTGGGCAATATCTCAGGTTATTAAATTACCGCACAGCAAAATAGCCCATGATTTTGCTGGTAAATCCATGTAATACACCAATAGCAAGAGTTCCTAAAATATATACAGCCCCCCCCCCCGTTAAATGCGTCCCTTACAATGCTTGAACCATAACAAATACCATGTGTATTAGTAGAATAAATACACTCTTTAATAACTCTTTTAAAGTCCTTTCGCTATAGATTCGATATACAAAGAACGTTAATAAAATAGTGACTTATAGGCTATAAATAGTGGATAGCAGAGTGCTTTTGGTCTTTGTTTTCATAGGGTGTTTAGGGTGTTGCTTTATCTTTTAGGGATGAAGCAGAAGAAGTCCTTGAAAAAGTTTTGGTGCGTGC
>JASGDC010000025.1:0-7002 GCA_047608145.1 Micrococcaceae bacterium
CACCAAGCAGAATATTGTTTAAAACCCATAAGCTAACTTTAAAAGCTAACAAACAAGGCCTAACCCCCAACAAAAACAACACCAAACAAAAATTCTAACAACACATATTTTCCTATAAGTCATTTTTATTGGTATTGCAGTAAATATGTGTAGGCATTAACTTTTCTTGGCTCTTTAGCTATGTAATATTTTGGTAGAGATTTTCGAAATGTAAGGTCATATTGAATTTCATTCATAACTTATAAGCTACATAGTAAAGATAAAGCGGACAGGTAATGCATTACCTGTCCGCTTTATGGTATTCAAAATATATCTATTATTCTAGATATGTGGTTTATGTTAAATAAAGTAGTAGGTATAATTTGCTATCTGGGAAAAGAAATGAATCATGGATGTTCAAGTACTTCATAACGTAGTTAATCGGCTAGGCCCGAGCAACGTAGTACTTGATGCGCGAAATATAAAGCGAATTAAAGATACTTTTCCAGTGCCAAATGAATATCAGATTCTATGGGCTAATATCAATTTTGGTAGACATAACAGTGGGTTTTTAATAACCGATAAAGCGTTATTAATTAAAGCTGACAAAGATACACTAATTAACCATAATAAACAGCACGCTTGTAAAGCTAAGCAAAAGGCTATCTATCAGTTATTAAAATGGGAATATTTTGAGGCTAAAGATTTCAAAGTTAAACTTACTGATGCTGGTACAGAGCTTTACTATAACGCTACAAAAGTTTTAGTCACAAATTCGAAAACTGTAGCTAAGTTCTTTTACTGTTATGAATCTGAAATAGCCAAAATTACTAGTGTAAAAAATAATACCGATGATGAAAATGTGCAGGTTTTAAATACTACACTTGCAGAAAAAGACATTGATAAAATTCGGATTCATACAGTTTTTCACTCCACAGCTCAAAAAACTTTAGCTGCTTGCCTCACAGATAAAGGGGTATTTAAGTTTCGTGAGGACAGTAACCTTGTTGATGTGGAAGTGCCAGCAGATCAGTATCTAGAAATAGTCAGAGTATTTAAGAAGTTGATTATTGAAGGAAAAGTTTCAAATATTGTGAATTCGGACGACGCTATTAAGTATATTCGCAAGAGTAAAGTCACCTTTGACCAAGTAAAACTTCTTACTAAATCTGGTATTTATGAGTCCTTAGAATACGATTATGATACTCATAGTATTCGTTGTGATTTTCCTTTGGGAATATCTTTTTTGTTGAGTTATACCATTGCTCTTGCTAAAACTAAGGATAAGCATCAAGCAATGGATTTGGCAATTGAAACAGGGTTGCAAGTTTTTGGTTTGGCATATTTTGATCACGTTTTGCAAGCTAGAGCTACTGCAAATGTAATGGGAAGCAAGACCTTAGCTACTGCACAATATACTTTTGAGTCAGCAAGTTCTTCAGCTGCACAAAAAGTTGCTGGTGGATTACAAACATTAGGACGCAGAGGTCATGTAGTTAAGATGGCTGGCGCTAGGCACTTTACTAATGTATTTAAGAGTAACTTTATCTTTTCAGTAGTTACTTCGTTTCTTTTTTCGATTTCGGACACGTTTAATCTGTTTAATAACAAGATTTCTAAAGCACAATATACGAAGAATATAACATCGATAATTGGGGCTTCATTAGCTTATGGTGGTGGTTGTGTGCTTGGTTATATTACCGCTGGAAAGATTAGCTCATTATTTGGGATCAATCTCTCTACTGCTGAACGTGGAATAATTGCTTTTACTATTGGTACAGCTATTGGTTTATATATTGATAAATTTATCAGAACTATAGGTAACAGAGTGTATGAAGACGATACAAACATTCTGACCAGAATGTATAACGCGGTGGTGCTTAACCTAATTTATGAATACATGTTTACTGAAACTGAGATTGATAAATTACTTGCTTGTTTTAATAAGATTAAAAGCAAAGAATATAATCAAATGTTTCAAGATTTGTTGGCAGCTGAAAACCAAGAAGGATTTATTACAGATTTCGTTAGACCACATTTTGAAGAAGTTTCTGAGGGTAGAGCTAAAGTTTTAGAGCCAAGTATTGAGATGATCAGTGATCATTTAGCTCAGCTAAGTATGGAAGAGTAAAAATGTTTGAAGAAGTTTGCATAACTATTTAGTAGTTCATATTTTCTTGCACAGTTTCCGTATTCTGTTTATTAACTAGATTTTTCAATAGTTTATGTTCTTTATTTGACGTAGACTTCGAAGTAAATACTGAAAGTTTTATTGAAAGAAGGGGTGCGAAGTGGCAAACCCAGCGATTGAAGTAGCTGGCTTAAATGTAGTTAAAGGCAAGAATACGGTACTTGACGATATTAGCTTTACTCATACAAAAGGCAAGATTTTGGGACTACTTGGTCCATCTGGTTGTGGCAAGACTACATTGATGCGTTCACTTTTAGGCTTGCAGAAAATTAAAGCGGGCAAGATTAGAATCTTAGGTCTCGATGTTGATGATAATAAACTTCGAGCTAAGACCAGCTATGTTTCACAAGAAGCAAGTGTTTATGTTGATTTAACAGTGGAAGATAACATTAAATATTTTGCGGAGCTTTATGGAGCTCCAAAAAGTGAAATTAAACGAGTTTTGGAATATGTTGGTCTGGTAGACCAACGGAAACAGTTGGTTGGTTCACTCTCTGGAGGGCAACGAAATCGAGTTTCCCTAGCAAGTGCCTTAGTGGCTAATCCAGAGCTATTGATTATGGACGAACCGACTGTAGGCTTAGATCCAGTGTTACGTGTCCAGTTATGGAAGCTATTTATTTCCCTAAAGGAACAGGGAGTTACGCTGCTAGTTTCAAGTCATGTGATGGATGAAGCAAAACATTGTGATGATTTATTGCTAATGCGTGAAGGGCATTTACTTAAACAAGCAAGCCCAACTGAAATTTTACAAGAAACAGGTAAAGATAATATGGAAGATGCCTTCCTTGCTCTGATTTAGAAGGAGAAAGTTAAATGAAACGGACACTAACTACTGCGAAACGTGCTCTCATTCAACTTAAAAATGATCCACGAAGCATTGCCTTGATGCTAGTGATGCCATTAGTGTTGCTAACTTTATTGAAGTACATGTTTTCTAACGAACCAACTTATCCAGGTAAACCAAATACCTTTGATATGTTTGCGTTACCATTCCTAGGATTCTTTCCATTGTTAATTATGTTTTTGATAACTTCAATTATCATGTTGCGCGAACGTACTGGGGGGACTTTAGAGCGGCTATTTACTACTCCAATAAAGCCAGCTGAGTTAATTTTTGGCTATGCAATTGCTTTTGGTTTAATGGCAATAATTCAAGCACTTATCACCACTACTTATACTTACTATGTTTTAGATATTGACATTCAAGGTTCACAAATATCAGTTATTGGAATTGCAGTAATGAATGCATTGCTTGGCGTAGCATTAGGGCTGTTCTTTTCGGCATTTGCTAAGACTGAATTTCAAGCCATTCAATTTATGCCGGTTGTGATTTTGCCCCAGTTACTTCTAGCAGGAGTACTTGCGCCAATTGATTCAATGGCAAACTGGATGCAGACGTTATCTAAGATAATGCCATTAAGGTATTCGTTAGATGCACTTAACCAAATTTCTACTCATACCAGCATGACACAAGATGCGTGGAATGATGTGTTGGGTGTAACAATTGTAATTGTGATTGCACTAATCGTTGCAGGATTAACGTTAAGGCGAAAAACTGCTTGATCTAAAGCTTTTGATTTGAATAGATATAACAAAATTCTCGTAACTTATGACGGAAATTGTAGAAGTACGCTGAAAATAACCTAGTATTTGCGGTGCTGGGGGTTGCGTTCATTTTGTTGCTAGCTGCATAGCTATGATTTTGCTATGAGAACCACAAAACAAACAAAAGAAATCATTCAGGCAAAAGGAATAGATATTTCTATCTATCTAGATGGCCCTGAAGAAGAATATATTTCCCTTACTGACATTGCTCGTTACAAGAGTAAAAATCCAAATAGTGTTGTAGCTAATTGGATTAGGAATATGGATACTCTTGAATTTTTAGGTTTATGGTAGCAGATTCATAACCCAGATTTTAAACCCCTCGAATTCGAGGGGTTTAAAAAGAAGCTAGTTATAATGCCTTTACTCTATCCCCAAAAAGATGGATTGAAAATACGAGAGCTATTGGAATGACTTCTAAGTCTGGTCGTTATGGTGGCACATTTGCTCATCCAGACATTGCGTTTGAATTTGCTTCGTGGATTTCTGCAGAATTCAAGTTGTACATAATCAAGGACTACAAACGTCTCAAGCAAGATGAAAGCAATAGACTATCTTTGAATTGGAATCTGAATAGAGAGTTGGCAAAGATAAACTATAAAGTTCACACTGAAGCAGTTAAAAATAATCTCGTTACGAAAGAACTGACTAAATCTCAAATTGCCTTTACTTATGCTTCTGAAGCAGATGTGTTAAATGTTGCACTATTTGGAAAGACTGCTCAACAATGGCATGACGAAAATAAGAGCAAAACAGGTAATATTTGGGATTATGCGACGTTAAACCAATTAGTAGTTTTAGTAAATTTAGAAAACTATAACGCAACTTTAATTCAAGCAAATGTGCCACAACCTAAACGGTTGGAACTGTTAAACCAACAAGCTATTCAGCAACTTAAAATTTTTGAAAAGACTAATCTTGAGTCACTAAGAAAACTTGGACAAAAAGCTAAAGTTATTAGTTAAACTGAGGTTTCTATTTATATGTAGAAGGATAGACAATTCGTAGTAATTGAGCAGGGATAATTTTTACGATTATCTCAGCAACTTCTTCTGGAGTTTCTTGTCTACCATTCGATAACCAACGTTGCAGAACGCCAAAAATTGCATTTGAGATGAAAACAGTCAGGTAGTCTTTTTCTAATTCGGAAGCGGTGCCAAAATCATGCTTTGGCAGTAGTTTAGCCTTAATCATATTCTTTATGGTGTCTCTGACCTTATGATGAACTTCCAAAGTGCCATTATCACTTAATAAAGCGCCAAGTAGATCGCTTTCAGTGCTATGAACTTTTAAGATGCTCTCAATGAAGGACTTAACATCAGTGGTATCAGTGTTAGTTGTCTGAATTTTACTATAGATATGACCTGCTGCATTTTTCATATAGCTTTCTACTAATTGGTATTTGTCATTAAAATTATGATAGAAAGCTCCACGGCTTATTTGAGCTTCATTAGCAATGTCAGAAACTGAGATTTTGCTGAAACTAGTAGTTTTAAGCAATCTAGTTAAGGCATCAAAAATTTTCTGCTTAGTATTTTGAATTCTTAAATCTTCATAGTCGTTAATATGATGCATTAGTTTTGCGATAACAGCTATTCGCTTGGTTTATGAAATTCTAAGAATTTAGTATCAGGGTTATTAACAAACTCATGCCAGTCACAATAAACTTCAAGCACATTGATACCCAGTGGCGGCACATTGAAATGTGCATCTGGATCAAAACGATGTGCAATAGCGCCAATAACAGACATGTGTCCCACTACTGCTAAACAGTTAACTGATTCATCCATCATTGCAATCTCTTCAATAATCTTCTGCACTGAAGAATAATAAAGAGCATCAGAACTAGTTAGTGGTACGTCAAAAATTCCTTTTGCAGTTTCTTGAGTACGACGAGCTGTAGAAACTAATACCTTGTCAGGAACATAGCCTTGTTCTTTTAGCCATTCTTTGGTTTCAGGCAATGACAGGCGTCCATAGTGATTAAGTGGACGCTCAAAGTCATCAAAGAAACCGAATTCGGCTTCTGCGTGCCTGATTAAAAGTAGTTTTTTATTCTGCGACACCATATAGACGATCTCCTGCATCCCCAAGACCAGGTACGATGTAAGACTTGTCATTTAGCTTTTCATCAATTGAGCCAAGTACGATAGTCATCTTATCGCCATATTTTTCAAGAGCTTTTTCTAGCTTCTTTAGACCTTCTGGAGCTGCAAGTAGACAGATGCAAGTAACGTCATCTGCACCACGATCGAAAGCAAATTTAACAGCCTCGATTAGAGTTCCACCAGTTGCCAGCATTGGGTCTAGCATGAATACCTGGCGGCCAGTTAAATCCTGTGGTAGACGCTCTGCATAAGTAATAGCTTCAAGAGTTTCTTCGTCGCGAGCCATACCTAAGAAACCAACTTCTGCAGTCGGTACTAACTTTACCATACCTTCAAGCATGCCAAGACCAGCACGCAGAATTGGGACTACTAGAGGAGTAGGTTTCTGGAAAGCGATACCAGTAGTTTTAGTTACTGGAGTTTCAATTTCTTTTTCTACCACTCGTACATCACGAGTTGCTTCGTAAGCTAGAAGTGTCATTAGCTCTTCAGTGAGCTGACGGAAAATTGGAGATGCAGTCTCCTTGTCGCGCAATACTGTTAATTTATGTGCCACTAATGGGTGGTCTACTTCAATAATTCTCATGTTTTTCAGTATACATTGCTACCCTTAAATTATGTCTATGGATTTAGCTTTGTCGCAAGCTTTGGAAGCATACTATGCTTGTGAAGTGCCAGTAGGTGCTGTTATCGTGCATGAAAATAAAGTAATTGCTACTGGCAAAAACACTAAAGAAGCTTTTCAAGATCCTACTGGGCATGCCGAAGTTAATGCAATCAGAGCTGCAGCGAAAGAGTTAAATGATTGGCGACTTACAGACTGCACACTTTATGTGACTTTGGAACCTTGTGTCATGTGTGCTGGGGCAATTTTGGCTGCACGGATTCCAAAAGTAGTTTTTGGAGCTTGGGATGAAAAAGCTGGAGCATCTGGATCACAATTTGATTTATTGCGCGAACGTCGACTTAACCATCAAGTTGAAGTTATTGCTGGAGTGCAAGAAGAAGAGTGTACAGAGCTATTAGATAAGTTCTTTAAGGAATCACGGTAAAAATATACTATTTTCCTTAAGTACTTTTGTGCGGTTTAAGTATGTTTAAACATACTTAAACCGC